>JAADIS010000140.1 GCA_013151215.1 Chlorobiota bacterium | reverse complement strand
TTGAAGCCGGTGGACATAATGGAATCGAGGAAACCACAACTATGGTTCTGATTCCTATGCTACGACAAGTTATTGATATACCGATAATTGCCGCAGGAGGCATTGCTTCAGGCAAGGCTATATATGCTGCTTTGACCTTGGGTGCCGACGGGGTTCAAATAGGAAGCTTGTTTGCTGTTTCAAAAGAATCCTCAGCTCATGATAATTTCAAACAATCGGTTTTTGATGCCGGCGACGGGCAAACAAAGCTTGTGCTTAAGAGCCTGGTGTCGGTGCGCTTGATAAAGAACGAGTTTTTCCGGAAAGTTGAAAAAGCCGAAAGCGAAGGGGCTAGCCGTGAGCAATTGGCCGTACTGCTTGGAAAAGGCAGGGCAAAAATGGGCATGTTCGAAGGTGATACGATAGATGGTGAACTAGAGATCGGACAGGTTTCTGCAATGATAGATGAACTTAAACCAGTACAGCATATTATAGATGAATTAGTTGACGATTTCAACAAGACGGCGCTTAATAAACCAAATCTTATTTAGAGCCATTTCTATAAATTAATTAACTAGATTTGCCTCTGAAATAAATAGAATGGAATTATGGATTTTGAATTTAGCGAAGAGCAATTAATGATACAACAGGCAGCCCGCGACTATGCTCAAAGAGAGTTGATCCAGGATGTGCTTGAAAGGGACGAGAAGGCTGTTTTCCCCGAAAAACATATAAAAAACCTTGCCGAACTTGGATTTATGGGCATGATGGTGGATCCGGAATATGGCGGCAGTGGCATGGACACTGTTTCCTATGTGCTGGCCATGGAAGAAATATCGAAAATCGATGCTGCAACCAGTGTTATTATGTCGATAAACAATTCGTTGGTATGTTTTGGCCTCGACAAATTCGGCAATGATGAGCAAAAGAAAAAGTATCTTACACCTTTGGCAAGCGGAGAAATAATTGGTGCGTTTTTATTGTCGGAACCCGAAGCCGGATCCGATGCCACACATCAGCATACTACGGCAGAGGACAAAGGCGATTACTATCTGTTGAACGGCACTAAAAACTGGATTTCAAATGCAAATTCTGCTTCGACTTATATAGTGATGGCCCAAACCCATCCTGAGAAAAAACATAGAGGGATAAATGCCTTTATAATTGAAAAAAACACTCCCGGAATTAGCCTGGGACCTCATGAAGATAAAATGGGCATGCGTTCGTCGGATACGCACTCGGTAATGTTCAGCGACGTAAAAGTACCAAAGGAAAACCGTATCGGTGCTGATGGTTTTGGTTTTAAATTTGCCATGATGGTTTTGGAAGCAGGAAGGATAGGCATAGCCTCACAAGCTTTAGGCATAGCCTCAGGTGCACTGGAAAGAGCCACTGCATATGCTAAGGAACGTAAGGCTTTTGGAACGGAATTGGCTAATCATCAGGCTATTGCCTTTAAACTGGCCGATATGGCGGTTAAGATTGAAAATGCGCGTAACCTTTGTTTGAAAGCAGCCTGGCTGAAGGATAATAATAAACCCATTACCGTTGCCAGTGCCATGGCCAAACAATATGCAGCGGATATGGCGATGGAAGTTACAACCGAGGCAGTTCAAATCCATGGCGGTTATGGATATGTCAAGGAATATCATGTAGAGCGCCTTATGCGTGAGGCCAAACTGACACAGATCTACGAAGGTACTTCCGAGATACAAAAAATTGTTATCTCCCGGGATGTGCTGAAAGATTAGCAGAATAGCCGGTTTTCTTGCAATATGATATCTTTAGGGTTTTAAAAGACTTTCTCTAAAACCCGATTCTGTATTCTATCATGACTTATCCTAAAGGATTTGTTTTTGTTTTTTCAAAATATAGTATGCATGCATTGTAAATCGTAATGGTTTTTTTACGAAATTTGTTGTTTTGCCAAAAACGAATCGAAATATATAATTTTAACAAATTTAATTAATATGAAAATACTTGTTTTAATAAGTAATGTTCCCGATACAACCACCAAGGTCAGGTTTACGGGCGACAATACTTCCTTTGACGATGCCGGTGTTCAGTGGATAATAAATCCGTGGGACGAACTGGCCCTAACCCGTGCCATGGAGCTGAAAGAGGCCGGTGGCGTCGATAAGATCACAGTTGCCAACGTTGGCGAAAAAACCACCGAGCCCACGCTCCGCAAAGCCCTTGCAGTTGGTGCCGACGATGCGATAAGGGTTGACGTTCCCGCCAGGGATGCTTATTTCGTGGCCAGACAGCTTGCCGAAGTCGCAAAGGACTACGATTTGATACTTGCAGGTATTGAAGCTTCTGATTACAACGGAAACGCCGTTGGCGGCATGTTGGCCGAAATGCTCGATTTCAACTCTGTTTCCGCTGTTTCGGGTATCAGCATCGATGGCGATAAATTTACCGTAAACCGTGAGATTGACGGCGGTTCGCAATTGCTTAGCATTACAGGCCCGCTTGTTGCAATAGTTCAAAAAGGTATAGCAAAGGAACCCCGTATCCCTGCCATGCGCGGAATTATGATGGCTCGCAAAAAACCTTTGAATGTTGTTGCGGCTGTTGATGCACACGAAAAAACCTCTTATGTAAACTATGAGCTTCCTGCCCCAAAAGCGGCATGTAAAATGGTTGACGAGGAAAATGCCAAAGAATTGATAACATTGTTGCACGAGGAAGCAAAGGTGTTATAATGGGGGTTCGATTGTTTCCGGAACCCTCGGGAACAATGAAACCATTAAACAATAATTAATAATTTAAAATCAAAAAAAATGTCAATACTAGTATATACGGAAAATTGGGACGGGAAATTCAAGAAATTAAGTTTTGAGCTGGTTTCGTATGCAGCTGCCATCGCAAAAGAAATGGATTCGTCGGTTACGGCCCTTTCGGTTGGTGAGGTTGCCGATGACGAATTAAACAAATTAGCGAATTATGGCGCCTCAAAAGTTTTAAAACTCGAAGACAACAGGTTTGGGAGCCTCGACAACAAGGCATTGTCAAAGGCTATTGCCGCCGCCGCCAACAAGGAGGGTGCTAAAGTTGTGGTTTTTGCCCACGACAACCTTGGCAAGGCTCTTGCCCCCAGGGTCTCGGTAAAGCTCGATGCCGGGTTGGTTTCGGGCGCAACAGCACTTCCTTCTTCTTTCGACCCTTTCGTGATCAAGAAAAAAGTGTTTACCGGAAAGGCATTTGCCAATGTTCAAATTAATGCCGACATAAAAGTTGTAACACTTTCGCAAAATTCGTTTGAGTTGGCCGAAACTGCTGGCACAGCGACCATTGAAGCATTTGACGCAGCAGCTGACGATGCTGATTTCAACACTGTTGTAAACGAAACCAATAAAATTACTGGAAAAGTCTTGCTCAACGATGCTGAAATAGTTGTTTCGGGCGGACGTGGAATGAAGAGTGGCGATAATTGGGGCGGCCTGGAAGAACTTGCCGACCTGCTTGGTGCCGGTATGGCATGCTCGCGTCCTGTTTCCGACGAGGGATGGCGATCGCATACAGAACATGTTGGCCAGACCGGAAAGATTATTGCCCCCAACCTGTATTTCGCCTTTGGAATATCAGGTGCCATACAACATTTGGGCGGTGTAAGTTCTTCGAAAGTCATAGTTGCCATCAACAAAGATCCGGAAGCCCCTATTTTCGAGGCGGCCGATTATGGTATTGTAGGCGATGTTTTCAAAGTTCTCCCACAACTTATCGATGCAGTGAAAGCGATGTAGATAGCCGATCAAAATAAAATGAAAATCCCGCTCAAAGCGGGATTTTTTTTTGCGGTTTAATAGTATATCGGTGTTTTCAGGATAAATGGATGACATCTCATTCATTGGTTTTCAACCATCTCAAGTGCTCCCTGACGAATCTTAAATCGTTATAACTAAATTCGCTACCTGTTTGTTCTATGATTTCGCTTAAAGGAATTTCAAGATCTTTTTCGAAGTAGGGGATAATTTTATTCAGTTTATCTTCGCTGATAAATTCATTTACCGATAGTTTAGCTGAACCAACGAAGGTTATTAGATGACCAAGTATAGTTGAGACCGCCAAAGACCTTTCTTTTGCAACTTTTTCCACGTCCCTGTGTTTTTCCCATAATTCCAAACTCACGAGTCTGGTATCTGTTTTAGGGCTTTTCTTCTTCTTTTTGGGCAATTCAGCATCTAGTATTTTAACTTCGTTGTTTTTGCGGAAATGCTTTATTATTTCAAGTATCTCTTCCCCGAAAGCTTCGATCTTCTTCCTCCCCATACCGTGAACCATTTTTAACTCTTCCATATTGGATGGGGCCTGGTTGCTAAGCGCCCTCATAGTTTTTAACGGCATGATCATAAAATGGCTAACATCGCTCTCAACGGCAAGTGTATCCCTCCAGGCCTTAATTGTTTTATATAAGTCCGGATTGTGGACTTCGACGCTCACTGCTTGTTTTCCCCGGCTTTTTGATTCGGCCTTTGTGGGCGGCTCCATGGAGGCTTTGGCCCTAAATTGCAAATAATCGTTTAAGGCAAAGCCATTGGTGCAGTATTCCAGACATTGTGTCTTAAAGGCCAGTTCCTCAAGGACGAACTTTTCGGCTTTCTGAAGTTTCTTTGTTATCTCTTTATTGTCGCTCTCGATGCTATAGCTTGAAATTTTCTCGCTGACGATGCCGCGCAATTTCCCCAAGAAATATTCAACGGCTTTCTTTATCCTTTCCTGCAGCTCATCATTATTGCCTGCATCGTGGTTGTTGAGCAACAGATTGTGTAATTGTGGGCTGAATTTCTTTCCCACTTCAAATATGTTCTTATTGAAATCGTCCTGAACTTTGTCAAGCATATCGATATTAGTTTCCAAGACATGTCTTTTGTTCGAGTAAGATAGCCTCCGCAGCCATTGTAAGTTGCTCCTTAAGAGTTCAAAATTGAATAAATCTACCAGGGTTTTTTCAATATATTCAGCCTTTGATTGTTTCAGGCGTTTTTCGTCAGGTTGGCTTTTCTCGGCACTATTGCTGAAACTGTCGATTAGGTGGTCTGTTTTCAGGCTTTGGGTGGAGAACCGTGTGCTCAGCACCATTCCTTCCAACGAACGGCATCGGCTCAAAGCCACATAAACCTGGCCGTGGGCGAAGGCCAGTTCCGAATCGATGATTGCCTTGTCGAATGTTAGTCCTTGCGATTTATGAATAGTTATTGCCCAGGCAAGTTTAAGCGGGATCTGAGTGAATGTACCTTCAACGCTTTCGCTAATCTCTTTGCTTTGCTGATCGATGCTGTATTTGATGTTTTCCCAAACTAGAGGGCGGACTTCAATTTCCTCTGTGTCGTCGGGGCATCTTACTAATATTTCATCTTTTGATATGGAACTAATTACTCCTATTTTTCCGTTGAAAAACTTTTTGTCCGGCTCAGGATCGTTTTTAACAAACATCACTTGCGAGCCTAGTTTCAACTCAAGTTTTTCATCCGTCGGGAAATTATATTCAGAGAAATTACCTTTTACCTCAGCATCATAATAAAATGATTTTGGCTTTAATTCAGCAAGTTTTTTGTTGTTTATCGATTGGGC
Organism: Chlorobiota bacterium; assembly: GCA_013151215.1. Taxonomy (GTDB): domain Bacteria; phylum Bacteroidota; class Bacteroidia; order Bacteroidales; family F082; genus BM524. The sequence continues at coordinate 34,219 of JAADIS010000140.1, read as the reverse complement.
TTTGGCATTATGGGTAGTTAAGATAATGTAGTTTTCATCGCCGGGATCGAAATCAGGTATATATCTGCTGTTGAGAATTCCCAATGCCTTTTCGTCCATTTGTTTGTCGCGTATCTTATTGAGTATTTCAACAAAATGTTCGTCTTTTTGTCTGTAAACATGCTTTAAGGTGATTGTTATAAAACTAGTTTTCTTAAGTGCCAGGCTACTGAAAAAGAATGCTGTGTCGTAGTGCTGTCTCAATAAATTCCATTCCTGGCCCCTAACTACCGGCGGCAACTGCTGCATATCGCCTATCATCAGCATTTGCACGCCTCCAAAGGGCTCGTTGTTCCTGCGGAACCTGCGCAATACCTCATCGATGCCATCCAGCAAATCGGCCCTTACCATACTTATTTCATCAATAACCAAGAGGTCGAGGCTCTTGATGATATTTCGTTTTTGCGAACTGAACCTCATGGATTTCTGGGCTTCGATATCGGTATAACCGGGTATGTTCGGCCCAAAAGCCAATTGGAAAAAGGAATGGATAGTTACTCCTCCTGCATTAATGGCGGCAACACCTGTGGGGGCAACCACTATCATCCTTTTTGGTGAGTGTTCCTTTAAATCTTGCAAAAAAGTTGTTTTACCTGTCCCGGCTTTTCCAGTAAGGAAAATGTTTTTGTCGGTATATTGAACAAAATCGTAAGCTAGTTTTAATTCCGGGTTATGATTAATATCTTTCATCACTAGAATAATAATTAGAATCCAAAAGTAATAATTTGGAATTAAAATGGCAAGATATTATTTACGGACATGCCGATTAGTTGTGTTTCATGCCGAAAAACCAAAAGCGCATAGCTTTCCTGCCGACACCCGAACAAAACGATCTGTTATTAAATTTGGGAATCCAAGGTATTTTCATAATTTTGGACAATATTTGTCTAAAACAATTTTGACCAATGAAAACATTAGGAGACACCTTAAAATGTGCCAGAGAGAAAAAAGATTTGATACTGCGAAAAGTTGCGGCTGAAGTAGATATCGACCAATCTTTGATTAGCAAATTTGAGAAAAATGAAAGAAAACCAACAATGGAGCAAATCCTAAGACTTGCAAAGTTTTATGGACTTTCCAAAAGTCGATTAGTAATAAATTGGTACTCGGAAAAAATTGCAGAAGAACTAAAACACACGGAATCTACTTCCGAAATACTAAAAGTAGCAGAAGAAAAAATTAATTATTATAAATCTCAAGAAAATGGAAAATAACAAATTGAAAGTCGCGGAACTGTTTGCCGGGGTTGGAGGTTTCAGACTAGGTCTTGAGAAAAACAACAATTTCAAGGTTGTTTGGAGCAACCAATGGGAACCTTCAACCAAAATACAACACGCATCAATGGTTTATGAAGAACGGTTTGGAAAAAAGAATCACTCAAATGAAGATATTAATATAGTCGTAACAAGAAATGTAGAAGAAATTCCGGATCACGACATATTAGTTGGCGGTTTTCCTTGCCAGGATTATTCTGTTGCAACAACATTACACAATTCAAAAGGTCTTAAAGGAAAGAAAGGGGTTCTCTGGTGGTCAATCCATAAAATTTTAGAGAGCAAAAAAAACAAGCCAACGTACTTGTTTTTAGAGAATGTCGATAGACTTCTGAAATCCCCTGCAAAACAAAGAGGTCGTGATTTTGCTGTAATGCTACAAAGCTTAAATGATTTGGGCTATGCAGTAGAATGGAGAGTTATAAATGCAGCAGAATATGGAATGCCACAAAGAAGAAGGCGGGTTTTCTTTATTGGTTATCATAAATCAACAGAAGCCTACAGAAGAATTCAGAAATCCAATAAAACTAATTGGCTAACCGAAGAGGGAACTATTGCAAATGCTTTTCCTGTGGTTAGAACAAATTCCGTTCAAGAAGTCGAGTTAAAGGGAGATTTAGTGGAAATAACTAACAACTTCAATAAAAACGGGAAATCATCGCCATTTCAAAATACCGGTTTGCTTATAAAGGGCAAAGTTTATACAACTAAAACAGAACCATATTATAATGGAGAGAAAACTGTTTTGGCTGATGTTTTACAAAATGGGGAAGTAACACCTGAATTTTTCATTGATGAAAATGACAAACCAAAATGGGAATATTTAAAAGGTGCAAAAACGATAGAACGAAAATCGCCAGATGGGTTTGTTTATAAATATTCAGAAGGTGGAATGATTTATCCGGACGCTTCTGATAATGCTTCGAGAACAATAATAACAGGAGAAGGAGGAAAATCACCTTCAAGATTTAAACACGTAATTGTTTCCGACAGAGGTTTACGAAGATTGACACCAATCGAATTAGAACGCTTAAATATGTTTCCGGACAATCACACCAAACTTGATGGGATTACCGATACAAAACGAGCGTTTTTTATGGGAAATGCTTTAGTGGTCGGGGTAATTGAAAAAATCGGGGAGGAACTTTTTAAAAAGATAATTCAATTTGAGTATGCATGATATAAATTCAGCTGACTCAATTATTGATTTTGAAAAACAACTTAAAGGTAAAACATTAAGAACCGCTTGTGATGTTAATTTTGACGAATATAAAGTAAACGATAAAGGTGCTTACGGAAAAACTACCGAAAAGTATTATTTTAATTACGAAAACACAACAATTTAATAAGAGCTTGACCGTTTCGGATTCCGCAATCGGTGATTATCCTACTGAAGTCTCGCGTTTATATAAATAAACTTTGACAACCTGCGACTTATTAAATATTGAAATGTGTTAACATAATGAATATCAATAGTATATAAATTCCATAATAAGTAATGTCATACTTTGTGTTTCCTTAGTGTCTTAGAGTCTTAGTGGCTAATTATCAACACCTTGCCACGAAGGCACTAAGTTTCACTAAGCAATTTATATAATATATAACCATCTGATAACAAATATATTAAGGCCTAGTGTTGGTATGCGAAACTTCAGTTATCCTAATAATCACTGCTATATTCAAGGAAACCTAATCATTCATGGTAAACTGTCCTCATCAACACCTTGCCCACCATTTCGAGAGTTGATTTGTCAATATTCTGCATATTATCGCCTGTTGTGTGCCAATAATCGAAGAAAGAACCGTTTATAGAATTCCTGTCGAGATGTATGATGTCGATGGTGGGGATGTTGGCAATAGTGTTGACAAAATAATGGTCGTCGGTAGTTGCCCCGCCCTGGCGGTTCACGAAAACATCGCCATAACCCAGGTCGCTGGCATTGTCCCACACAATATCAAGGGCAAAGGAGGCGAACTCCTGTGAGAAATATTCCCTTGGGAAAACAGGGTTCTTGGTTCCTACCATATCGAGCAAAATACCATAACGGGCGGTATATCCCAAAGCATGGGGGTTCTTGCTCCAGTATTGGGCGCCCAGGCCCCATGCTTCCTCATCGCTCATTTGAAGATCCTTAGGTGGCCCCCAATCCTCGAGGTCGAGCAAGACAATATCAATCCCGATTTCAGGTTTTTGTTCCTTCATGAGCCTTGCCATTTCCAAAAGAATGCCAACTCCGCTGGCGCCGTCGTTGGCACCGTCAATGGGAGTGTTGTGCATGGATGTGTCAGTGTCGTGGTCGGCAAAAGGTCGCGAGTCCCAATGCGACATTAGCAATATCCTATTTGGGTTTTTTGGGTTGAAGGATGATATTATATTTTTGGCCGAGCGCGTTACCTTATCATAAGTCCTTGCCTTAAAAGGCTGAACGATAACGGTATCGGAATATTCCTCGAGTTTTTTAATCAGCCAGTCCCCACATTCCTTATGTGCTTTTGACCCTACAGCGCGCGGGCCGAAGGAAACTTGTTTCTCAACAAAATAATATGCCGAATCACCATTGAAAACAGGTACTTTAATAATATTTTTTTTCTTCGCCGAATGTGATTTGCTGCTTTTATTGCCTCCTCCACAAGAGAAAAGAAATGCTGAACCTATTATTAACAAGGCGATATAAAATCTCATGACTTAAATAATTATTCCGTTAATTTTCAAACTTGCCGGTAAATACCATCGTATTGAAGTTTTTGCGGCTTCTCTCTTCATTTTCAGACTTTTGCATATCGGCAGGTAATTCTTCTGCATCGCCGTAATACCCGATTGCCGTTACAGAAACAATGTTGTATCCTCTGTTGATATTGAAGATTTCGGCTGCTTTTTGGGCATCGAAACCCGACATTTGATGGCTGCACAAGCCTTGGTTCACGGCTTCTATTGACATAAATGCCGCGGCCTGGCCCAAATCGTAATTGCATGTTGCATTGGGTTTGTTGTTGTGCGTAAATGTATTCTTCGCGATATTTAAGACCAGGACACCGGCTTTCCCGGCCCATCTTTGATTCCATTCGACCAAGGTAGAAAGAATTTTGTCATAAGTCTCGCTTCCTTTTCTTCCGACTATAAATCGCCATGGCTGCTCGTTAAAGGCAGAGGCAGCCCATAACCCGGCTTCGAGTATGCTGTTTAATTTCCCTTCTTCAACTTTACTGCCCGAAAAAGCCCGGGTGCTCCACCTATTCTCGATAAGTGAGCTTATGGGGTATCTGTTAGTGGTTTTATTTACCATATAAAATCCAGTTTTTGCAAAATTAAGCAATAATCGATGAAATGCTCAATCTTTATCGTTTATGCGAGAAAAAACTTAAAATATTATCGTAAAGGCTGCCCCTTCGTTTTGTTTCGACCTCACGCTGATACTTCCTTTATGCATCTGCATTATCTGCCGCGACAAGCTTAAACCTATACCGGAACCTGTTTTCTTTGATGTGAAGAAAGGCATAAATATCTTGTCGAGTATGTCGGGTTTTATGCCGTTACCATTGTCGCTTATTTCTATGGTTACCCTGTTGTTCAGGTTTATGGATGCAATTATGTTTATTTCGGGCTTTTTCAGGCCTTTAACAGCGTCAATGGCGTTTAACAGAAGGTTTATTATTACTTGGTCGATCAAGTCGGGGTCGGCAAGGATTTTAAGCTCGGAAGGCAGGATTTTAATCCTCACCTTGATTTCAAGTTCTTCAAATTTTGTGGCAAGCAATTCCGATGCCCTGTCGATCAGGTCTTTAACCTCGAAATAACGAAAAGTTGGTTTTGGTATCCTCGTAAGGTTGCGATATATCTCAACGAAGTTTAAAAGGCCTTTGCTGCGTTTTTCGATGGTCTGCATCGCATGTGCGACATCCTCATAGGCTTCTATGTCAGCCTTTCTCTTGGGAGGGTTCTTTACGCGAGTGTCTTCGATAATATCGGAAACCGTTGCCGCGAGGGACGATATTGGTGTTATGGAGTTCATTATCTCATGGGTCAAAACCCTGATCAGCTTTTGCCAGGATTCAATTTCTTTTTGCTCCAGTTCGGGGTTGATGTCCTGGAAAGAAACCAACAAGAACTCCTCGCCGCGCATCTTGAACTGTGTTGCATAAATGGAGAGTTGTATTAATTCGTCATCAACGAAAAGCTTCACCAACTCCTTTTCGCCGGCTCTCATTCCCAGCAAAACCTCCGGCAGGTCCTCCGAAACGGATTTCAGGTTTTTAATGTTCCTCAGCGAGCTAACCTGCAACAACTTTTTGACGGCATTGTTATAAACATCGACGGTCCCGTCCCGTTTAAAAACTATTATGCCAATGCTAACATGTTGTATAACAGTAAGCAAATAATTGAAATGTTCTTCCTTTTCGGTTTTGTTCTTATTGAAGGCATCGATTACCTGATTGAATTCGGCATTTAGCTCCTGGAAGCTCCTTCCCAAATCGTTGTCTGAAAATTTAGTTGTAAAATCGGTAAACCGGATGGACTCGAACAATTTTATGAGTTTTCTGTTTGTTTGTTCCGCATAACGGATCAGGGAAATCATCTGCAGGACAAAAAGAGCCAATAATATTATCGAACTAACGAAATATGCATCGTTTTCAAAAACCAGCAACACTATTGCCAGGGTTGATGCAAGCAACACAACCCTTACTATTATTTGAAGGCGGAAACTTTTAAATGCCATACTTTTCTATCCTTCTGTAGAGGGATGCTCTTGTCAAGCCCAATTCTTTAGATGCCCTGCTGATATTCCCGCCGTGTTTATCGACAACTTTCCTGATGAGCATTTTCTCCACTTCCTCAAGGTTCATGTTTCCGGGCGCAAAACCGGCATCATCGTTTTTTTCTCTTACAATAAAGAAATCATGAGGTTCGAGTATGTTGGATTCGGAGAGGATGACAGCTCTTTCCACAGAATGTTGCAACTCTCTGATATTTCCCGGCCAGTCGTGCATTTCCAGTCTTTTCAAAGTACCTGAACTAATTCGTTTTTTCGGGATTTTATACTTCTTGCAATAAATATTAAGATAATGTTCGCTTAATGCCTGTATGTCCTCGGTGCGCTCGCGCAAAGGGGGAACGGTAATCTCAACCGTGTTTATCCTGTAAAGCAGGTCCTGCCTGAATTTGTTTTCGCTTACCATCTTCGTCAGGGGCATATTGGTTGCGCAAATCAGCCTTACGTCGATGGGTATTTCTTTGTTTGAGCCAAGGCGGATAACTTTCCTGCTCTGCAAGACGCTCAATAACTTGGATTGCAACGGCTGCGACAGATTACCTATTTCATCAAGGAAGATTGTTCCCTTGCTCGCCACCTCGAACCTTCCGGCCCTGTCTTCCTTGGCATCGGTAAAGGCTCCTTTTTTATATCCGAAAAGCTCGCTCTCGAAAAGGCTTTCGGTTATTGCTCCCAGATCGACATTGATGAACACGTTCCCGCTTCTTTTGGAGGCCCTGTGAATTGCCCTGGCAATAACCTCCTTGCCCGTTCCGTTCTCGCCTAGTATCAAGACGTTGGCATCGGTCCGGGCTACTTTCATGGCAATGGCAAGTATCTTTTTCATTGCCGGCGAACTGCCTATCAGCTTGTTGTATTTATCGTCCTGGTTCGAGATCAGTACTTTCTGAGCCGATTTAAGGTTCAGGATCTCTAGTTTCGACTCGCGCATCTTTATGGAAGCCTCTATGGTGGCAAGCAGTTTTTTGTTCTCCCATGGCTTGAGGATAAAATTTGAGGCTCCCTGCTTTATGCCTTGGACGGCCAGTTCGATATCACCGTAACCGGTAATAAATATAACTGTTGCTGCCGGGTCGGCGGCCATGATCACGTTCAGCCAGTGAAAGCCTTCTTTCCCGCTTGTCGCATCCCTCGAAAAATTCATGTCGAGCAGAATTACGTCGTAATTCTCTGTCTTAAGCAAATCAGGGATGTTGTTGGGGTCTTTCTCTGTATGGATTATCTCGATATGCTGGCGCAAAAACATCTTTGCGGCAAGCAGGATATCGGTGTCATCGTCAACTATCAGCAGGCGAGCTTTTATTTTCGTCATCTTGAATCAAAATTTTGGAGCATGAAACAACTAAATGATGATACTAAATTACTATAATCTGTTCATGCCTGTACAAGAATATGGACGATTTCGAACATAATAAGTTACAGATAAACAATATTATTTTATATCTGCCTGAAATTGCGGTATTTATAGTTGTTGGCACGGACTTAGCTAAACTTTGTTAACAATTATTAAAGGATTTAGCATAAGTTTGTGGTTAATGATAGCAACTAATGGATTAACAAAGGTATTTCGGGCTGAAGGTGTTGAGACTGTGGCACTTAAGGAGGTCAGTTTTAGAGTTGAAAAGGGTGATTTCATAGCAATTATGGGGCCTTCCGGTTGCGGTAAAACAACTCTTCTCAACCTTTTAGGGCTTATTGACGATGCCACTTCAGGCAAATATTTCTTCTTTGGCCAGGATGTGTATTCCTTGAGCGAGAAGCAACAAACCCTGCTCAGAAAACTAAATATCGGTTATGTTTTTCAAAATTTCAATCTTATAGACGATTTAACGGTCTGGGAAAATATCGAGCTGCCACTAATTTATTTGGGCTGGAAGCGCAAGGCGCGCAGCCAAAGAGTTGCAGAGGTTATAAGCAGCATGGAGCTGGATTACCGCAAAAAACTCTTCCCCGCCCAGCTTTCGGGCGGGCAACAGCAGAGGGTAGCCGTTGCAAGGGCCGTGGTTGCCAAGCCTCCGCTGATTCTTGCCGATGAGCCCACCGGGAACCTGGATTCGCTTCATGGCGAGGAAGTCATGAACATATTAGGCAGGCTGAACAATGAAGGGACAACTATCGTAATGGTAACTCATTCGCAGTCGGATGCTGCTTATAGCCATAAAATCGTGCATCTTTTCGACGGCCAGATAATCAACGAAAATATTACGAAGGGAGTTTAGGTGTTTTTAAATTATCTGAAAATAGGGTTTCGAATTTTATATAGGCAAAGAGCGTATTCTTTGTTGAACATTATTGGATTGAGCCTGGGGATCGCAGTTTTTGTCTTTATCTACCTTTATGTTCAAAGCGAGTTCCGCTACGACAGGCATTGGAAGGATTATGATAAAATTTACAGGATAACAACCGAATATAATCTCAACGACCAAAGTGAATTTGTCGCGCTGACACCTTTTCTGCTTGCCGACAGAATCGAGAAAAACCTGGCAGGCGTCGATAACGCAACAAAAATATTTTTCTCCGACCCTTCCGATGTAAACGACATGTCAACCCTTATCTATAACGACGAGGTTTTTGAAGTTCCCGATATTACCCTTGGCGACTCGAATGTTTTCAGGATATTTGACTTTGATTTTGTCGAAGGCGACTATTTTTCATCGCTCAGCAAAGCAAACTCTATCGTTATTTCCACCGAAGTTTCCAAAATGATCTTCGGCGATGAAAAGGCTTTGGGCAAAAAACTTAAAACCCATATTCGCGAATATACGATCACCGGCGTCTTCGAAAAGAAAAGCAGGCCTTCGCATCTTTTCTTCGATGCAATAGTTTCCATCAACTCGCTGCCCGAGGAGGACACGAAAATAATTGGAAGCGATTGGTTTTGGATGAGCTGCTATACTTATGTGAAACTAAAAAGCGGTCGCCAAAAAAAAGATTTTCAGTTTGAACTGAACGAATATACAAATGATCAGATCCGCAAATATGTTGAACAAGAGGAACTTAGCATTAAAGGCTATTCGAATTTCAGCCTGGAAGAAATTTATGACGTTCATTTCAACACTTCCTTGCTCTACGACAACCCTGAGAATATCGACAAATTATATTTATTCGTATTTGCCATAATAGCAGGGTTTATACTGTTGACGGCATCGATAAACTATGTGAACCTGGCAACGGCCAGATCCTTGAAACGAGCCAAGGAAATCGGGGTGTTCAAAGTGTTGGGGGCGAGAAAAAGGCAGTTGTCCTTGCAATATATCAGCGAGTCGTTAATACTTACAACCCTGGCATTCATACTTGCCCTTTCGCTGGTAGAGTTGTTGATGCCTCAATTCAACATTTTGGTTGGCAAGGACTTAACCTTGATTGGCAGTTTGTTCTCCAAAGACGGGATAGTATTCGGCCTGCTTCTGGTCATCATGATCTTAGTGCTGTCGGTGATAAGCGGTATTTTTCCTGCTTTTGTGCTTTCTTACCTACAGCCCGCCAATGTATTAAAGGGCAACAAGCTATTTATAAGCAAGGAGGGAAAGGCTAGGTTTACTACTGCCGGATTGCGGAAATTACTCGTAACAATACAATATATTGTTGCTATTGGCATGATAATCAGCACCATAATCATGTATGAGCAGATGATGTTCTTGAAGAAACAAGATTTGGGGTTCGACAGCCGGAATGTAATGGTCATTAATATGCCTCAGGATACCTCGTTCAGCGAAAGGGCCCATGAGTTTATCGATAAACTGGCCGATAACGACAGTATCGAAATGTTGTCGGTGGCAGGCAACTTGCCCGGATATACAAGCGGCAGGATGATGTATTATACCTCCGATTCAACAAATATACAATCGCTGAACTTTTTTATCGTGGGCAGCAACTTTTTTAAGTTATTGGGAATTCCTTTGCTGGAGGGAGGCTCTTTTAGCGAAGATGAGGGTCATGCAAAAGAAAGGAAATATATAGTGAACCGGGCAGCGGCAGACACGCTCGGCGACGACAAGATTATAGGCAGCATACTGCACAGCACCACCGGAAGCTCAGGCAAGATTATCGGCGTGGTCGGGAATTTTCGTTTTTCGTCCTTGTATAAAGGTGTGGAACCCCTGGTGATAATGTTTTCGGATAAACGGGCGCGCTATGTGTTGTTAAAAATCAGGGAAAACAGCCGAGCCACCGTTATCGCGCATATCACCAAGGTTTGGAATAAATATAACAGCGCCCAATACCTTCATTATACATTCCTCGACCAAAAGCTTGAGAGCCTTTATAAAGGTGATTATAAGATGCTTTCGCTGTTCACCTATTTTTCGCTTTTTGTAATATTTATTTCCAGCCTGGGCCTTTATGGGCTGTCGTCGTTTTTAATAGAGCAGCGCACTAAGGAATTGGGGATAAGGAAAGTGCTTGGTGGCTCCGCCAATAATATCTTGATGCTTTTGGCCAGGGATTATTTAAAGCTTGTTGCCCTTGCCGGGATAATTGCCTCTCCCATAGTTTACGTTTTGCTTGGCAAGTGGCTTGATATGTTTGCATTGAGCATAAAAATGCGGTTTTGGGAATTCGCCGCCGGAATATTGTTGGTTATGCTAATTGCATTTATAACTGTTTTTATCAGGGCGAGAAAGGTAATGCACGAAAAACCGTCGAAATCGCTTTATTTTGAGTAAGCATAAGCTCAAAGCTTGTGCAGATACGTCATATACTGCTATTAGCTGCCGTTATGGCAATAATTTAAAAACAGCAGGCCCGAGCAAACAATCGACGAGTGTTTTTTCAAGGCCGGGACAATCAACTTTATTGATGCTGCACACTATGGGTCAGGTTGTTTTATAAAAAAAGCGCCCGCTTGCCCGGTACAAATATTTAAATTCGATAATGAATTAATTAAATACATTAAATTTGCAGAAAAAATATCCGGTTTGAAAAAGATACTTATCATACGATTCAGTTCTATTGGCGACATAGTCCTTACCAGTCCGGTTGCTAGGGCAATTAAGGAACAGTCGGATTTCGAGATTCACGCGCTAACAAAAAAGCGGTATCATTATCTTTATAAGAACAACCCCCGCATTAGCAAGACGATAGGTTTTAGCAAGAGTGTCACGGAAGTTCTTGATGAACTAAAAAAAGAGAAATATGACTTTATCGTCGATTTACAGAAAAACGTACGCTCCGTAAAACTCGTTAAAAGCCTAAAAGTACCGCATTCAAGTTTCCCGAAATTAAATATCGAAAAATGGCTTTTGGTAAACTTGCACATAAACAAACTTCCCGAAAAACATATCGTAGAAAGATATTTCGAGGCCGTTAAACCGCTAAATATCGAAAACGACAACAAGGGCCTCGAATATTATCTGCCGCATAATTTTAATACGAAACCTACTTCCATAAACAAGGGGCTCAGCAAGGGGTATATTGCATTTATTATTGGAGGCCAGCACTCTACAAAGATAATGCCTGCCGTGAAGGTTGCATCTATCGCATCGCAATTAAGCCTTCCTGTAATACTGATAGGCGGCCCCGAAGATAAAAAGCGGGGGGAAGAAGTGGTAAAATCAGCGACAAGCAACCTTATAATAAACTGTTGCGGACAATATTCCATCAACGCTTCGGCCTCTTTGGTAAAGCAGGCAAAGCTTGTGATAACTAACGATACCGGGCTCATGCACGTTGGGGCAGCGTTTAAAAGACCCATCATCAGCTTGTGGGGAAATACCATACCTGAATTCGGCATGTACCCCTATTTCCCACAACAAAGAGCACAATACGTAATATCGGAAGTCAGCGGTTTAAAATGCCGGCCATGTAGTAAAATAGGCTTCGACAAATGCCCCAAAGGTCATTTTAAGTGCATGCTGGACCAGGATGAGCGATTTATCATCAAGAGTTCGCTTATGCTGCTTCAATAATCCGGGTTAATTCAAAATTAATGTTTTTTTAATTGGGATTCTATTTTGTTTTTACAACGGTTAATATATGTCAAAGTTAATATGCAAAAAAACAAGGGGGCAAGGTTTTCAAAAAGCCCACCCTGATGCTAAGCCAAGAACAATGACTCCTGAAAACTTCCGGGGTCATTTCGACATTTAATCCAAATCCTTGCCTATGGCAACAAAGGGGTTATGGATTTTCTCGAAGCCGATATTTGTCTCCGGGCCATGGCCGGGAAAAGCGGTCGTCTCATCGGGAAGAGTAAATAATTTTTCCCAAATACTTTTTTGAAGCAGATCGTAATCACCTGTTTTCAAGTCGGTTCTGCCAACACTTTCTTTGAACAGCACATCGCCCGTAATCACAAAACCATCACCTTTGTTATAAAAACAAACACTTCCGTCGGCATGGCCGGGGGTTTCAAAAACCTGAATTCTTGAATTGCCGAACTCGACAAACTGATTGTCAACCAAAACTTCGTCGATCATCTTCACATCGCTCATGTTCAAGCCGAAAGTAGATGCATAAATCAGGGCCTCGTCCAGAAATTTGCCACTATCGGAATGTGCGTTAAGCTGAATGTTATATTTGCTGCTTACATATTCGTTTGCAATGATATGATCGATATGGGCATGTGTGTTTAACAATCTTGTGGGCTTTAAGTTGTTGGTTTTTATATAGTTGTCAAATTGTTCCTTTTCGTCCAGCCCGTCCATCCCGGGATCTATAATTATGCACTCGCCGGTCTCGTCGCTTAAAACATAAGTGTTCACCTGATAAGGATTAAAAGCAAATCTCTTGATTGTTATCATATAAAATTTTTTGCAAAAATAATGATTCTTAATAATTTAAATAGTTTTTTGAAATATTTAACAATAAGCAAAATCGTATGCAATAATGGTTCGGAATTTGTGTTAATTTAGCATCTTAAAAATAAGTATATCATCAATAAAAACTACATAAATAAGGCTTTTCGGAGATTCCTGCCAATAAGCGGGTTTTTTATTTTATGCATTAGCCTTATGCCTCTGTCCTCATATTCGCAGTTTTACAATGGCTCGAATATGACTTTCGGGAAAAACCGCGTGCAGTATCAGCAGTTCTTATGGACCTATTATAAATTTGATGATTTCGACACCTATTTTTACCTTAACGGAAAAGAACTTGCCCAATATACTGCACAATATGCCCAACAGGAAATACCTCTTTTGGAAGACAAAATCGAGAGCGGTCTTGACAAACGCTTGCAGTTTATCATCTTCAACAAACTTACTGACCTGAAACAGAGCAATATAGGCTTGGTGTCGGATCAGGATTACAATACTGGTGGCATAACACATATTATCGGTTCGCGGGTAATGATCTATTTCGACGGCAATCACCTGGATCTTCAAAAACAAATCAGGGCCGGCATAGCCGAGGTGTTGTTCAACCAGATGATGTTCGGCGGGACCATGGGCCAACAGGTAAAAACTTCCACTTTTTTCTCATTGCCGAATTGGTATAAGGTGGGGCTGATCTCATATTTGAGCGACGATTGGGACGTGGACTTCGACAATAGGGTGCGCGACGGCATAATTTCGGGGAGATATAAAAAAGTCAACAACCTTGATGGCCCCGATGCCATTTATGCCGGGCATTCGCTCTGGAAGTTCGTTGCCGAGAAATACGGGAAGTCGAGCGTGAGCAACATCATACACATGACGTCGGCAACCAACAGCATCGAAAAAGGTTTTATGTATGTTATCGGTCTGCCGTTCAAAGTTCTAATGCGCGAGTGGCACGACTATTATCAAAAGGAATACGATGCGTTTTCCGACAACAGCAACTTGCCCGCTGATTTGCTTCCCATAAAATACAAAGAACAAAAAATTACTGGTAGGCCCACCCTAAGCCCCTATGGAAAATATTTAGCCTATACCACCAACGAAATGGGGAAATACAAGGTTTGGCTTTATGATATGGAGAGCGGCAAAAAAAAGAAGGTGCTCAAGGGCGGGGTGATGATAGACACCAAAACCGATTATAGCTATCCGCTGCTGGCATGGCATCCGTCCGGAAGGGTCTTGGCCATTTTAATAGAGAAGAAAGGCCTACCTAAATTGCTTTTATACGATCTGGAAGAGAAAACGTTCACCACGCAGATATTTTATGAAGTCCAGAAAATAACAGACTTCTCCTATTCCTCAAATGGCAGGTATATGGTGATGTCGGCAGTTCAAAAAGGACAGTCCGATATATTTGTTTTTAATATTGCGGCAAGTTCTTTCGAGAAGATAACCAATGATATCTCTTCGGATATAAACCCCAGTTTTATAAACAACTCCTCCGGTATCGTTTTCTCGTCGAACAGGCTTAACGATACTATCGGGAAACAAAAAAACGGGTTTAACAGCTTCGGCAACAGCTTCGACCTTTTCTTGTACGATTACAAAACCCATAACCCCTTGCTAAAGCGGTTAACCAAAACACCAATTGCAAACGAGTATTCGGCAGAAGGAATAGCTTATAATAAAATTACTTATTTGAGCGACGAAAGCGGGATCGTAAATAATTATCTGGCAAATATCGACAGCAGCGTGGTTTCGGTCGATACTGCCGTTCATTATAGATATTATGTTAACACTAAGGCTATTACAGACTTTAATAGCAGCATAATTTATAAAAACACATCGGCAACGGCCAAGAAAACATCATATCTTATCTTAAATAACAACCGCTATAAGATTTTTACGGAAAGCACGGCAAGCTATGATTCGGCATCGGGAAAGGAGTTAAGAACCAGCTCGTTTATGGCCGCTGCGAAAAAAAACTATGAAAGGGAGCACAAAACGGAAATAAAGAAAAACGAGATATCGGAAAAGCTTGCCGAAATTGAAAAACTGGAAAACGGCTGGGCAAGCTTGCCCAAGACCAGGAAGTTCTATATGGTTTATTCCGATCCCGACGGCAAAGAAGTCCTCGGCAGAATATCGCGGCGCGGTGCTATTACCACCTATGACGGGCTTGGCATCGGAACGGGGAACCTTGCTGCCGGTACAAGTGCCGACGGGAAGTTCATAGTTCCCAAACGACGGAATTATTATACTTCATATTATATAAACAACCTGGTTTCGCAAATAGATTTCAATTATATAAATTTTAGTTATCAGCCTTTTACGGGTGGCCAGTCGCCCATATATTTAAACCCCGGTTTTAATATCTTCCTAAAGGTTGGGATAACCGACCTGATGGAAGACCACAGGCTTACGGGCGGCGTTCGCTTCAACTTCAATTTCATTAATAACGAATATATCGCAAGTTATGCCGACTTGAAGAAACGCATGGACAAGGAAATAGTGTTTCACCGGAACACCATAGAGAACTTTAACGGAACGGCATTGACCAGAATTCATACACACGAGCTGTTTTATATGCTAAAGTGGCCTTTCAACGAGGCGCTCAGCCTTAGGGGAACGGCCCAATACAAGAACGAGATGTATGTTAATATGGCCACCGACCAGGTAAACCTGGAAATACCCAACCTGTATGCAAACTGGGGCATCCTCAAGGCCGAATTGATTTTCGACAACTCCCGTTCGCTGGGAATGAACCTATTGGTTGGAACGCGATACAAAATATTTGCGGAATACAGTAATATGTTCCTGCTCTTCAACCGCAACGACATACTACATCCCAACCACAAGTATAACTTATTTGTAATTGGTGCCGATATAAGGCATTATACACGGATCCACCGCTCTTTTATATGGGCGAACAGATTTGCTGCAAGCACCTCTTTCGGCAAAAGCCCCTTGATTTACTATATGGGCGGTGTTGACAATTGGATGGGCGCAAAATTCAGCACCGACACACCGGTTGACTATACTCAAAACTATGCTTACCAAACCCTGGCGACCAATATGAGGGGTTTTTACCAAAATGTCAGGAACGGAAACAGTTTTGCCGTAATAAACACCGAGCTCCGTTTCCCGGTATTTCAATATTTCTCGAAAACCCCGCTTAGCTCAAGCTTCCTGAGGAATTTTCAGTTGGTGGGTTTTGGCGATGTTGGGACGGCCTGGACGGGATGGAATCCGTACAGCCCCGGAAATGCACTATTTACTAAACACATTACTAACGGCCCGTTTAATATTTCGGTCATCAGGCAAAAAGAACCCATAGTCGGCGGATTTGGCATGGGCGCCCGCATACATCTATTGGGTTATTTTATCAGAGGCGATGTTTCATGGGGGGTGGAGGATTATAAAATCAACAAACCTGTTTATTATTTTTCGCTTAGCCTCGATTTTTAGCTCATCAGCTTAATTATAAAAATTCGGCCTTTCTGGAACGTCTTTTACCGGCAATGACATGTTAATTAATTAACAAGCCTTATGCGCAAAATTCAATTCAAATATGACCGCATAAAGTTAAAACCCAACAATAACGCATACTTCAGAACGATACTTGTTTTTATGCAAAACAGATACGCATTTTCCTATTAAAATTGTGCCAAAAAACCAAAAACCCCATAATAAATTTAATTAGCATTCTAAACCCCTTAGTTTCCGCAAATTAAACTTTTTCACACCTGATATGTTAATAAAATTAGCGGGGGCAACTTGATTTCCTTTGTATATTGCAATCAGAAAAATCAGCACCGGATATTATTTTATCTTCTTGATTTATAGCATCATAATAGTATAAACTAAAAGCATAAAACACTTACTCCATGGAAGAAAATTTATTTTTCAGCCTTGAAAACACAGGTACTGCAAGCACTCAGAAGGAAGAAGGGGAAAAAGTAGCGGATAAGTCGTTTTACGACAAAGTACTGGAGGAAAGAAACAAATCGGAATTAAGAATTGGGGAATTGGGAACTATTACTGCATCGAAATTAAAATTAACGGCCAATGTAGAGGTTGAGGAAGTTGTTGAAGAAAAACAGGCAGCATATAAAGAAATCAAAAAGTTTACACACGAGCAAGCCATTAAATCCTCGGTGGATTATTTCAATGGCGATACCCTGGCGGCTAACGTCTGGATAAACAAGTATGCCCTAAAAGATAGCCAGGGCAATCTTTACGAGAAAAACCCCGATGAAATGCACCATCGCATAGCGAGGGAAATTTCAAGGATTGAGAATAAATACAAGAGTCCCTTATCGGAGGAAAAAATATATTCCGTATTAAAAGATTTCAAATACATCATACCATCAGGAAGCCCGATGGCCGGGATCGGCAACAATTTTCAGGTCTCATCGCTTTCCAATTGTTTTGTTATCGGGAACGAAGGTGATTCGGACTCTTATGGCGGCATTTTGAAAATCGACCAGGAACAGGTCCAGCTTATGAAGCGAAGAGGCGGCGTAGGACACGACCTTACACACATCCGCCCGGGCGGAAGCCCTGTAAAGAACACTGCCCTCACATCAACTGGTGTTGTCCCTTTCATGGAAAGATACTCGAACTCAACACGTGAAGTGGCACAGGACGGCAGGCGCGGCGCGCTCATGCTCAGCATCGGCATCAAGCATCCCGATTCCGAGAAGTTTATCGATGCCAAACTGGAATCGGGCAAAGTTACCGGCGCCAACATATCGGTAAAGCTCGACGACAAGTTTATGAAGGCCGTTGAAAGCGGTCAGCCTTATGTACAGCAATATCCTGTCAATTCTGCCAATCCCGTGGTGAAAAAAGAAATAGACGCAAGCAGGCTGTGGAGCAAGATAGTCCACAACGCATGGGCTTCCGCCGAGCCCGGGATTCTGTTCTGGGACACGGTTATCCGCGAGTCAATCCCCGATAATTATTCCGATCACGGCTTTCAAACTGTTTCTACCAACCCCTGTGGGGAGATACCCTTATGCCCTTACGACAGTTGCCGGTTATTAGCGCTGAACTTATATTCGTACGTGGAGAAGCCTTTTACCGGCGAAGCATATTTCAACGGGGACTTATTTACAGAACATGCGCGCATGGCCCAGCGCATCATGGACGACATAGTAGATCTTGAAGTTGAGAAAATTGACAGCATCTTAAAGAAGATAGACAATGACCCCGAATCGGAACTAATAAAATCCGTTGAGAGAAACCTCTGGGTGAACATTCGCGAAAAATCGCTACAAGGAAGAAGGACAGGAATAGGAATAACAGCCGAAGGCGATATGCTGGCTGCCCTCGGGCTTCGCTACGGCTCCGACGAAGCCATCACTTTCTCGACCGAAGTCCATAAGTTACTGGCGATAGAGGTTTATAGGGGATCCGTTGACCTGGCAGAAGAAAGAGGCGCTTTCCCGATCTACGATTACAAAAAAGAATTGGACAACCCTTTCATCAACAGGATTAAGGAAAATGCCCCCCACGTTTACGAAAAGATGACCAAGGTCGGGAGGCGTAATATCTCAATGCTTACAATCGCCCCGACAGGGAGCGTGAGCATTTGCACCCAGACCACATCAGGCATAGAGCCTGTTTTTATGGTTTCTTATAAACGACGCCGGAAAGTTAACCCCAGCGACAAAAAAGTAGTTGTCAACTTTGTTGACGAAGTGGGCGACTCATGGGAGGAATTCAATGTTTTCCATCCGAAATTTGAAACATGGCTCGACATAAACGGCTACGATGTGGCTGAAGTTAAAAACAAAAGCGACGAGGAATTAAACAAAATCATCTCAAAATCACCTTATTATCAGGCTTCGTCAAACGATATCAACTGGGTAAGCAAGGTGAAAATGCAAGGCGACATCCAAAAATGGGTTGACCACTCCATAAGCGTTACGGTCAACATCCCGGCCAACGCCAAAGAGGAATTGGTGAGCAATATCTATTTAACCGCATGGAAAAGCGGCTGCAAGGGAATGACCATTTATCGCGAAAGCTCGCGTGCCGGCGTATTGGTAACAAACGACAAAAAAGAGGAGACCAACGACATTATAGAATCGAGGGCCCCCAAGCGCCCCAAAATGCTCGAAGCCGATGTTATCAGATTCCAAAACAACTACGAGAAATGGATAGCCGTTATCGGAAAGATAAACAATAAGCCCTATGAGATTTTTACTGGCAAAGCCGAGGACTTCTTTATCCCTCCTTATGTGGAGACAGGTTTCGTTGAAAGGGTAAAACCGAAAAACGAACATGCCCGCTACGATTTCCATTTCAAGGACAAACAGGGTTACGATTTAAAAATGCCCGCTCTCTCACGCTCTTTTGATGAGACTTTCTGGAATTACGCTAAGCTTATTTCCGGCGTTTTGCGCCACGGAATGCCCTTACAATATGTGATAGACCTCATCAGTAACTTAAATTTCCCCGAAGACAACATCAACACCTGGAGGAACGGAGTTGTGAGGGCGCTGAAACGCTTCGTCCCCGACGGAACGGTAACCGACACAAAATGCCCCGATTGCGGTGAAGATACCTTGATTTACGAAGACGGATGTCTTATTTGTAAATCATGTGGCCACTCCAAATGTGGTTGATAGTTTGAATTTTCATAATAGTAGATTAAAAAGCCTTCTTTATTTCGCGATAAGAGGGCTTTTTTCAAACAATTCCATTCTTTTCCAAACTGTTTCAAATTAATTATTTAATTTAGCATGACGATTTGGCGATGGAGTCCGCCCCGAACCGCATAATGCTGATAACTCCTATAAAATTCCATTAAAGGATTTGTGTTATGCAATGTCAAATTCCTTCTGAGAATAATTTGCCAAAAGAATGGATATCTTATTAAAATAATATTTATAGTCTGTTTTTCAATAATATATATATAATAAAGCAATGAAGATACAAGAAATTAACGCAATGGAAATCCTCGATTCAAGAGGCAATCCCACAATTGAAGCAAACTTATGGCTGAACGATGGAACAAATGCCAGGGCGATGGTTCCCAGCGGTGCTTCAACAGGCGAACGTGAAGCCTGTGAGCTTCGCGATAACGACAAAAGCCGCTTTGGCGGAAAAGGAGTCCTAAAGGCCGTTGAAAATGTGAACACGACAATAAGAGAACAAATTAAAGACAGGGACTTTAATTCTCAACGCGAATTGGATTATTTCCTCATTGATCTTGACGCCACCCACAATAAATCTAAATTAGGGGCCAATGCCATACTTGCAGTATCTATGGCTTTTGCCAGGGCAAGCTCTTATAGCTCGCATATTCCGCTTTACCAATATTTAGGGGGCTCCAACGCCCATGTATTGCCCGTTCCTTGCATGAACGTCATTAATGGAGGAAAACACGCAGACAATACAGTTGATTTTCAGGAGTTTATGATTGCGCCTCACAATGCAAGCTCATTTCGCGAATCTATCCGTATGGGAGTTGAAGTATTCCATTCGCTGAAAAACGTGCTTAAATCCAAAGGGCTTAGCACGGGAGTTGGCGACGAAGGCGGTTTTGCCCCCGATTTAAAGTCGAACGACGAAGCCGTTGAAATGATTATCAAGGGTATTGAAATGGCCGGTTTAAAACCCGGCGGGGACGTAAGTATATGCCTTGATCCCGCAGCAAGCGAAATGTGGGAAAATGGGAAATACAAACTTTTTAAAAGCAGCGGCGAACTGCTTTCCAGCGATGAGATGATTGACCTTTGGGAGTCGTGGGTCAATAAATATCCCATAGTTTTGATTGAAGACGGCCTTGCGGAAAACGACTGGGAAGGTTGGGCAAAACTTAACAACAGACTTGGCAACAAGATTGAAATTGTTGGGGATGACATTTTTTGTACAAATAAAGAAATACTGAAAAAAGGAATCGAGCAAAATGTTGCAAACAGTATACTTATCAAGTTAAATCAGATTGGAACGCTAACGGAAACACTTGAGACTATCGAAATGGCATACCGTAACAACTTCAATTGTTTTGTTTCGCACCGAAGCGGTGAAACCATCGATAGTTTTATTGCAGATTTGACCGTAGCAGTTAACGCAGGCCACTTAAAAACAGGAAGCGGATGCCGAAGCGAAAGAATTGAAAAATTCAATCAACTGATGAGGATAGAAAAAGAATTGGGAAGCGCAGCAAAATTTGCGGGAATAAAAGCCTTCAAAAACAGATAATGACAATAATCGAAATACTGGATGTTCGAAACTCATTAGTACTTGTTAAAGGTATTTGATTCCTAATGGACGCTCTTCTTAAAAATATTGAACAAATATGCAATCAACACCAATTGCATTCCTTGGAAGATTCTATTCAATCAGTTAAACGATTTATTGAGAACAAACTAATCGATATAGTAATACTCGGTCAGTTCAAAGCCGGAAAAAGTTCGTTCATAAACAGTTTTTTCGGCCAAGACATTGTTCCTACCGGTGTAGTACCGGTAACTTCCGTTATTACTCGATTGCAGCAAGCTAAAACCGAGAAACTGTTGGTTTACTTTCACGACAAGGAAATAGCAGAAGTGGAATTAAGCAAAATAAACACTTATGTTGCCGAAGAAGAAAATCCGAAAAACGAGAAAAACGTTTCCTTTGTTGAAATACATTCTCCCTTATTAAATCAGTTCACTGGTTTACGTTTCGTTGACACACCGGGGCTTGGAAGTGCGTTTCGCCATAATAGTATTACTACATATAAGTGGGTTCCCGAAGCGGGTGTTGCCATTATAACTATTTCGGCAGAACGTCCGCTGGGGGAAAACGAAATCGAACTTATCACAAAAATTTCGGAGAGCACTCCGGAAATCATCATTTTGCTCACAAAAACCGATTTGTTCAAAAAGGAAGAAATTCATCAAATCAGATCCTATATCAACCAGCGGTTACAGCAAAGCTTTAAAAGGGATTTTAGAATTTTTGAATATTCATCTGTCAGCAATACAGACAGTTATAAATTTGCGATCATCAATGAAATTATTGAGCCTTTGAAATTTAAGTTTAAGGGCAAACGAGAAAAGATCATTAAACATAAAGTTATTTCACTAGCCGATAAATGTCTCTCCTATCTGGAAATCGCTTTTCAGGCATCATTAAAATCCGATAAAGAGAAGGAAGATCTCAACAACATTATATTCGGCGAAAAGGCTGATACAGAGTTTATCCGTCATGAATTAAAGTTGATAACGGATAACAGCAAATCACTGACAAGAGATATCGTTTACGGCCTGTTAAGCAAGTATGAGGAAAGAATAACGGAAGAATTACAATCTACCTTTAGGGACGAATACAATGATTGGAATGGAAACCTTTATAAAGTTTCGAGAAAATACGAAGAATGGATGAAACGGAAATTATCAGGGAAACTAAAAGAAGTTGTTGTTAAAGAGAATAGCAAATTCAATGAAATAGTCGGCAAAGTTTATGCCCATTTTAGTTTTTTTACACACTCTTTCAGGGACAGGCTCAGTGATAATATTTTTAAAGTTCTAGGCTCAAGGCTGACAAACGAAAAGTGGAAACCTGATGTAAAAACATTGGAAAGGCCGGATATTTCCGTTTATAGAGCTTTCGATACACCCATCGACCTGCTTTGGTTTCTTTTCCCGATGTTCCTTTTCAAAACTGTTTTCAGAAATTATTTTCTAAGGCAAATCCCAAAAGAGGTAAATAAAAATATTTATCGTTTAACTTCGGCAATAAACAAGACAATAAATGACGAAATAAGTCGGGGTAATTTACAAACAATGAAATATCTCTCAGCTGAGATAAAGACTGTAGAAACCCTGTTGTCATCGCAAAAAAGCAGAAGTTCCGATATCGAAAAATCGATTACTTTGCTCAAGGGGTTGATATCCGGTCAATAATAAAACACAATCTACAAACCCAAGGCAATGCTCACCAACTCAGCAATATCGTAGTTATTGATTTCTTCTTCCTTATTGGAATATTTGAGTCCGTCGGTCATCATTACCATACAGAAAGGGCAAGCCGTGGCTATAATGTCACAACCGGTTTTCAAGGCTTCCTCGGTACGTTCCATAAAGACTTCCTTATCTCCTTTTTCGGCCTCCTTGAACATTTGTCCGCCGCCGGCACCGCAACATAGCGCAAAACTTTTGTTTCTTTCCATTTCAACTTTAGTGGAAGTAATAGAATCTAGCACAGATCGGGGAGCATCATATTCGTTGTTGGCCCTTCCGAGATAACATGGGTCGTGGAAGGTGATTTTCTTGCCTGCAAACTCATCGCTGTCAATTTTTAATTTACCCGAAGAGATTAATTCCTGTAAGAATTGCGAATGATGCTTTACCTTATAATTACCTTCAAAATCAGGATATTCATTTTTAAGAGTATTAAAATCATGAGGGTCGCAAGTGATGATGTTTTTCACTTCGTAGGCATTCATAACTTCAATATTCATCATTGCCTGCATTTGAAAAAGCATCTCGTTTCCGGCCCTGCGGGCTACATCGCCACTATCTGTTTCCTCTGTTCCCAAAACGGCAAAGTTTATCTTGGAGTGATTTAGGATTTTTACAAATTCGCGGGTAACTTTCTTATATCTGTCATCAAAGGCACCTGCCGAACCTACCCAAAACAAATAATCCGGTTTCTCGCCGGCAGCAAATTTATCCGCCATAAGCGGAACCTCAAGGCCTTCGGCCCAAAGCATCCTGTCCTCCGGCGAGAACTGCCATGGGGCACCATTGTTCTCAATATTTGTAAAAACAGTGTTCAAACCGCTTGGTGCTTTCGACTCTTCCATAACTAAATAACGGCGCATATCCAATATAAGCGATGGTTGATTTATGTTAACCGGGCATTCTTGCGCACAAGCATTACATTGGGTACAAGCCCAAAGTTCTTCCTCTGTGATAAAGCTTGAGCCAATTAAAGAGTTTCCATCGTCGAAAGAAGAACCCTCTTTAAGCAAACCGGGACCTTTTTCCTTCATCCGAGCCCTTGTGTCCATCATTATCTTCCTGGGCGACAATAGTTTACCGGTAATATTAGCAGGACAGACCGATGTACACCTACCGCATTCGGTACAAGCCAGGGAGTTTATGTAGTTAACCCAGCTTATGTCTTCAACATCTTTCACGCCGAAACGTTCAGGCTCATCTTCAGCAGTTTCGTCCAAAGCAGCATCGGGATCCATCATCAATTTGACTTCCTTTGTTATGTTGGGCATGTTTTCTACATAGCCCAAAGGTTCCACCCTACTAACAAAAACGTTGGGAACTGACATAAAAACATGGAAATGCTTCGAATAAGGTAAAATATTCGCAAAAACAAAAATCCCTACAATGTGAATCCACCAATTTGCCTGGAAGATAATCCATGAAGTATCTTTATTTGTATCAATCATTGAAGCCAGCCAATTGCTGATGGGAAAAACGCCGGCAATATGTTCATTTGCTGCATTCGACCACAAAATATATCCGGTATTCATCCCCAAAAGGGAAAGCATTAAAATTAAAATTATCGTAAGCGCAAGATTTGCATCCGCTTTTGAAACGGCTTTCATCTCGGGACCGTAAAAACGCTTTATGTGCATGAACAACCTTCGGAAAAGGAATGCGAGGACCGCCAAAGCAATTACCAAAGCAAACAGGTCGCCGGAGGCAATAAGGAAACTATAAACAGGTCCCAGGAAACTAAACACCCTTTCTGTCCCGAACAAACCATCGATCACCATTTCGATACTGCCGAATAAGATGAGTATAAAACCCCACCAAACCAAGGCGTGCATTAATCCTATCAAGGGACGACGAAGTATTTTTTCCTGAAGAAACGCAATTTTGATAGTCATTGAAATCCGCTTCCCCCAATCGCCTAATGCTTTCCTCTTTGTAAGCTTGAAGTACTTAAAAACACGTTGCATTGTCCATGCAAAAACCCCAATTGTAATCAGCAATGTGATTAAAAATATTATTTGCTTTATCATGATATTTATTGTTGGTTCCTGTTTACAAGAATAATAAATTACAAGTTTGGAACGATTCTATATTTCAACATTATTATAGCCTGGCAATCATTTAGTTAAACACAATAAACTTATAATAATACGGAAAGAGACCTGCTTATTCAGCATCATTTTCCGGTAATCCCACCAAGCCGTCTTCATCAGTATAGCCATAAAGTTTATCTAGTTTAACTTTATATTTTTCCTTCAGGAATTTACGTTTTACCTTTAAGGTTGGCGACAATTCACCAGTTTCCGGTGTCCATTCGGAACAAGTAAGTTCAAATTTTTTCAATTGGCGGTAATTGCCGAACTCTTTATTTATTTTATCAACCTCCTTTTGATATCTGTCGATCACCTTCGGATGCTGTATTAAATCCATATTATCCCTAAATTTAACGCCATGGCGGGCACACCATCCATGAAGGAAATGAAACGCAGGGCAAATAATTGCGGCTGCGTATTTCTCGCCGGCGCCAACCACCATGATTTGCTCTATAAACGAGGATTCCTTAAAACGGTTTTCCACAACTTGCGGAGCAATGTATTTCCCTGTGGAAAGCTTGAATATCTCCTTTTTCCTGTCGGTGATTTTCAAGATATTATGCTCATGCAGCTCACCTATATCACCGGTATGAAACCAACCTTCCTCATCTATCACCTCTTTGGTTTTTTCCTCGTCCTTATAATAACCTATCATCAGGCTAGGGCCTCTCATCAATATTTCACCGTCATCGGCAATCTTTACCTCAACATTGTCCAGAAGGGGGCCAACAGTACCAAATTTCATATGAGGGAAATACCTGTGGTTCACTGCGATGACCGGAGAGGTCTCGGTTAGTCCGTAACCTTCCAAAATTGGTATCCCCGCAGCATTGAACACCCTTGCCAAACGTGGTTGCAATGCAGCTCCACCAGAGACAATAACATCTATTTTACCGCCAAGTGCCTCTCGCCATTTACTGAAAATAAGCTTGTCGGCAATTTTACGCTGCATCTCGTACCATTTTCCGTTTGCATTATTAAGCTCATATTTAAGTCCCAGTTCAACAGCCCAGAAAAACAAGCCTTTCTTAATTCCTTTAAGTTCCTTTCCCTTTAATATCAGTTTATCATATAGTTTTTCAATTACTCTTGGTACGGCGGCAAAACCGTTAGGGTTCACCTCCCGGAGGTTTTCACCGATAGTGTCCACGCTTTCAGCATAATACACACCACAACCCCTATGCTGAACAAGATAATTTACCATTCGCTCGAACACATGGCATAAAGGAAGGAAGCTCAAAAACCTGTCCTCAGGTTTCACGGGCAGTATATCGATGGTCGCTATTACGTTCTGCACAAAGTTTTTGTGGGAAAGCATGACCCCTTTGGAAAGGCCAGTTGTCCCGGATGTGTATATTATCGACATCAAATCGTTTTCGTCTATCGAGGATTTTATCTCTTTCAGCTTGCTTTCATAATTCGCTTTTTCTTTCCTTCCCAGGTCAATGATTTCCATCCAGTTTTTCACCGACTTGATTTCATCGAAGCTATAAACAGATTTTATTTTAGGTGCACTTTTTGAAGGTTCAATAACTTTATCGTAAAAGTCCTTTGAAGAAACTATGAGCATGCGCGCATCGGAATGGTTTAATATATGTACATATTCCTCAAAACCCTGATTGGCATAAATAGGCACATGAACCACCCCGATCTGGGCCATACCGTTGTCGATGAAATTCCATTCCGGTCGATTATTCGAAACAGTAACTATCTTATCGCCTTTTTGAAAGCCCATTGCTAATAAACCATAGCTAAAAGCATCAACATACTCTTTATATTGAGCAGTGGAAAATTTCTCCCAAACGCCCCCGCGTTTTACGGCAAGAGCATCTTCTCTTTGTCGGTTGGCAAAGTTCAGGTCAATAATGTCGAATGTGCGTTTAAGTACCATATCTATATTATTTGTGTATAAAAAAATTCCTTGATTAAAGGAAAAAACGAATAATTTCGGTTACTAAGATACAAAAAACCCGAAAATATAATTATCGTATTATTTGCCCTTTGGTTTAAAAGTCCAGGTAAAACCAAACTCCGCCACGATATCGCCCTCTTTATCAACACCTTTAGTGCTAACATCCACAACTTGACCCTCACCGGTAAGTATGCTTTTTTCGATGGCTGCCTTAATTTTAGGGGCGTCTGAACATTGAAAACGAATCTTTGACCGGGCTTTCTTTTGGAAAGATGCCTTCATATCCAGAACCAACATCGAAACTGGGACACTTGCCCGGCTAACCTCAGCCAAAGCTATAATTCCGGACGACAACTCGGCAGCCATTGCCTGAACAGCAAAATACATCGACTTAAAAGGATTCTTATTTACGAACTTGTAAGGAACCGAGATTTCGGAGCCTTCATTATCAAGTTTTATGATTTTCAATCCTGCAATAAAACCCATTGGTAAATGTGTAAGCATGAAAAGTTTCATCTTAAGCGGGCTTTTAGCAAGGGACTGTATTTTATTATTCGGCATAAAACAGATGGTTTTTTTGAGTGTTGGAACGAATGAAAATCCATATACGCTCCAACACTCTTAAACATACCCAGAGGGTTCGTTAGTTTTTATAAATTATATTTATTGGCTTCGATTACGCGATCTGCAATTTTGCGACGTGCAGCAACAACATTGACGGCAGCAACTTTGGTAAACCTCTTCATCCCCATCGTCATTCCCATCAATTCGTCGCCTTGCGCAAATGAGTTTATCGCATCCAAACCAAATTTATGGATCTTTGGTGCTGTATCGTAAAAATAAACATCCAACATATCCTTATAAATTTCCATTTTTGCTTCATCATACATTGAATTGAGTTTTTCAATCCTAAGCAACATCGACTCGGCAGCATAAGTCATCATAAGCATATCGGCAAGGTTCATGATTATTTCCTGTTCATCAGCAAACTTATCCATGAACTTCTGCAGTGCGGCACCGGCTACCATCAAAATGGATTTTTTGAAATTTACTATTAGTTTATGTTTTGCTTCCCAATAAGTTGGGCTTGCAGCACCAAAATCTGGTATTCCCATTAGTTCGCCGGCAACTGCTTTGGCAGGAGTTAGCAAATCCAATTCCCCTTTCATTCCTCTTTTGAGAAGTTCGCCAACGGTAACCATTCTGTTGATTTCGTTAGTACCTTCAAAAATCCTGTTAATCCTGCTGTCGCGATAAGCACGCTCAACCGGTGTTTCGGCTGAATAGCCCATTCCTCCATAAATTTGAACGCCTTCGTCAACAACATAATCCAACACCTCGGAACCAAACACCTTTGCAATTGATGCCTCTATGGCATACTGGCGAATACCTTCCAAACTGGCTTTTCCCTTGTCCATTCCCTCGGCTATAAACCCTTCAATTGCATCGTCGATATTTTGGCTTGCCCTGTAAGTCAGCGATTCAGAGGCAAAAGTACGAATTGCCATTTCTGATAATTTATGTTTTATCGCACCAAAACTCGAAATAAGAGTACCGAACTGTTTTCTTTCGTTAGCATAGTTAACAGCAACATCGATTGTGGCTTTTGAAGCCCCGACAGTTGCTCCAGATAATTTTATCCTTCCCAGGTTGAGAATATTCAAGGCTATTTTAAATCCTGAATTTTGTTCGCCCAAAAGGTTTTCAACAGGCACTTTAACATCGTCGAGATATAATTGTATGGTAGTGGAGCCTTTTATGCCCATTTTTTCCTCGTCGGCACCAATCCCAACTCCTTCCCATTCTTTTTCGACTATAAAGGCACTCAGGTTTTTGTCGCCTTTAATCTTAGCGAAAACTATGAACAAGTCGGCAACGCCACCATTTGTGATCCAGATTTTTACCCCGTTTAGGACATAATGTTTTCCGTCGTCCGTTAAAACGGCCTCGGCTTTTCCTGAGTTGGGGTCGGAACCGGCTTCGGCTTCGGTAAGACAGTATGCCCCAATAAGTTCGCCGCTCGCCAGACGAGGGATATATTTTTGTTTTTGCTCTTCGTTGCCATAATAAAGAATAGGCAGGGTTCCGATACCTACATGGGCAGAAAATGCAACAGCAAAACTATAACCCTTGCCCATTTCTTCGGTTGTAAGCATACTGGTAACAAAATTTTGTCCGAATCCCTCGTATTCCTCAGGGATCGAAATGCCTAGCAATCCCAGTTCCCCGGCATCTTTCAACAATTTTTTCAGCAGCTCACGATCATGCGTTTCCAACTGATCCATATTAGGGTTAACCTGTGTATCGGTAAATTCCTTGCATGTTTGCGCCATCATGCGCTGTTCTTCGTTAAATTCCTCAGGTATGAACACATCCTGTGCATCGGTTTCACGAATCAGGAACTCACCACCTTTCAATACTTTTTTATCATTCATTATTTTAAGTTTTTATATGCTATTTTTATGTAAAATGTTTTTTTATTGAACTTTGAATCAAGATTTTTTAAAGCAGTTCAAATATTCCTGCACCACCTTGCCCGGTTCCTATACACATAGTTACCATGCCGTATTTTCCACCACGACGCCTTAACTCATTTAGAATCTGGACAGTGAGTTTTCCTCCTGTTGCCCCGAGAGGGTGACCAAGGGCTATTGCACCTCCATTAACATTCACTTTTTCGGGATCTAATCCAAGCTCTTTTATAACTGCTATCGATTGTGATGCAAAGGCTTCGTTCAGTTCGATCAGGTCGATATCATCTTTTTTAAGGCCGGAGTGTTTAAGCACCTTAGGAATTGCAGCCACTGGTCCTATTCCCATTTTATAAGGTTCAACACCGGCAACCTGATAATCAACAAGGCGTGCTATGGGGGTCAAATCATATTCTTTTAGGATTTTTTCGGAAACAACTAAAACAAAACCTGCACCGTCCGACATTTGTGAGGAGTTTCCCGCCGTTGAACTTCCGTCGGCGGCAAAGGCAGGTTTTAGTCTTGCCAATGCTTCTATGGTGGTTCCCCTACGAGGACCCTCATCGGTATCAAAAACCGTTTCACGACTTTCCATTTTACCATTTTTATAATAATTCTCCTTAATGGTAATAGGAACTATCTGATCTTTAAAATAGCCGGCATCGATTGCTGCAATGGCCTTTTCAACCGATTTAACGGCAAAGGCATCTTGCTCTTCGCGTGAAACATTATACTCTTTCGACACCATTTCCGACGTTAATCCCATGCTTAAAAACCACTTAGGATTTACTTTGGCAACATCGGGATTCGGTACCATTCGCCAGCCTCCCATATTGATCATCGACATACTCTCGGCACCACCGGCAATAATTATATCGGCTATGCCCGCAGTAATTTTCGATGATGCTATAGCAATGGTTTCCAGTCCTGAAGCACAGTACCTATTAACCGTTGAACCGGGTACTTCAACGGTGTCGAGCGACATAAGCGACAAAAGCCGTCCCATATTAAATCCCGATTCAGCCTCGGGAAAGGCGTTGCCGACTGCAACATCATCTATTCTGGTCTTTTCTATTTGCGGAAAATCGTTCATCAAATGTTTGATAACTGCCGAAGCAATGTCATCGGGGCGTGTAAATCGAAAGCTTCCTCTAGGTGCCTTACCGATTGCTGAGCGATATCCTCCTACTATATATGCATCCATGATTATATTTTTTCTTTATTAATTTCTTAAAATTTTTCCTTTGGTAATAAGGCTTTGTATCCTTTCCAGGGTTTTCCTCGTAGAACATAATTCCATGAAGGCCTTTCTTTCGAGATTAAGCAGATACTGTTCAGAAACTTCTGTCAATGCCAGGGAAATATCCCCACCTGCCATAACGCTACCTAGTTTTTCGGCTATAATTTTATCGTGTTCCGACATATAATTTCCTGTAGTAAAACCGTCGGCGCCAACATAAACCATTCCCATGGCTTCCTTGCCGAGTATTTTAATGTCGTTTCGTGGAGCCGGCTGAGTATAACCTTTGTCGGCCATTTGCAAAGCAATATTTTTGGCATAAGCCAGATGATGGGCACGACTTACGATAACCTCATCGATACCTTTGCGCAAATAACCCAAATCGAATGCTTCATAAGCAGAAGTTGAAACCTTTGCCTGTCCGATACTCAAATACCTGTTCAGGAATGCGTTTGTGCGTATGTCACCATCATTCAATTCATCTGAAAGCCGAACCGCAAACTCTTTTGTTCCACCGCCGCCCGGGATAAGCCCGACACCAAATTCAACCAAACCCATATAAGTTTCGGCATGAGCAAGCACTTTGTCGCTATGCATGCAAAGCTCGCATCCTCCACCCAAGGCCATACCGTGCGGAGCAGCTATAACTGGTATTGAGGAATAGCGCATTCGCATAGTTGTTTTCTGGAACCATTGAACAGCCAGATCCAACTCTTCCCATTCTTGCTCTATCGCAAGCATATAAATCATGCCCACATTTGCTCCAGCAGAAAAATGATCCCCTTCGTTGGAAATCACAAGGGCTTTATAATCCGCCTCGGCCATATCTACCGCCTTGTTTAATCCTTCAAGTACGCCTGCTCCTATGGTATTCATTTTAGTATGGATTTCAGCATTGATGACGCCATCACCTAAATCTATGACAGTGAGGTCGTTATTCTCCCAAAGAATATTTGTATGGCGCAAAACTTCCAGCGACAAGCGTCCTTCCTGACCAGGAATGACTTTATACGATTTTGATGGGATATCGTAGCAATACTTCAAATTATTTTCAACTTTATAAAATGATTCGACACCTGCTTCCAGCATATCGTAAACCCACTGGGAGGCTTTTTTGCCTGCTTCTTCCATGGCTTTCACTGTTCCTTCCACACCAACGGCATCCCAGGTTTGAAAAGGCCCCAGCTTCCAACCAAAGCCGGCATTCATCGCATCGTCAACTTTATAAATATCATCGGAGATTTCCGGGATGCGATTTGACGAAAACTGGAACAGGGAGTAAAAGGCAGATCTGTAGAACTCTCCCGCCTTACCCTTGTCGCCTAGCAGTATTGGCATGCGCTTCTTTAAATCATCTATTGATTTTGTTTTTTCGAAAACACTGAATTTAGGTTTTGGCGATTCTTCGTATTCAAGAGTATCAAAGTTTATTGATAGGAATTTTTTCTTTCCGTCCTCAACAACTTTTTTAAAGAAGCCTTGCTTTGTTTTTGAGCCTAAGCATTTATTATCCAGCATCTTTTGCAGATAATCCGGAATGGCAAACAATTCATTTGCTTCATCTTTGGTGGTTTCTCTAATATTATTGGCTACATGAACCAAAGTGTCGAGCCCAACAATGTCGGCAGTACGGAATGTCGCCGACTTTGCCCGTCCGATAACAGGTCCTGTAAGCTTATCGATTTCAGGGACTGTAAGCCCATACGATTTTACATTATTGAACAATTCCATAATACTGAAGGTGCCAATCCTGTTTGCGATAAACGCAGGAGTATCTTTTGCCAAAACAGGTGTTTTCCCAAGAAATTTGGAAGAATAGCCTGTCAGGAACGAAAGAACTTCGGCATCTGTTTGAGAGGTTGGAATAATCTCGAAAAGTTGAAGATAACGTGGTGGATTGAAAAAGTGGGTTCCACAGAAATGCATCTTGAAATCATCGCTTCTACCTTCTATCATTGCCTCAACGGAAATGCCTGAGGTATTGGATGTTACAAGTGTTCCCGCTGAGCGGAATTTGTCGACTTTCTCAAAAACCGACTTTTTGATATCGAGCCTTTCAATT
This sequence comes from Chlorobiota bacterium, assembly GCA_013151215.1. Classification (GTDB taxonomy): domain Bacteria; phylum Bacteroidota; class Bacteroidia; order Bacteroidales; family F082; genus BM524. The sequence continues at coordinate 1,645 of JAADIS010000140.1, read as the reverse complement.
ACTACTTCAATTACCCAGTCGCAATCTTTGATTTTTTGAAGATCATCATCGAAATTGCCCGTTTGAATCCGCTTGGCAAACTCCTTCTTATAAATAGGTGATGGCTTAGATTTTAATGCAGCCGTAAGCGAATCGTTTACGATCCTGTTTCTTACCGCCTTGCTTTCAAGGGTCAAGCCCTTTGCTTTTTCCTTGTCATTTAGTTCGCGCGGCACAATATCGATGAGCAAAACCTCTGTGCCGATGTTTGCAAAATGACATGCAATTCCAGAACCCATTACTCCTGAGCCCAATACTGCGATTTTTTTTATTTTACGGTTCATTTATTTATGTTTTAATGTTTTATTTTATCTATCCTGAAATTCATCCAAATCGTTTTGAACTTGTTCCTTAATCATGGAATTAACTTTTTCGAAAGCCTTTAGTTCTTCCGAACTTATTCTGGCCAGGAGCCTCTCATTAAAACCAACAACAGCTTTCTTTACTTGTTCCCGGAGCTTGAAACCTTTTTCGGTTACAAAAATCTTAACCACTCTCTTGTCGTTTTTATCTGGTTTGCGAAAAACATATCCGTCGTCTTCCATATTCTTGAGCAAGCGGCTCAAACTAGAACTGGTCATGCCCATTAAAGGTGCTATTTTGGTTGCCGGAACCCCATCCTTTCCTATATTGATCAATGTATAACCGATTCCCTGGGTAATCCCGTTCTCGGCAGCTAATACATTATACATCCTCCGCATGGCAAAAAGCGCCGACCTGAGGTGAAAATCTACTGTTTCTTCTATATTCATGAAAAAGTCTTGTTATTTAATATCAAAATACTGATTCTTAATTCTATTAATAATTGTTATAATAGTCTGATTAAGTGATAACTAATACATACAACCAAATTTTTCCTATGCGTGCATTGCAAATGTAGGATAAAAACACTATGCATGTCAAGTATTTTAGTGATTTTTTAACAATAAAAATTAACAAAGACCAAAATAGCGGTTTCCTTCAATTTTAATAAGGCAATCTTTATAAAAATGCTACGCATTTTATTTTAACTTTGTACGTTTATCCAATAATTTAATCGTTCGCACAATGAAACAGAAATATATCAAACAAACACAAAACCTTTTGGTTACCGGGCTCATTTTAGCAATATTGTTCCATTTGGATTTTTTTATCTCACCCATAAAGGCACAAAACAACGATAAACAAATCTTACAACATAATGAGGTTCAAGACGATGCATATCTCCCTTTGATCAATCCGAAAAAATCACCTGCCTATGGCTCGAGTTCGAGCGTTTTTTTCACATCTCAAGTTAATGTTGATGTTTATGGCGATAATATAATCGGCGATGCTGCCAACGAACCGAGTATAGCAGTTGATCCCAATAACCCGGATTTTATTGTCATCGGCTGGCGACAGTTCGACAATGTTTCCAGCAATTTTCGTCAGGCTGGTTTGGCATATAGTGACGACGGAGGTGAAACATGGCATAACCTGCCACCGCTCGAAGCTGGCATATTCCGGTCCGACCCCGTTCTGGGAAGCAATACCGAAGGGGATTTCTTTTATAATAGCTTAACACTTGACAATGCAGGGAATTTCTATTGTACTGTTTTTCGCAGCCACGACAGCGGCGAAACATGGG
>JAADIS010000107.1 GCA_013151215.1 Chlorobiota bacterium | reverse complement strand
AAAAATGTTTTCGATGATTTTATTACACTAAGAACCATTGCCTTTCCTAAAGGAATTTACTTTCTTGAGATTGAATTAGAAAACAGCAATGATATATTAAAAATTGTAACACTTTTAATAAGACGATCAGTTTTCTGGCCTCGAATATTGATATTATCAGAGAAAGGGTTTGGGTACACATTAAAAAAATGTCCAGGAGGTACTTGCTCATTAATTGCTACCGTCGTATTTACCGACCTATATAATTCATTATATCTCGAAATATAGGCAAAGCCCTCATTATCAATATGTATATCGAAGAAAGAAGATGTTATCCCCTCATTTACATACTCAAAACTTTCACCATTGTCCATTGATCGAAGAATTCCTAAGCCGTTTAGGACAAATATGTGTCCGTCGCTGTTTATGGCCATATCTGTAACACCGTTGGTTGCTCTTATAATTTGCAAAGTATCTGATTCATTATAAAGAGCATAGATTCCGGGTACTTCATCCAGCATTGTGTACCAGTCACCGGTAAATATTTCGTTGTTGCTGTTAATTGCCATTGCACCTACCTGATGATTCATAAGGCCAAGAAATTCCCAGGTATTACCATTGTCAACCGATCTGTAAACACCACCCGTATTATTAAAGTAGCCCATAATGCTCAAATAAATATCTCCACCTGATGAAATAACTATATCGGTTATGTGATCTCCTGGATTTACCTGACTAAGAAAGAGGCTGTCCCAAGAGTATCCTCCGTCAGTTGAGCGGGAAAGTAGCCCTCCTCCATCTTCCCAGGTACCAATGTAAATTGTATCGTTACCCTGACAATGTATCTTGGTAATGTTACCTGTTGTATATGGTGGCCTGTTTAAAATAGTCCATGTATCACCATTATCATAAGATGCCTGAAAATTATCAAAACCTAACTTACCAATAAAAATATCTCCTTGTGGATTTATATCAATAGAAATTATTCCATGGTTATTGCAATTAAGTACAAAATCCCATGTTTCTCCAAAATCAGTTGACCTATATAGCCCATCATTTTCATTTCCTCCTGTTCCAATAAATATATCACCTGCTTCATTAGTTGAAATACACTTTATGTCAGCTGTATCAGGAAAATATAATTGTTCCCAAAAAATATCCGAAGTATCAGTAATTTCAAGATCACTTTTAAAATCCTGTGCAATACCAATTGCCGGCATTATAAGCCAGAGTGATATAATTAGCGATATGTAGGATTTGTTAAGCACCTTATATTAAGCCTCCCTGTTTTTAACTTTAGTTAAATATGAAGTTGAAGGCAATGTGTGCAAATGCTCAAGCAGATGATACATACGGCCTTCGGTAACATTTTGGCTAACTTCACTGTTCTTGTCGAGCAGGTTGCCAAAAGTAATAGCATCCGTAGGACAAGATTGTGAACATGCCGTTTGGACCTCGCCGTCGCGCAGCTCGCGGTTTTCCATTTTTGCGGTAAGTTTCTTTTCCTGCAAGCGCTGAACACAGAGCGAGCATTTCTCCGCAACACCTCTTTGGCGAACGGTAACATCGGGATTAAGCACCATTTTGCCCAGGTCGCTGTTCATGTTGTAGTCGAACTGATTGTTGTTGGTGAACTCGAACCAGTTGAATCGCCTTACTTTATAAGGGCAGTTGTTGATACAATACCGTGTTCCGATACAACGGTTATAAAGCATTTGGTTTAGCCCTTCGTTGCTGTGGTTTGTTGCAGCAACCGGACAAACGTTCTCGCATGGAGCATTGTCGCAATGCTGGCACATTACCGGCATGTGATAGACATCGGGATTAGCCTCTTCGGCGGAATAATACCTGTCGATGCGCATCCAGTGCATTATACGGCGGTTTTTAACCTGCTCCTTGCCGATAACTGCAACATTGTTCTCTGCCTGACAGGCGATTACGCAGTTGGCGCATCCGGTACAAGAGGTGAGGTCGATTGTCATTCCCCATTGAATGCCGTCGAAATCTATTTTTTTGTAAAGTGTTGTATTGTTTTTCTCGTCGCGCAAATGCTCCTCGTTTCCGGCATATTTATTTTTTTTGTATTCATCGAGAGTAGTTTCGCGCGCAATGGCACGGCCTTCCATGGTATGGTGGATTTGCGTAACTGCCAACGGATATGTCTTTCCCGTTTTCTCGATTGTAACTTCTTTTCCACCAAGGCTGACAAAGCCGTTTTTGTTGGCAAGGCCGAAAACGTTTTGTCCGACGCCGTTTCCGGCTTTGCCGGCAGCGGTCCTGCCAAAACCGAGCGCAATGCTTATTGTTCCGTCTGCCTGTCCCGGCTGAACGATAAGCGGTAGTTCTATGCCTCCGTTAATTTTAACGACATCCTCGAATTTTAAATCATTTTCCTCTGCGTATTTTAACGGCACGCAAACATAATTGTCCCAGGTAGCGGTTGTGATCGGGTCGGGCATTTCCAATAACCAGGGGTTGTTGGTGTATTTACCGCTTCCAATAGATATCTTCTCGTAAAGTGCTAGCTCTATTCCGCTTCCGGCTACTTTGGCACTTAAACCTTGTTCCGAGAACTTATGTTCTTTATCTTCGACGGCATAGGAATAAACGCCATCTTGCTTGGCCTTGTTCCAATTGATAGAATAGTTTCCTTCGCTTGGGAGAATTGATTTCCAGCTGTTTTCGAGATAATCCCTGAAATTGCCCGAAACCCCTGTCCACTTCATGAGGCTGTCCTGGAACTGGCGGGTGTCGAAAATAGGATTTATTGTCGGCTGCTGAATGCTGAGCTGGCCTTTAATAGGCTCGGCATCGTTCCACGATTCGAGATAATTATGGTCGGGGGCTATATAGTTGCAAAGCCCCGCGGTTTCGTCTTTGACATCGGCGAATGAAACTCTCAGCCTGACTTTCTTCATCCCGTCGGCAAAAGCCTTTGCGTCTATGTAATCGTAGGCCGGGTTGACATTGTGGATTAATACCCCGCCTATCTCACCTGCATTCATTTGCTTTACGACATCTGCCATGGCTTTTTCGTCGCCTTGCTTGAGGTTCATCGGGCGGTCTATGTCGAGGGTTTGGCCATAATTGCCTAATGCATTGTTGATTGCATTAACAATTAATTGGATGTTCAAGTTGTTGGTTCCCGAAACAACCAATGATTTGCCCTTGTTTTCAAGTAGGTCGTTGGCGGCCTTTTTCACGTCGAAAGCAGTGGCAGGGGCGTTATAAGTCGTAAAAGCTGTTGCCTTTGCAATTTCATTGTAAAGGTTAAGCAGTATGACGCCCTCGTCCGAAGGTTTTATGCCAAAACGGTAATCGGCATTTGAGCCGGTTAATGAAAGCTGGCTTTCGTATTGGTATAGGCGCGACATGTCCGTATTCCCTTTGAACAGTTTGCGGTTTCTCGAAAACTGTTTTGAAAAGGCAACCGGGTCGAGCCATGTGCCAAGATAATCGGCATTAAAGCCGACCACCACCTTCGCTTTGTCAAATGAAAAGGATGGTATTGCTGCCTCCCCAAAGTTCAGCTCATGGGCTTTGCGGATGGCTTGGTAACTTACGGCATCGTACATCACCCATTCGATATTGGAATACCTGCCGGTAATGTCTTCGATGAGTTTTTTTGTAGTGGGGCTGATGATCGTTGAAGTCAGTAGCACGACCTTTTTGTTTGTCAGGCTGAAAGCCTCCAGATTGTCCATTATGTCCTTGTCGATGGTTTCCCAATCGCTGTCAACGGCTTCTTTATGCGGTTTTTTAAGACGCGCGTCGTCGTATAAGTTTAGTACAGATGCCTGTACCCTTGCCGATGTTCCGCCTTTCGAGATAGGCGACATATTATTGCCTTCAATCTTTATTGGGCGGTTTTCGCGCGTTTTAACGAGGATGCTGCAATAATCGTTGCCATCGAAAAAGGTGGACGCAAAAAAGTTAGGAACTCCCGGAATAAGTTCTTCCGGCTGGTTGAGCAAAGGAATCGCCTTGCGAACAGGCATCTGGCAACTGCTTACCAATGCCACTGCGCTAACCGAGAAGCCAAGCATCTTCAAGAAGTCCCTTCTGCTGGATTTCCCCTTAATTTCTGATTCGTCTAATCCTTCGATCGAAAATTCAGGCATGGGCTCGTTATTTCGTTTATTCTCGCCCTTTTTAGCCTCTAAATGATTCTCGATACTTTGCCAATATTTTTTCTCCATGATATATATAGATCGGAATGATAAATATTTCTAATTTAATTAAGCTTGTTTTAATAATGACATCTCTGACAGTCTTCGCCTCCCATGTCGAGAACGGTAACGGTCTTTTTTTCGCCGTTTTTCAACTTCTCGTGCATTTTGGTATATTGGTCATAAAATCTGTTGCTCTCGAACTGGACTTTCTTCGTGCGGTGGCAGTCTATGCACCATCCCATGCTTAGTTCCTTGACCTGTATTATCTCGTCCATCTTTTCAACCTCTCCATGGCATTCGGCACAGGCTACTTTTCCTACTTTTACATGTTGTGCATGATTGAAATAGACGTGGTCGGGAAGATTATGGACTTTTACCCACTCAATGGGTTTGTTGTTCTTGAAGGCAGCATAGATCTTCGCTATCTCTTTCTTCCCTGTTTTCTTGCCTTCCTTTACCTGGGAGTGACAGTTCATGCAGGTTGCCAGAGGCGGTATGCCCGCATGCATGCTCTTGTCGGCCGTGAAGTGGCAATACTGGCAGTCGATTTGGTTTTGCCCTGCATGTATCTTATGTGAAAAGGCAATTGGCTGGTCAGGCTGATAATACTGCTGACGACCTAATCCTGCTGATTCCACAAACAATAATTCGCTGCCGACAGCAATGGAAATAAGGATAATTACGATATGTATCCATCTTGCTTTTATAAATTTCGAGACTGATAGGTCGAAAATGCTTATGAGCATGAGAACCAGCATGATAAGAAAAGTGTTTCTCATATTCCTCATGTCGGCCCGCTTCATTTCGGCCACTACTTCCTCATCGGGGTCGTGTATCGCGCCGCCAGAAACCCGGTCTTCGGTTGTCTCTGTTGCCATGGCAGCTTCGCCATCGGCTAATTTGCCACCGTTCGCGATATATTTAATTATGCCCCTTACCTGATCGTCGGTGAGATTATGTGGCGGCATGGGGATTTTATTGTTTTCCTCAAAAACCTTTATAGCCTCGGCATCGCCCGAAGCAATAAGTGTAGCTGAATTTTGAACAAACTTAATTATCCAGGCTTCATCCTGTTTTTCGTTTATTCCTTTTAAGTCGGGGCCAACAAGCTTGCCCCCGCCGATTGTGTGGCAAGCCCTGCACTGAACAAAATTAGCCTCGTCGGCAGCTGTTTGGCTAAATGAGAGCTGAGGTAAAACCAATAAGAGGATAAACAATCCAATCCCGAGACTTCGGGTCAAAAAGCCTTGCCAATGCCGGGCTTTTTGCGTTACAAAACCGTTAATGACCATAATGCAAATATTATCAAATATTATGTCTTTTTATGTAAAATTTTCAACTGTTAAATATAAGGTAAAATATTTATAATGAATGACGACAAAAATATTTATTTTTCCTTTAAAAATAAATAATCAAGTAACAAATTGCTTAAATAAGTAGAAACATCTATAATTCAGTACGATATATTACTGAATTTTATACCGTGTTGTTTTTTTCGTGTATTTGCCAAGCGGGATATATTCTTAATTAGACTGATTTCAATTAAGCGTGTGCGCAATAAGGTCTTGCAAATGATTGTGCCCTGGAGGTTTCCCTACCAGCTGCCACCGGCGCCTCCTCCTCCGAAGCTACCTCCTCCGAAGCCTCCGAAGCCGCCGCCGAAACCGCCGCCGCCGCCGCCGAAACCTCCTGAGCTTCCAGAGAAATTGTTCCAGTGTCCGGAGCCGCCGCTAAGGCTGCTTCCGATCCAAAGGGCAGTCCAGAACGACATATTATTTCGGCCCATGCTTCCCGACCTTGCGTTTGAGGCTCGTATGATTACGATAATCAGGAAAATAATAATAAATGGAAGAAAGCCGAAGATGGCGGGCTTACCGGAGCCTTTATTGTATCCTTCAGCGGATATTTCTCCGGACGCGAGTTTCGATAATACGTCAACACCCTTAAAGATTCCTTCGCCATAGTTGTTTCGTCTGAAGCTCGGTATCATTTCCTTTTCAACTATACGTTTGGCTATGGCATCCGGGATTGCGCCTTCCAGGCCGTAACCTACCGCGATAAATGCTTGCCCTTTGTTCGTATTGCTTATTTTTGGTTTCACTAAGACAACGATCCCGTTATTGAAGCCCTTTTGGCCAACGCCCCATTTCTCACCAATTTCATAAGCGAAGGATGCCGGGTCGTAACCGTTTAGCGATTTGAGGGTAATAATAAGTATTTGGTTGGAGGTGCTGTCGTTCAGGGCCCTGAGCTTCCATTCGAGCGCCTCGGTCTCGCTTTTGCCCAAAATTCCGGCCAGGTCGTTTACCAGGCGCGGCGGAACGGGCCGTTGCGGAATATCGGCAGCAAATATGCCGTTTAACAGTGTTAAAACAAGAACTATTAATGAAGTGTATTTTTTAAGCATTGCTGATTTTATAATATTAGGGGTGTTCATTTGAGTTTATTAGTCCCCGAAGGAAATTTCGTCGGTTAGCTCATTAATATCGTCAAGATGATGCGGGAAATGGCGTTTTAGCTGCTTGCCAGTAGTTTCTATGCCTTCGACCAATGCAGGGACGAAGTCGCCTTTCTTGAATTTAACCCGCATGTTTTCTTTAATGTCAACCCAGAAGTTCTCCGGGACGGTGGCGTTGATGGCCTTGTCCCCGATGATAGCAAACTTTTGGCTTTTAACCGCGATATAAAACAATACACCATTGCTGAGCTGGGTATTTTCCATGCCTAGTTTTTTGAAAAGATAGGAAGCGCGGTCGAGGACTTCGCCTTTGCAAGTTGTTTCCAGATGAACTCGTATTTCTCCCGAAGTGTCCATCTCGGCATTTAAAATTGCCTTTTTTATTTCTTTTTTGTCGTTGTCCGAAAAAAAATCTTGTATCGAAGCCATGATAATGGTTTTTGGTTGTTACAAATCAATAAAGACTAAAATTTTACTTCTGGTACTTTTTCGCTCCCTTTTTGAGCCTCGAAGTATGGTTTTGGCTCGAAGCCAAACATGCCCGCGAACATGTTCTTAGGGAATAACTTTATATAAGTGTTGTAAACTTTGGTGGTTTCATTAAACTTCCTGCGCTCAACGGCTATCCTGTTCTCTGTGCCCTCCAGCTGGGCCTGAAGCTCCAGGAAATTCTGGTTTGCCTTTAATTCAGGGTATCTCTCCACAACCACCATTAACTTCGACAATGCGCCGCTCAGCCCTTGTTGTGCCTGCTGGAAAGCCTGCATTGAAGCAGCATTCAGATTACCGGGGTTTATGTTCACCGATGTTGCCTTAGCCCTGGCCTCGATAACTCCTTCAAGGGTTTCCTTTTCGTGGCTTGCATAGCCCTTTACGGTATTGACCAGGTTAGGTATGAGGTCGGCCCTGCGCTGGTAAACATTCTCGACCTGCGACCACTTTGCACTGACGTTCTCAGAGTTTACAACCATGGTGTTGTACATTCCTTTGAAGTAGCTGTATCCTGCAAAACCGAGAATGACGATTATTACTATTGCTATTCCTATTTTTTTCATTTTAGTTTTTTTAAGAAGGCGAATATATATAATTAATGAGTAAAATAAGCAATTTTGCCCTAATTCGTCATTTAAAAAACCTTCCATTAACGAAAATTATGAATTATTTGTTTCCGCAAACGATTGCAAAACCCTTTTTAATTAAATGGGTAACGAAATGCTTGATAACGAATTGTATTAGTGGGCTTTGTTGTTTTATGATAAATAATATAATAAAAATCAAAACTTGGCCCAAAAATGTTCTGAGATATCAATTATTTGTAAAAATTGTTGTTCTGTGGAATCAAATGCGGCAATTTATTTTCCGGGAAATTAATTCATGAAAGAGTTATTTCTTTTTTCTGGCAAATTCCAATAATGGTTTGATATCCCCACTATCAGCTTTTTTTATCGAATTTATATATTCTTTTCGGGTAATATCTTGTTTGACAAGATCAGAATAGCCCCAACTAAATATTTCTTTATTAAAAATGGATTCGATAATAATATCAGCCATAATTCTGGAATGCCTTCCATTGCCGTTTGGGAAACAGTGGGTGTTCACTAGTTTATGCTTAAAGCGAATTGCAATTTCATCTGGAGGATAGGTCTTGTTTTTTATCCAAAATTCTGCATCATCCAGCAATATTCTTAATTCAACACCTATTTTTATCCAGTCAACACCGATATTTTTTTCTGATTTCCTGAAATTCCCAGCCCAATCCCAAACATCGCCGAACATCTTTTTGTGAAGGGTTTTTATAAACTCTATCGTAAGTATTTTGTCTTTTCTTAATTTTGTATGTATTAACCACTCAATGGCTTTTTCAATGTTTAGCTGTTCTAATTCATCAAGTTCTCCTCTGTTTGTGATAGATTTTATTAAAAGTCCTTTTTTTTCATCTTCGTCGATAGGTGTCTGCCCCTCAGCATATTCTAAATTGAATCCCATATTGCTTTCTTTATTTCAGATTTTATTTCAAGTGTAAGGTCGTCAATAGCAATATTGAGCGAATCACCATAGATTTCTTGATTTTCCAACATCATATTGTGATTTGTCCTGCGAACAATCTTCTCTGCCAATTCTCTTGATTTCCTTTCGATTAAGTTTGAAAATGAACCATCTTTGGGAACGAACCCGTATATAAGTTTCATATCGAGGGCATTCCCGACCTCCCTGAGCGAGTTTAAGGTTATAGTACCGGCAGCCTCGCTTTCTTCAATTCTTTTAACTCCTTGTCGAGTAATTCCAATCTTCTTTCCAAGTTGCTCTAGTGTGATGTTTATAGTCTTCCTTATGCCATTGATCCATCCCGCTTCAGGAACAATTACCAATTCGGTGCCGTGAAATGCTTTCATTTTCCGGTCAAGTTGTTCAATTAATAGTTTTCTTTGATTGCGCATAGCCCAATAATTTTAGATTATTTTACAAAAGTAAATATATAAAATGACAAATGCAAACAATATGTAAATGTATATGATGACTAGAATAAGTGTTTTGATATTTTTTTAGGAGCATAAAATGCTGCTGATTCGATGTGCAAAAAAATACTCCGGTTAAGTATTATGCTTAAAGCCAGAAGTTTTAGTCATTCAGCCGGAAATCTTTATCCAAAGTTTTCAACAGCCTTAATTCGGAGCATGTATTTCCGTAATTTTGTTTAATATGAAAACACATTGATTTCCCGTAGGGGATGTAATGGTTATTATTGATGATGTGTTTTTTAATCTGTTAATATTCAACTCCTTATATTTGATTATAGATGTTTTTAATTTACGATACCGAGACTACCGGACTTCCTAAGGATTATAACGCCCCGCTAAGTGATTTCGATAATTGGCCGCGTTTGGTTCAATTGGCATGGCAAGTTCACAATAGCATCGGCGAACTTGTTGAGCTTAAGAATTTCATCATAAAACCTGAAGGTTTCGAGATTCCTTATGGTGCTGAAAAAATCCACGGCATTTCAACGGAAAGGGCAAAACGGGAAGGACAAGCCCTGGAGTTTGTTTTGGCCGAATTCAACAAATCAATAGAAAAAGCACACACTATAGCCGGCCACAACATCGAATTCGACAATAGTATTACCGGATGTGAATTTTTGCGCAAGAAAACAGAAACCAGCCTGTTTAAAAAAAACATTGTCGATACCAAGGATTTATCAACCGAATTTTGTGCGCTTCCGGGCGGTCGCGGCGGAAAATATAAATGGCCAAAGCTTTCCGAGCTTCATCAAAAACTTTTCGGTCAGGGATTTGAGGAGGCTCATAATGCCGCCGCCGATGTTCAGGCCACTGCTCGCTGTTTTTTGGAGCTTATAAGGATAGGAATTATCGGTGCTGCCGAATTAAAACTGGATGGCCCGGTAATCGATAACTTCAGGGCCGTGAACAAAGCTTCCTTCGAGGCCGTGGAACTGGATATAGAATCCTTTAGGGAAGAAAAAGCAGACCATTCCCCCGGATTAGGTGATGTCGAGCACGATTTGGACGAAAAGGTCTTTACGCACCTTCACGTTCATACGGAGTTTTCGGTCTTGGACGGCTTGTCGAACATCCCGAAAATGATTGCCAAGGCAAAAGCCGACGGTATGACGGCATGTGCCATCACCGACCATGGTGCCATGTTCGGTGTTAAGAGCTTTCACCAGGTTTGCATGGCCGAAAAAATTAAACCCATTATCGGCTGCGAGTTTTATATTGCCCGCAGGAGCATGGAACAAAAAGAAAACAAAACAGATGGCGGCGGCTGGCACCTGGTCTTGCTCGCCAAAAACGAGACCGGTTATAAAAACCTCATGTTCTTGGTTTCCAAGGGCTGGACGGAAGGCTACTATTATAAACCCAGAATAGACAAGGATTTGTTGAGGAGGCATAGCGATGGGCTTATAGCCCTCACGGCCTGCCTAAGTGGCGAGCTGCCCTCAAAAATAGTAAACGAAGGCGAGACGCAAGCCGAACAATCATTGTTGGGTTATAAAGAGATATTCGGCGATGATTTGTATCTGGAGTTGCAGCGCCATCCCACCGGCGATCCCGAAATGGACAAGAATGTGTTTGACGACCAGGTGTTTGTGAGCAAGGTACTTAGAAAACTCTCGGAAAAACATTCCGTAAAACTTGTCGCTACCAACGACTCCCACTTTGTTGATGCCGAGGATGCCGACGCCCACGACCGCCTTATATGCATTGGGACGGCAAAAGATATAGACGACCCGAGAAGGATGCACTATACACGTCAGGAATGGTTCAAGACCCAGGATGAGATGAAGAGGCTTTTTGCCGATATTCCCGAGGCCATTGAAAACATAGCTGGAATAGTTGACAAGATTGAGGTTTTTGAACTGGATCATAAGCCCATAATGCCGATTTTTGAGATTCCTGACGAATTTGCCGATGCCGACGAATACTTGCGCCATTGTGCTTATGAAGGTGCTGGTAAAAGATATCCCGACTTAACGGATTCGATAAGGGAACGTATAGACTTCGAGTTGGAGACCATAAAAAAGATGGGCTTTCCCGATTATTTCCTCATCGTATGGGATTTTCTGAGGGCGGCACGTGAAATGGGTGTTGTTGTTGGGCCGGGACGCGGAAGCGCAGCAGGATCGGTAGTGGCATATAGTCTTCGTATCACTGAGATCGACCCACTGGCCTATAATTTGCTGTTTGAGCGTTTCCTTAACCCCGACAGGATTTCAATGCCAGATATTGATATTGATTTTGACGATGACGGCCGCGAATTGATATTGAAATGGGTAAAGGAAAAATATGGTAAAAACAGGGTCGCACACCTTATCACATTTGGGACCATGGCTGCCAAAATGGCCATACGCGATGTGGCAAGAGTGCAGAAACTGCCTTTAAACGAGGCTGATAGATTGGCAAAAATGATTCCTGACACACCAGGCACAAGTTTGCGAAAGGCGTTTAAGGAAGTGCCGGAGCTGCAAGCCGAGCTCGATAAGGGCAAACCCGAGATTAGGGATGTCCTAAAAAATGCCTTAACCCTGGAGGGCTCGGTAAGGAATATAGGGACACATGCTTGCGGAATAATCATCAGTAAGGAGGATTTGACGAATTATGTTCCTGTTTCCGTCGTAAAGGACTCGGTACTGGACCTTTGTACCCAGTACGACGGAAAATACATAGAGTCAATAGGTTTGCTAAAAATGGACTTCCTGGGCTTGAAAACACTGTCGATAATAAAGGAAACCATTGAAAACATCAAGCAATCCAAAGGAATAAGCATCGATATCGATAATGTTGATTTAAACGACAAGGAAACTTATGAGCTTTATAGCCGTGGCGACACCTCTGCTCTTTTCCAGTTTGAAAGCGACGGTATGCAGAAATACCTCAAGGATTTAAAGCCTACGCGTTTCGAGGATCTAATAGCCATGAATGCCTTATACCGGCCTGGGCCAATGCAATACATCCCTGATTTCGTGGAGCGTAAGCATGGCCGCCAGGAAATAAAATATGACCTTCCGGTAATGGAGGAGATACTCAAGGAGACTTATGGGATTACCGTTTATCAGGAACAAGTGATGCTCCTTTCCCGCAAGATGGCAGGCTTTACGAGAGGCCAGTCGGATAGCTTGCGCAAGGCCATGGGAAAGAAGAAGATAAAGGATATGGAAAAGTTGAAGGCCGAGTTCGTGGAAGGTTGTGAGGCTAACGGGCTTGCAACTGAAAAGGTCCTCAAGGTGTGGAAGGACTGGGAAGAGTTTGCCAAATATGCTTTTAATAAATCGCATGCCACTTGTTATTCTTATGTTTCTTATCAAACGGCCTATCTTAAAACTCATTATCCGGCAGAGTTCATAGCCGCAAACCTTAGCCGCAACCTTAACGATATAAAGAAGATAACTCAATATACCGCCGAGGCTGAACATATGGGGATCTCCGTTACCCGTCCTGATATAAACGAAAGCCTGCTTAAATTTTCCGTTACCGGCGACAAGATTATCCGCTTCGGAATGGGTGCCATAAAAGGCGTTGGAGGTGCTGCCGTTGAAAACATCATCAACGAGAGAAAGAAAAACGGCCCTTTTAAGTCCCCTTTTGATTTTGTTAAACGAGTGAGCCTGCGATCGGTTAATAAACGAAGCATTGAAGCCCTTGTCATGGCAGGTGCATTCGATGGTTTTGAAAATACCCACCGAGCCCAGTATTTCCATAAGGAAAACGAAAATGCGGCTAGTTTTGTCGAGATCTTGATAAAGCACGGCCACAGCTTTCAGGAACAGCAAAATAGTATGCAGCAGTCGTTGTTTGGAGGAACGGACGAAATAGCCGTAAAAGACCCGGAAATGCCTGTATGTGCCGAATGGCTTAAACCCCAGTTGCTTAAGTCTGAAAAAGAAGTTACCGGATTTTATATTTCCGGTCATCCTCTCGACGATTTCAAGACAACCATACAACGATATTGCAATGTTGAAGTTGGTTACCTGAGGAGCAACCTCAAAAAATTTAAGGGCCATACGGTTAGTTTTGCCGGTATGATAACAAAATCGCAGCAGAGGATGTCGAAAAAAGGTTCCCCTTTTGGTATTATAACCTTGGAAGATTTCTCGGGCCAGACTGACCTGATGCAATTTTCTGAAGATTATTTAAAACGCAAGCACTTCCTTGAAGTGGGCAACAATATTTTCGTTCAGGCTAAAATCGAGGAAAGGTGGCGCGGTGGCGACCTCGACATCAAGGTTAGCAATATAATGCTTTTAAGCGATGCCATGAACAAACTTACTTCATGCGTGTTCTTGACAATCAAGCTGGAATATATGGATAATAAGCTTATCGAGGATTTAGTTAGGCTTGTCAAGGAAAACCCGGGCAACAGCAAATTGAAAATAAAACTGGTCGCACCCGGCAACAAGAACAATATATCAATGAAGTCGTCGGCTTATAAGGTCGAGCCACAGACCTTCGTAAATGAGATTTCTAAACTCGGGAATATTAGTTTCAAGCTTGAAAGCTGATGCGCCGATTATTGGCTTGCCTAGTGAAAACAAAGTTTTGAAAAAAAGAGGCCGCACAAATGCTGTGCCCCGGCCAAGTCTTTTTTAATTATTTTATGTTGTCGAAAATTGCTCCATAACCTTGTCTAGGCTGAAACTGGCCGCTTTCATCCGCGGCGGGTATTCTTTAAAGCTCATCAAGAACTTCCCGACGATATCCTTGGCGGGGACCAACAAGAAGGCATGATCCAACAACCAGTCGTAATAAGTGTTAGAGGTAACCGGCGCAAGCTCATAGGTATCCCTCCTCAAATTCAGCCTAATAGGAATCCGCAATGGAGTAAATGGTTCTGCCCATATAAGCATTGTCCCGGCTGCCCTGATTATGTTTTATCATTCCCCCGGCAATTAATTTTCCATACCTTTGCAGACTTATTTTTAATAATGAATGGACAATAACATAAAGATACGTAATAAAAGGATTTCCTGGGAATATTTCCTTATTGAGAAGTTTGTTGCCGGAATAGTTTTGACCGGGACGGAAATAAAGTCAATACGTAACGGAAAGGCTTCATTGGCAGAGTCTTATTGCTATTTTGAAGGTGGCGAGCTGTTTGTCCGCAATATGCATATCTCTGAATATTCCTATGGGACCTACAACAATCATCTGGCTAAGCGCGACCGAAAACTGCTTCTTAACAAGAGGGAGCTGAAAAGGCTCAACCGTCAGGTAAAGGAGAAGAGCATGACCATAGTGCCGGTTTTGTTGTTCGTGAATGCCAAAGGGCTTGCAAAACTTGAAATAGCCCTTGCCAAAGGAAAGCACTTTTACGATAAACGCGAGAACTTAAAAGAAAAAGACCACAAACGCGAGATTGACAGGCAGATGAAGCGATAGACGCTGAACCTGCCTCAAGGGAGCCGGAGGTATGTGCGGATAGGGGAGATATGGGCCCTGGGCCATCTGGTGATTATGAAAAGCCGGTTATCGAAAGAACTTAAATGATTTCAAGCTTGAATATTCTCTTGCCCTTTTCGTCCTCATTTATGTTTACCGAAACATAGCCATTGGGGAGGATAGAGGTGATAAGCCCGGGCCATTCCATCAAGCAATAGGAATTTGAGTAAAGGTATTCCTCGATACCTATGTCGTATGCTTCTTCGAGTTTTTTTAAACGATAGAAATCGAAATGATAAATACTTTCGTCATCTTCGGTAATATATTCATTTACTATGGAAAAGGTCGGGCTGCTGGCCTCGTCTATGACTCCCAATTCCTCACAAATAACTTTAATAAGCGTAGTTTTGCCTGCCCCCATCTTGCCATTGAAAGCAATAATCCTGTGATCGTCCGCAAATTTGATAATCTTATGGGCAATCACGGGCAGATCACTGAGGCTCGGGGCTTCTAAAATCAACTTTTTCACTTCTTGGGATTAAGGGTAATTATGGGTATCATGACCTCTTCCATCGACAAGCCACCATGCTGGAAGGTGTTTTTGTAGTATTTTACGTAATAATTATAGTTGTTGGGGTAGGCGAAAAATTCACCCGGACGGGCAAAGACCCATTTTGTGCTTATGTTTATCTTCGGCAGGAAGTATCTCTCCGGATCGTTCATCTCGAAAACTTGTTTGGCATTATAATTAAGGCTTCTTCCGAACTTATATCTTAAATTAGTGTTTACGCTCTTTTCGCCCACAATTTTCACCGCATCCTGAACGCGGACTGATCCGTGGTCGGTCGTGATGAACAATTTTATGTCTTTGGTTGCTAAATACTTGATTATTTCAAAAAGCGAGGAATGCTCGAACCACGATTTCATTAGGGAACGATAAGCAGCTTCGTCGTCGGCAAGTTCCCTGATGATTTCCATCTCTGTCCTGGCATGCGAAAGCATATCCACGAAATTATAAACGATAACATTGAAGTCGTTGGTCATCAGGTTCGATATGTTTTCGCTCAATTTCCTTCCTGCGTCAAGGTTGAGGATTTTATTATAAGAAAGCCTTAGTTGTTTGCCATGGCGATGCAGCTGCTCGTTGAGCAATTCCTTCTCATATTGGTTTTTGCTTCCGTCTTCATGTTCCTCGGTCCAGTATCGTGGATATTTCCTCCTTATTTCGTTCGGCATCAGGCCCGAAAAAAGGGCGTTGCGCGCATATTGGGTAGTGGTTGGAAGTATGCTGTAGTAAATGTCGTCCTTCTCGACCCTGAAATATTCTTCAATCATGGGTTGGATGGCCTTCCACTGGTCGTAGCGGAGGTTGTCTATTAAAATAAAGAACACTTTTTTGCCGCTTGTAAGCGAGGGTAGAACTTTTTCCTTGATCAAGTTTTGCGAAAGGGTCGGCCTGTTGTCGGTATTGCCGTAGAGCCAATCTTCGTAATTCCTCTCGTAATACTTTGAGAACAATGCGTTGGCTTCGTTTTTCTGCATATTTAAAACCTCTTTTATGCCATCGTCATTGGTGGTTTCAAGGTCGCTTTCATATCTGATCAGTTTTTTGTAGATGTCGATCCATTCCCGCGGGCTGAGTCTGTCGTTCAGGTGCATGCTCAATTCGCGGAACTGTTGCTGATAGGTCGAGCTGGCCTTCTCGCCGGCCAGCTTTTTGTTCTCCAGGTTCCGCTTCAGCGAAAGCAATATCTGGCTTGGCTTAACGGGCTTTATGAGGTAATCCGCTATATTGGAGCCTATTGCGTCCTCCATTATCGATTCCTCCTCGCTTTTTGTTATCATCACGACAGGTAGGTTGGGATATACGGCTTTTATCTTTTCAAGGGCCTCTATCCCGCTTATACCCGGCATTTGCTCATCGAGGAATACTATATCGTAATTATGTTCTTTTACCATGTCGGCAGCCTCGTCACCGCTGTTTACAGCGTCAACTTGATACCCTTTTTCCTCAAGATAGATTATGTGTGGTTTGAGCATGTCGATCTCGTCGTCTGCCCAAAGTATTCTTATTTTACTCATTATAACAAATTTGTGTTTATTTTAGCCTGAAATAACTAAGATTGCATAAATAATGCAAATCTTATGAATTTATTGCTGTTCCGGCCTATGCCGGATATAAAATTAACATAATTTATGAGCAGGGGATTTCAAAACAAAAGGAAAATAATCAACGATCCGGTTTATGGTTTCGTGAGCATACATAACGATATGATGTTCGATATTATCGAGCATCCATACTTCCAACGGCTCAGGCGGATTAAGCAGCTGGGCCTTACGCATCTTGTTTATCCGGGCGCCTTGCACACCCGTTTCCATCATTCGGTAGGGGCAATGCATTTGATGAAGAAGGCATTGCGGGAGCTGCGCTTTAAGGGAAACAACATTAGCGAAGAGGAGTTTGTGAGCGCGAACATAGCAATATTGCTTCACGATATCGGCCACGGGCCATATTCGCACGCGCTCGAGAACTCAATTGTTCCGGGCATTGGCCATGAGCAGGTTTCGGAGGTCTTCCTCGATAGGTTTAATATAATGCTCGACGGCAAATTATCCGGTGCCATAAAGATATTCAAGGGAGCTTATCATAAAAAATTCTTGCACGAGCTGGTGTCGAGCCAGTTTGATATGGATAGGCTTGATTATTTAAAGAGGGATAGCTTCTTCTCGGGGGTTGCGGAGGGCTCGGTAAATTATGAACGACTACTGAATATGATAGATGTAGTTGATGACCATATAGTTATAGAAGCCAAGGGGATTTATTCGGTTGAAAAGTTCATTACCGCCCGCAGGCTGATGTATTGGCAGGTTTATCTGCACAAGACCGTCCTCGCAGCCGAGTTGATGATCATGAAGGTTTTGAAGCGCGCTAAATATCTGAGGATGAACGGCGAAAAATTATTTGCCTCCCCTGTGCTCGACTATTTCCTGAGCAGAGATATTACTCTCGATGACTTTTATAATGATGAGGATACCCTGCCCAATTTTGCTTCCCTCGACGATTATGATGTTTTCTCGGCATTGAAGGTATGGCTTGAACATCCCGACAAGGTGCTCAGTTTCCTAAGCTCCGGACTCGTAAACCGAAAACTGTTCAAGATAGAAATGACAAGCGAAAAACAGGATAAGGCCTATCTGGAAAAGATTAAAGTGTCGGTTGGCAAGAAGCTTAAGCTAAATGAGGATGAACTGGACTATTTTGTGATAAGCGATAAAACGTCTAATTTTGTTTATAATCCGGGCAACGACAAGATAAAAATACTGTTTAAGGACGGAAGCATAATCGACATAGCAGAAGCTTCTGATCAGCTGAACATCAGTTTGTTGTCGAAGCCAACGATTAAATACTTTGTTTGTTATCCAAAATAGATTAAAAATCAGCGACAATACATCCACATTTGAGTGTTTTTATTTTTTAAGGCTGTAAATTTCACAAAATCTCAATTTTAGTATCTTGCGGCGATTTTCATTGTGATTACTAAATGAAGATAGTCTATAGTTTACAAATTAATTTTTTTTACGGTGAAGTTTACGGCAGAGCAGATAGCACAGGCCCTCAACGGAAAGGTGGAAGGCGACAAGATGGCTGAGGTTAGTACCTTGGCCAAAATTGAAGAAGGTGGAAAAGGTGCTTTATGTTTTCTGTCCAATCCTAAATACACGCACTATTTATATTCCACCAAGGCGTCGGTGGTTATTGTCAACAACGGTTTTGTTGCTGAAAAGAAATATTCGACAACCCTGATACGGGTGAGAAACGCCTATGCCGCATTTGCTGCTGTCTTGGAATTATATCAAAAATCGCGGCCAAGCCCGCAAGGCATTTCATCGATGGCCGTAATCGCCGAGTCCGCCAAGTTGGGCAAGAATGTTTTTATCGACGCTTTTGTTGTTATAGGCGAAAACGTTGTTGTTGGCGACAATACTCAAATTTTTTCTAATGCGGCCATCTCCAACAATGTCAGCCTGGGAACAGATTGCATAATTAACTCAGGAGTAAAGGTTTATGAAGATTGCATAATTGGGGCCCACTGCACCATCCATTCGGGGGCCATCGTGGGCGCCGACGGTTTTGGTTTTGCCCCGCAGGATTCAAAGGATTACAAAAAGATACCTCAAATAGGTAACGTCATCCTGGAAGACCGGGTTGAAATAGGGGCAAATACGACCATCGACAGGGCCACCATGGGTTCTACGATCATACGAAAAGGAGTGAAAATTGATAACCTGATCCAAATTGCCCATAATGTCGAAATAGGCGAAAATACTGTTATTGCTGCGCAAACAGGGATATCCGGTTCTACCAAGATCGGAAAGAATTGTATGATAGGCGGCCAGGTGGGCATAGTTGGCCATCTTGTAATTGCCGACGGCGTAATGATAGCCGCGCAATCGGGAGTGGGGAAAAGCATAACAGAGGAAAATTCCATAGTGGAAGGCTCTCCGGCCTTTGGCATCCGCAACTATCAAAGGTCGTATGTCCATTTTAGGCGGCTCGACAGTTTGGTCAAGAGGGTCAACGAATTGGAAAGAAATTCCAAGAGTAAATAGAAATGCTTACTTTTGCGCAAATTTTTTAATTGAGGGGTGTGAGTTATACCCGTATTTTTATGGCAGAAAAACAGAAGACTATTGGAAAGTCGATATCTATAAGCGGTAATGGATTGCACACAGGTCAGAAGGGAACTATGACATTTTATCCGGCACCGGCCGATCATGGTTTAAAGTTCAGGAGATCCGATCTCGAAAAAAAACCAATTATCTCAGCAACTATCGAAAATGTAGTTGGAACGGCACGCGGTACAACAATTGGCGAGAACGGAGCCAATGTGTTTACCATCGAGCATGTACTAGCCGCCTTCAGGGGCCTGGGAGTCGATAATGCACTTATCGATCTTGATATGGAGGAAATACCAATTCTTGACGGTTCGTCCAGGTTTTTCCTGAACGCAATAAAAGAGGCGGAAGTAGTTGATCTTGACAAAGATAGGGATTTCATCGTTATAAATGAAACCATTGAATATAAAGTTCCCGATAGTAAAATAGAAATCAGGATAGAGCCTTCGGATACCTTTGAACTTGAAGTTGATATAGATTACGAGAGCAGGGTGTTGGGCGCCCAGCATGCCAGCTTATCGGATATCTCCAGGTTTGAGAAGGAAATATCGAAGTGCAGGACTTTTGTTTTCCTGCACGAACTGGAGTTCCTTTTAAGCAATAACCTTATCAAAGGCGGTGATCTGGCAAGCGCTATAGTGTTTGTTAACAGAAAAGTACCACAGGAGGAGCTCGACAGGCTTGCGAAGGCATTTAACAAGCCCAGCGTCAAGGTTAAGGAAGAAGGTATCCTAAACAACCTTGAGCTGCACTATGCCAATGAGCCGGCACGCCACAAGCTGCTGGACATGATTGGCGACCTGGCCCTTTTGGGGAAACCCATTAAGGGGAAGATAACGGCTAAACGCCCCGGCCATCAATCAAATACGGAATTTGCAAGAATAATTAATCAACATTTAATAAAAAAAGAAGCCATGTTAAAAGAACCACCTTTTGATATTTATGCAAAACCACGATTCGACGTTGTTCAGATACAGAAAATGCTTCCTCACCGTCCGCCGTTTTTGCTGGTTGACAAAGTGCTGGAAATGAGCGACAATCATATAATCGGGATGAAAAGCGTTACGATGAACGAACCTTTCTTCGTGGGGCATTTCCCCGGTGAACCAATCATGCCGGGCGTGCTTCAGGTTGAGGCAATGGCACAGGTAGGCGGAATATTTGTTTTAAACCAGGTGTCAAGCCCCGAGTTGTATTCAACCTATTTCCTGAAAATCAACGATGTGCGCTTTAGGGGTAAAGTTGTTCCGGGCGACACCCTGATTTTCAGTATTGAGCTTATCGCACCCATAAAACGCGGAATATGCATCATGAGGGGTAAGGCCTTTGTTGGCGATAAACTTGTCATGGACGGCGAACTAACCGCTCAGATCGTGAAGAACAAGGATTGAGAGAATCAAGATAAAAGAATCAAGATAAAAGAATCAAGATAAAAGAATCAAGATAAAAGAATCAAGATAAAAGAATCAAGATAAAAGAATCAGGATTTAAGATTAATGAGTCGAGTTAAAAGATATAGAATTAAGGATAACAGTTTATGAATCAACCATTAGCATACGTGCATCCACAAGCAAAGGTAGCGGCAAATGTTGTTATTGAGCCATTTGTCAATATCGAGAAAAATGTGGTTATTGAAGAAGGAACATGGATAGGCTCCAGTGTTACCATTATGGAGGGTGCCCGCATTGGTAAGAATTGCAGGATATTCCCCGGGGCCGTAATCTCTGCTATTCCGCAGGACCTGAAGTTCAATGGTGAGGATAGCCTGGTGAAAATAGGAGATAACACTATCGTGAGAGAGTATGTTACTATCAACAGGGGCACCAGGGCAAATAACGAGACTACTATCGGAAGCAATTGTCTTTTAATGGCTTATGTCCATGTTGCCCATGATTGTATTATCGGCAACAACGTAATACTTGCAAATGCTTGTAATCTGGCCGGTCATATCGAGATCGACGATTGGGCAATAGTAGGGGGCTTGTCTGCTGTTCACCAATTTGTCCATATCGGAAAACATACTATGGTCTCAGGCGGAAGTATGGTCAGAAAAGACGTGCCGCCCTTTTCCAAAGCAGGCAGGGACCCCCTTTCGTTTATTGGCGTCAACTCGATTGGTTTAAGGCGCAGGGGATATTCCAATGAGAGGATAAACGAGATACAGGATATTTTCAGGCATCTTTTCCTAAAGGGAAGAAACATAGGGCAGGCAGTACGGTTTATCGAGGCAAAACTGCCCGCAACACCCGACAGGGACGAAGTCCTAAGTTTTATTGCCCAATCTCAAAGAGGCATTATGAAAGGTTATACAAGTATAAGGGACAGAAACGGCGGGTAATATTATTGCCTTTTGCCAAAGTGCGGGAATTGAAGAATTAATTTATTAAAAAATAAATAATGGCGACAACAGCAGATATTAGAAATGGTTTATGCATAGAGCATAATGGTGATTTGTGGACAGTAGTTGAATTTCAGCATGTCAAGCCTGGTAAGGGACCTGCTTTCGTAAGGACGAAACTTAAAAATGTAAAAACAGGCAAAGTGTTGGCAAACACTTTTACCTCAGGGTTTAAAATCAATATCCAGCGTATCGAAAACAGGGGCTATCAATATCTTTATAATGATGGTGATATCTATCATTTCATGAACAATGAAGATTACGAGCAGACATTTATCAACGAGAACTTGATTTCTGCGCCGCAACTCTTAAAAGAAGGCGAAAACGTAACAATTGGATTCCATGCCGAGAACGATACTGCGATTTATTGTGATATGCCGACCTATGTCATATTGGAAGTAACATATACCGAACCCGGGGAAAAAGGAAATACCGCTACCAATGCTTTGAAGGAGGCTACCGTTGAAACTGGCGCCAAAGTCAGGGTTCCCCTGTTCATCAACACAGGCGACAAGATTAAGATCGATACTCGTAACGGGGCGTATTCTGAACGTGTTAAAGGATAGAAAATGGATTTTCCCAAGAAACTTTCGGTAAGTGAAATTGCTGAAATTATTGGAGGCCGGGCTTTGTGCGGAGCCGAAAATACTGCTATTGGTTTAAACGAGCTTCATGTCGTACGTCAAGGCGACCTGACTTTTGTGGATCATCCAAAATATTACAATAAAGTACTTGATTCCGAAGCGTCGGTGATTATTATCAACAAGGAACTTGAGGCACCGGAAGGAAAATCGCTCATCTTTCATGAAAGCCCTTTTTCCGCCTTTAACCTCTTGATCAATAAATTCAGGGGGTTTCGGAAATCCGGTGTCCTTATTAGCGATTCTGCCGTTTTAGGCAAGAACACAGTTGTTCAAGCAGCTGCCTTTATTGGAAACAATGTTGTGATAGGCGATGATTGTATCATTCATGCCAATGTGAGCATTTATGATAATAGTATCATCGGCAATCGCTGTATCATCCATTCAGGAAGCGTAATAGGCGCTGATGCATATTATTTTCAGAAAAAAGACGGCAAGTTCTCGAAGTTCCATTCCGGCGGCAGGGTTGTTATAGAGGATGAGGTTGAAATTGGGGCCAACTGCTGCATTGATAAAGGTGTAACCGCAGATACAACTATCGGGAACGGAACGAAATTCGACAACCATTGCCAGGTGGGGCATGATACTGTTATCGGCAAAAACTGTTTGATAGGTGCTTTTGCGGCAATAGCAGGTGTTACCAAAATTGAGGATGATGTGGTAATTTGGGCTAGGGTGGCGATAAATAAAGATATTGTTATTGGTAAAGGCGCTCAAATATTGGCAACATCGGCAATCGACAAATCCGTTGAGGGCGGAATAACATATATGGGCTCGCCCGCAATGGAAGTGAAGAAATATTGGCGGAACATGATAGCCCTAAAGCAACTGCCCGAACTTTTAAAGCTGCTCAAAAAGAAATAAAAGTTAGACTCTCGATGGGATTTACTGCTCCGTCGGGCCAGCTTTAGCCGGGTTTTGTGTGTGATATATGTCGAGGGCGACGATAATGGCGGTAAACCCCCAAAAAGGCACCGAAAGCTTATCGGTATTTAAAAAGTTGTTCAAAACCCCGTGGGCCATATATGTAGCCAAACCTATGGTAGCCATCATGCTTAAGAACTTAACCTTAAGATTGCCCTTTTCATATACCTTTATGCCTGAATATAAAATACTTGCGAACAAAATAATGACAATTAGCATTCCTGCTAAGCCCTCTTCGGCAAGTGGGCCCAGATACTCGCTGTGGGCATTTCCCTTATCACCGAGATTAGTGCTTATTATTGTTTTTTCTTTAGATCGTTGGTAAGGGGCATAAACAAATTGGTATGTTCCCGGCCCCCATCCGAAAACAGGCCGCTCGTCATAAAGCCGCACTGCCGCTTGCCACCTGTTTATTCTTTCCAGGTTCGACGCATCGGACGATATGTTTGTTATCGACTTGATATGTTCGGCAAAATTGGCCGACGAATCCTGTTTGTTCTTTTCAAGCTTATCGATTATCTGATGCTGAAACGCAAAAAACAATCCTATAACAACTATTAAAAAACTCAATACCCAATAAATCCTGATTCGGAAAACAATTAGCAGGAACAAAGCGGCAGATGCTAAAATGCTTAACCATGCTGCCCGGCTGTATGATAAAATAATTGCTATGACAAGAAATAACAAAGTGAATACGGCAGCCGTCCGTGCCAACTTATTGAGGCCTGGAAAGAAAATCAGGCCTATGCAGACCGGGAAGAACATCGCCAAGGCCGCCCCATAGGCAGTATGGTCGTTATAAAAGGGCGACATTACCCAATGACCTGTTTCCTCGTCGAAACCATATTGTGCATGTATAATGGTAGTATAAATAATTACGATCACCAAGCCTGCCAGGTAAAGCCACAAGAAGCGACTGATGTTTTCCATTTTCCTGAAGAACATGGCTGCAACAAAAAAGAAAGGGACAACGAACCACAGTCTTGAAATAAAGAATTTAATAGATACTACGGGCATCTCGCTTGTAAAAGTCGTAAGTAGTATCCAAAACAAATTCAAATAAATAATATACGAGATGGGATGCGCCGATATTCGTTTGTCGTAATTGTTCTGATATATTACGTTTATTAGAAAAATCAACAGGACACCGAACATCAAAGGCTCGGTTGGCAGGGATACCCCCATTCCCATTTCCAGATCGTTGATGTTTACGGCCAAGGGGGTCAAGAAAGTGATAAACAGTAAAACTTTGTCGTAGGCTGTCAGATAATAGTACATCACTATTAAGGCTACCGGAAGCACAAAAAGCCAATACATGTCTTTTTGTACTACCAAATACAGATTAGCCAACAGAAACAATGAGGTTAACCCATAAACCCAACCTATCTTAAGTTTTTCGCCCACAAACAATTATGATTTCTTTTTGTTCTCGATGAACATGATTACCAGAGTAGAGAACATAAATGCGGCAATGGCGGCAATGGCAACGATTATCCACCTAACCGGGTACTCTTTTTTGTCGGAAGCATAGGGGTAAGATACCACGTTGCTATATGTCATTTCGGAACTTAAGAACCTCAATGCCATTTCATAATCAAGCTTGACCTCCACATAGGTACGTGCTTCTGCCTGGATCATCTCAATAATCTCGACCAGCTGCCCGCTATATTTCTCCATGCCTTTCTTTAAACGCTCTACCTCCTTTTTGTTTATGTTGGATCCATCACCGTCAACGGTTCCCAAAAGGCCGCGCATGATCTCTTGTGTTTGATAATCGTATTCGATAATACCATGCTCCTTGCCAAGAACTTTTAATATGTTTTTTAAGGAGTCGATGGTGGCTTCCTTTCTCCTCAATTGGATTTTATACATATCGGCCACCTCTACATATTTTGATTTATGAAGCCTTTGGATCTTCTTGTCGTAATAATGGATCAGTGAATTCACTATCATTGCCGCGGTATCAGGGCTCTTGTCGAGGACTTCTATCGAGACTGCTTCGTAAGGTGTTTTGTTGATGGATATTTTCTCGCTATACTCATAATAAAGTATAGTTTTATAGTGTTTATAGCCTTTGTCTATCCCGTAGTGTCCGCCTAATTTGAATTTATTGATAACGCTATCTTTAATATCCTGTGATCCAAATACTTGAAGCATCTGCTCCGTTTCGCTTTCTTCGGAATACGCTTCAACGTTAGCCGGGTATAAGACTGCTTGGGATTTATATAGCGGAGTTATAAACGCAGGCCCTGAGAATATTGCTCCTAAAGCGGCGGCGGCAACTACAATAACAAGTAAATGGATTTTCCACTTATCCAATAAACTCAATAATTCGGAACTATTAAAAAACTTGGCCATTTCTATATCGTTAATTTCAACATCAAAGTCATTTCGTACTTCTTTCTTCTCAATTTCTTTTATTAAAGGTTCATCGCCTTTGTTATCATCGGTTTGTTGTTTACTATCCTTGGTCTTACTGCTTATATCAGTTTTTTTAGTCCTGTTGTAAAAGGACGGTATGTCAATGATTAACTTTTTTTTTTAATGTTTATTTCAATGTTGCCCGAAAAAACCTCGATAAAGGCTAATATGAGCATTGCAACAAGAACACTTGCAACCGTTGCGATTAAAACGATGAGCCATCTTATCGGATATGTTTTTTTCTCGGCTTTATATGCGCTGCTGACTATGAATTTATGCGGAAGGCTCTCGGTGGCGTCCACTTTTGCTTCTTCATATTTCGACATCAGCTCGCTGAGCTTCTTCTTGTCATGCTCAAGGGCATCTCGCAATGAGACATAAGGGCCTCCGTATTTTGCAAGAATCGTAAGCTTTTGCTCAAGCCTTGAAACGCCTGGCTGGTTGCCCCTTGCCATCTCAATTGCCAATTGGCGGTTGAACATCTCCGATTGGCTTTCGTAGTCGTGAACGCCGAAACCGCGCAATACCGTCATTGAATCTTCTTTTACCTTTATCTGGCTTTTTAGTTTTAAATACTCCTCTTGGACAATTGTAAATGCGCGAATGGCAATTTCTTTCTGCATGGAGTTTATTGTCGAATCCAGAAGCTCGGCAACATTATTCGCCATGTCGGCGGCAAACTGCGGGTCCTTGTCGAGGACGGTGATTTTTACCGCCATATATTCGGTGCGCCTGAACTTGAATTTTTCTTCATACTCATTATACAAATTCGTCATTTTGAATTTGCTGCCGCTCTTTATGCCGTAATGTTCCATTAGCTTGTACTTGACAATTATCCTGTCCCGTATTTTATTCGAGTTGAGCACCTGCAGCAATTGTTCGGTTTGCTCGTCTTCACCGAATTCCAGAATGTCCTTGCTGTTGTTGAAATTTTCGCTCAGCAACACTTTGGAGATTGAATTGCTGGCCGTAGGATATAGGATTACCGTTGATTGAAATAGCGGTGTTATGAAATACGAAGATGAAAAAATAGCGGACAATGCGATGGCAGCCACCGCAATGAGGCTTAACTGCTTATAATACTTTATAAGTACCTTTAATAGAATACCTGAAAAAAAAGGTTTCTCAATCTGGTTTTGACCCACGTTTCTTTTTTTTGTTAATTGGCAAAAATAGGAATTTTTATAAATTTTACAACACTATTTAATCACTGCGTTTATGATTATTTATACTTATTTGCCAACTTGGTGCAATTGCCGGCCGGTGACGATGCCAATAAACCTGTATTGTTATCCAGTCTTTTTCAAATTTAAACCCCAGTTCCTTTTTGCCTTCAACGAAAGAATGTCTCTCGCTGTTTTGTTTTACCTCTAGCTTAAGGCCTTGCCGTTTGCCTCGGCAGTAGTGTATTTCCTGTATTCCAGCTCGTAGTCCTCAACGGTTTTCTTGATAAGATGAAAAACTTCAAGAGTGTTTTTGTATATTTCTTGTTTTAAATTCGATTTTGAATAAATCCTTGACAAAAGATTCTTCTTCTTATCAATGGCTCCGTTCATTGTTTAAGCTTATTCAAATGTGAACGAGAGCAGGAAAACCTTTGATTTCAGGCGGTCGATGGAGTCGGTATAGAGATTTCCTTCTTTTTTTATCAGGTTGAAGAAACCGTATCCCATTCTTAGTTCCGTGCCGAACTTGAAATAATTAGTGTAGAAATCGAAACCGACGCCCACTTCTGCCAATAAATCATGCTTGTTGATTTTTACGGTAACGTCGTTCAGGTTTTTTTCTGCCTTTTTTTGCGATGCCAGGTCAAGCGTGTATTTCAGGCCACCGGTAACATAAGCAGCCATGTTGTTCAGCCTTTTCGACCTGTATTTAACGAATAGCGGAAATTCTACCAAAGTTGAAGTGATGCTTTTTTGCACTTCAATATACGACGACTCGCCGTCCTTATACGACAATATCCCGTAATATAGGATTCTTTCGCCAAATGATAAAGTAGGGACAAAGCGGAGGTCGAAATGCCTCGCAAGGCGCAGATTGCCTAATATCCCAATTGAAAAACCGGGAGTGCCCTGTGATGTTACGTTATAAACATATAACGAATCGGCAAAAATATCAGGGCTCTGGTCGCCGTTCCATTTTATAAACGAAAGATTATCAACGGGTTTTATGTTGAACAGCATATTGTTTGCTGCTAAAATAAATCCAAAATGATAAGGATCCTGATCGTAATTGGGCAAGTTCAACACTTTTTGCTGCTGCGAGTAACTATTTGCAGCAAGCAGCATCGTCAAACTTAAAATGGCTATTTTATAGATTGTTAACCTCTTCAATTTTCTGTTTTTTGTTAATTAACGGCTTTTCTCGATTCTTATTGGATGGCAAAAGTAAATTATTTCACGAATAAGCCATAATGGATTATTTAGTTTGCAACTCCTGTATAAAGTGTGGCTATACCAAACGTCAAACGTTTTTGTTTGCATTTTTTATAATTTGCCTTCTTCATCTCGCCCAAGAATTCCTTGTCCTCGGCAAAACCTTGTACAGATTCAGGCAAATATGTGTATGCCGAATCGTGGCTTGAAACAATTTTCCCGAACAAGGGAAGTATATATTTGAAATAAAAATTATACAAGTTTCTAAAGGGGAACTTCTTAGGTTTCGAGAACTCGAGGATCGCGACCATGCCGCCCGGTTTTAGAACCCTGTTCATGTCCAGCAAGCCTTTTTGAAGGTTTTCGTAGTTTCTTACGCCGAAAGAAACAGTTACCGCATCGAAGCTGTTGTCGTGGAAAAGTAGTTTTTCCGAATCGCCTACTTCCAGCTTGATGATATGATCCAGTTTTTTCTTGCTTAGCTTTGCTTTGCCGATATTCAGCATTTCCTCCGCAATGTCAACACCAATTATGGATTCGGGATTCAGTTTGGCGAGCTCGATCGCCAAATCCCCCGTTCCCGTTGCAACGTCTAGTATCTTTTTTGGTTTGGATGGGGCTAAAGCTTTTCTCAAAGTCCTTCTCCAGAGGATATCTATGCCCATAGAAAGAAAATGATTTAAAAAATCATATTTGTGGGCAATGTCGTTGAACATCTTCTCGACTTTTACCTTCTTCCCTTTATTGTTGTTCATTTCTGTTATGTAAGTAAACTAATAACTTCGTCTTGAAGTTTGCTCTTGTCGATCGGCACTACCCCAACTTCCTCGCAGACCAGGCCGCCTGCCAAATTTGAGATGGCTGCCAAATCAAGCATCCCCGTATCACAGGCCATGCACAAGGAGGCTACGCCTATTACGGTGTCGCCGGCACCTGAAACATCAGTGATGTTCCGGTAATGGGCATCTATCAGTTTTGAGGAAAAAGTGTCGTTATCGTTTTTCCACCTGATGAACATGCCTTTCTCGGAAAGAGTGTTTAAAACTGCTTTGGCATTTAGTTTTTGCTGTAATAGCTCAACCGCGTTTTCTATTTCCTCTATGACCCTGGTGTCAAATTCGATGTTTAATCCTTCTTTTATCTCTTTTAAGTTTGGTTTAAACAGGTCAACATCGTTAAAATCGAGGAAATTGTTTTTTTTGGGGTCAACCGCAACCGGAATGTTTCTCGACCTGGCAATTCCCACAACCTTGGATATTAAGGCCTTGCCGATAACACCTTTGTCGTAATCCTGAAAAACTATTGCGTCTATATCCTCATTTTTGATTAGCAGCCCTATCGTGTTCAGTAGTGTTGCCAGGTCCTCGCTTGAAAGGGGGCTTGTAAGCTCCTCGTCAACGCGCAGCATTTGTGTATTGTTTCCAATTACCCTGAATTTAGTCGTAGTGCGTCTTTCGCTGCTTTTAACAATCCCGTTTGGCAATAAGTGCTGCTCGGCCATCAAGCGCATATAGTCATCGCCCTTATGGTCTTTGCCAATAATGCTGCACAGATAGGGTTCGGCGCCCAATGCCTTTATGTTGAGCCCGACGTTTGCAGCACCTCCCAGCCTGTCTTCCCTTTTTTCGACTTCGACCACGGGGACTGGCGCCTCGGGGGAAATCCTGTTTACACTTCCCCAAATGTACGAATCTACCATGACGTCGCCGATGACAATAATCTTTTTGTCGTTAAACGATTTAAATAAATGTGAAACGGATTCAGTTGTCAGCATTTTTCAATAAAATTTTGCTGCAAATGTAATAAAACCTGATGTCTTTTTATCTTGTCTTGATTTGTAGGTCATTTTTACGCATGCGGTGGCTATATTCCTGTAAATACGCCTTTAAGATATTCTCGAGCTTTAAGGCAATCGCAGGTTCTTTTTCTAGTAAGTTGCTGGTATGGTCAATATCGTTTCTCAGATAAAGAGCAGTCGGTTCAACACCGTTGAACAATAAGCAATGATCTTTATAAGTTATTTGATATAAGCCGTTTACGTAATGAAAGGCTGCATGGACGGTAGTGGTGTCTAAGGCACTGTTCCCAAATGCGATGTATTTTCCGTTGTAGTTCAGCAAATCCAGAACCGTAGGCAATATATCCGACTGCTGGAAAACATCGTCATATATTCCGTTCAAGCTGCTGTCGCCCGGCTGATAAATTAAAATAGGGATAGCATAGCGACCCGAGGTGTTTTTATAATATTTTAGTAAACTGTTGTCAGGTAAATTATCTGCATCATTAATATTGCCTTTGGCTCCCGGGATGACCGATTGTGCAGGATGGTCGGCCGAAATAATAAATATAGTGTTCCTGAACCATTTTTCCCCCTTTGCCTCCTCAAAAAACTTTCGCAGGGAATTATCAGTATAGCTGACAACCCTGTGGATTCTCAAGGGGCCTTCTTTAAAGGTGTTCTCATATTTCTTTGGTATGGAATACGGATAATGTGAGCTTAAGGTAAATTCCATGGCAAAGAAGGGCTCTTTCATTTCGCCAATCTTCTTTATCATAAACTTAAGAAAGGGCTCGTCATAAATCCCCCAGTAATTATCGTAATCGTTGTCGTTGCCGTATTCCGTGCGGCCATAGTATCTTTCGAAGCCCAAAGACTTCACAAAACCGTCGAGTCCTAAAGTCCCGTTTGTGCCCCCGTGGAAAAATGCTGTCTCATAGGATTCATGTTTAAGAATATCGGCGAGCGAGGTGTATCTGTTGTTCCCATAAACCGATGTAATTATAGGGTCGTCTATTAAACAGGGTATCGATGTTATGGTAGTAGGGATGGCGTCCATAGAGCGGTATCCGCTTGAAAAAGCATTGGTGAAAGCCAGGGAGTTAGCAATCAGCGAATCCAGAAATGGAGTATAACCCTTATAATTGTTTAAACTTCCGACATACTCTTTTGAGAAGCTTTCCAATAAAATTATCACCACATTCCTCTTGTTGAGATTTCCCGGTCTGCTTTTTTGCTTAACAACATTATAATACTGCCTTAGCTCACTCTCGTCAAAGAAGCTATAGTCGCTTATGCCGCCATGCCCAAAAGTTGTCATCAAGGTAAAGGGTGTGTTCAAGATTATCGGAACCTCTTTTGTAGGGCCGTAAGTTGTGGCATGCATCATCGACAAGGGCCTTAATTGTATTCCGCCCCTTGCACCCAGCAAACAAAGCCCTAATATCACCAACATACTTAATGTCCTGAAACTTATTTGTTTATATGTCAATTTGATTTCAGGCGCCAGTCTCTGTCCAATTTTGATGTTTAGTTTGACGAATGCATAAACAATTATGATCACAAATATCACCAGATACCAATAATCCAATAGAAACCTTGGTAAAAGCTTAAGGGCGTCATTGCTTATAAAGATAAACTTTAGCACATCGTTTGTTGATCTTTTCTGCGTAAAGTGATAGAAAACGGAATCGGATAGGTTGATTGATATTAAAATAGTGTTTATTGATATGAATAAAAAACTTATTGTTCGTTGGTAATATTTATTGTAATAGACTTTCCCCAAGGGAAAGATGTGCATCAATATCATCAAAATATTGAAATACACTATTACGGATAAGTCGAACCTAAGTCCGATCACCATAATTCTTAGGATATGAAAGAACCCGATGTCTGAAAACAGAGAAAGGTTGAACAAGTAAAAAAACAACCTGCTGAGGCTAAAAAACAATAGTATGATACCAATTCTTTTCAGCAGTTCATATATTCTGCCAATATATTCTTTCAAGATATTTATTTTAGCGCGGCAAGCGAGTTTGAGATTCTTTTAACAGCTTCTTTAAGGTTGCCAGTTGATGTCGCATAAGAGATTCTTATGCATTCCGGGCTTCCGAAGGCTGCGCCGGCTACAAGCGCGACATGCGCATTTTCAAGCAGATATATGCATATGTCGTTACTGTCTTCGATTATGGTCTTGCCATCTGTTTTCCCGAAATAATAACTTATGTCGGGAAATAAGTAAAAAGCCCCGCCAGGCACATTTGTTTTTATTCCCGGTATTTGTTTCATTAGTTCTATCAACAAGTCCCTTCTCTTCCTGAATTCCTTTAGCATTGTTTTCAGCTCACCGGAGGTGCCGGGGTCAGTGTTTACGGCCTCGGCCGCAGCTGCCTGTGAAATGCTCGATGCCCCTGAGGTGAACTGCCCTTGCAACTTGGTGCAGGCCTTTGCAATTTCGAGGGGCGCAGCCATATAGCCGATTCTCCATCCT
Source organism: Chlorobiota bacterium (assembly GCA_013151215.1). Lineage (GTDB taxonomy): Bacteria > Bacteroidota > Bacteroidia > Bacteroidales > F082 > BM524. The sequence continues at coordinate 19,996 of JAADIS010000107.1, read as the reverse complement.
GTCATCGCAAAGCCCTTCGACACCCCGTTTATTAATATTACCCTGTCTTTTAAACTACCGAAGGAAGCAAAACTGTGATGCTTTCCCTCGAAGTTTATCAACTCGTAAATCTCGTCGGCAATAATTAAAATATCAGGGTGCTTTTCCAGAACTTTTGCCAGGCCTTTCAATTCGTCATAAGTATAAACTGCCCCGGTCGGGTTGCTTGGGGAGTTGAAAAGAAATGCTTTGGTGTTTTTGGTGATTGCATCTTCCAGTTGCTGGGGATTTAACTTGAAACCTTCGGCAATTCCGGTATCTACATTGACCATTTTACCTCCGGCAAGCTTTATCATCTCGGGATAGGAAACCCAGAAAGGGGATGGGACGACTACCTCGTCGCCCTCGTCGAGTATGCTCATGAAAACATTTGCCAATGAATGCTTTGCCCCCGTGGAAACAACTATTTGCGAGGGTAGATAGTCGAGATTGTTGTCCCGCTTCAGTTTATTGCTGATGGCTTCCCTCAATAACGGCAAGCCGGGAACGGGCGGGTAATGTGTTAAATTGTCGTCTATGGCTGCCTTAGCGGCATTCTTCACGTTCAAGGGCGTATTGAAATCAGGTTCGCCTATGCTTAAAGCGATAATGTCTATTCCTTTGGCTTTTAGCTCCCTGCTCATTTCGGTCATTTTTAATGTTGCCGATACGGTCATGTTCAAAACCCTCTTCGATAATATATATTTTTTCATTTTAGCCTCCTGTTTAAAAGAATTGGCAAATATAAATGAAAATTATCATTGTGAAATACTTAACATAACTAAGTTTTTGAAAATTCCGATTTTAGCGCAACAAGTTTTTGCCCATTGCCATCATACATAAAATAAACATAAGTTGCTTTGTGCAAACGGGGGTTTGGCAAAAAAATCCCTCTACCAATAAAATTGATTAATACTGCAAAACGACTTCGATGTTTTGCTGTTGATACTGTAAAGTACAGTTATTCAGTAAAATAACCTGAAACTTCTCGTAAATTAAGCATTTGTTAACAATCGTTTGATGGATAGGAGAATAATCATATTTTTGCGCTTTAAATATAAATAGGTATAAGATGGATGTTTTTGATAAGTGCGAATCGGCAATAGGCCCCTTAGGGCAATATGCAAACCAGGCCGAAGGATATTATGTTTTTCCGAAATTGGAGGGGGAGCTGTCGAATAAGATGATGTTCCAGGGAAAGGAAAGATTAGTTTGGAGTTTAAACAATTACCTTGGCCTGGCCAATAATCCCGAAGTTCGGAAAGCCGATGCACAGGGTGCTGCCGACTGGGGAATGGCTTATCCGATGGGAGCCAGAATGATGTCGGGCCAAACAAGATATCATGAGGAACTTGAGCAAAAACTAGCGGCATTCGTGAACCGCGAAAGTGCCTATTTGCTTAATTACGGATATCAGGGCATGGTTTCCATCATTAATGCCATGGTTGACAGGAAAGACGTAATTGTTTATGATTCGGAGGCCCACGCATGTATTATTGATGGGATGAGACTGCATTTCGGGAAACGCTTTGTTTACCCGCACAATAATATGGAAAACCTCGAAAAAGAATTAAGGCGCGCTACAAAAATTGTTGACAAGACCGGTGGTGGCATTTTGGTTATTACCGAAGGTGTTTATGGTATGGCAGGCGATTTAGGCAAGCTTGATGAGATCGTGGCCTTTAAGGAGAAGTATAATTTCCGCTTGCTGATCGACGATGCCCACGGATTTGGCACCATGGGGCCAACGGGCGCCGGCACCGACGAGCATTTTGGCCTTCAGGACCAGGTGGATCTTTATTTTGGGACTTTTGCCAAATCAATGGCCGGAATTGGAGCGTTTGTGGCTTCAAAGCAAAGCGTCGTCAAGTATTTGAAATATAATATGCGTTCGCAGATATATGCGAAATCATTGCCCATGCCAATGGTAATCGGGGCCTTGAAACGTTTGGAGATGCTTAAGAACGAACCTGAGCACCGCAAAAACTTATGGAAAATAGTGAATGCCCTTCAGTCGGGATTGAGGGCCAAAGGGCTGGATCTTGGCGTTACGGCATCACCTGTAACACCGGTTTTTCTAAAAGGCGGTATCCCCGAAGCTACCCAGATCACTTATGACCTGCGCGAAAACTACAATATCTTCTGCTCCATAGTCGCTTATCCCGTTATCCCGAAAGGGCAAATACTGCTAAGGTTGATTCCAACTGCCATACATACCCTGGAAGATGTGGAATATACTGTAAAAGCTTTTGCCGAAGTTAAGCAAAAACTTGATAACCAAGAGTATAAGTTGGAAATGAAGGCTATGACTGCCGAATAAAAACATGATTCTGCCAGGTATTCCTTAATGCTTGGCCGGCATTTTATTGATGGAAGCTAATACTAAACTCAGCCGTACAAATTTTTGGTCTATTGTTGTAAACTCGACATCCTCTTTTGTAATTGCCTATCTTATAGTTTTTTATCTAAATTACTTTGCGACCCTGTTATCTACTGCTATGTTCGGGTTCGATGTTAGCTTCGACTTCGATCAAATACTATATCATATCGAGCCTTATCAATGGACCAACGATTCGGTAAAAATGATTTTTGGCTCAGGGCCATTGTTGGTGTTCCTGCTGGGCCTGATCTCGCTAATCGGTTATTTCGGCCTCACCGAGGAGCAGTCGCGCATGAAAGTGTTGTTTGTATGGCTTAGCTTGATTGCGTTCAACCAAACCTTTGGCAGCCTCATGATCGGAAATATCTTTAAAACCGGTGTAGGGCACGTTTTTAATTGGATGTATTTTAACGATACCCAAAAAATGCTGGTAGCCTTGGTTGGCTTTTTCGGCTTGATTACCACGGCATTCCTGATGGTTAGGCCGGTGGCAATGTCGGCAAACTCCTATTTCAACAAATTGGATGGACGCAACTTCCCCTTCTTTATCATGTCGCAGTTCATATTGCCTTTTTTATTCGGATATACTCTTATAATAATCTATTTCTGGCAGCGTTTGCTGTTTCAGGAGGAATTTGCCTGGATAAGCCTCAGCATCCTCATTTTAATTATCGCCTTTCGGGTTTCAAGCCTCGAAAAACTATATTTCGATGAAGACGACCGCCGCCCTGGAATTTCAAAGTTCCTTGTTATCCTTGCCATTTCAATGTATGTTGGCTTGCGTATCATCCTTAGCGGGCTTTATACCATACACTGGTAAATAAGGATGTTTCATGAAATCCGGCTTGTGGTGGGTTTCTTATTTAGAATGAATTTAATTACCTTTGCGACCTTATAAAATGTTCTTGATGACAGCAAAAAATATAAATATCCTTAAGCGGTTAAAATTAAGCAAAGAGCAAGTTCTCAGTGATTATCGGGTTGCCAACGAAAGCCGTCAGGCTAGTTTGACCGGAAGGCGCGAGGTGCTTACGGGCAAGGCAAAGTTCGGGATCTTCGGCGATGGCAAGGAAGTGCCGCAACTGGCAATGGCCCGCGTTTTTGAAAATGGCGACTGGCGCTCCGGGTATTATCGCGACCAAACGTTTATGCTCGCCACCGGGATAATTAAGCTGGAAGAAATATTTGCCATGCTTTATGGCGATACCGACCTGGAAGCAAATCCCGCAAACGGCGGACGTTTGATGAACAACCACTTTGCTACAAGAAGCCTGGATGCCGATGGCAACTGGAAGGATCTTGCCAGCCAGAAAAATTCCGCGGCCGATTCTTCCCCGACCGCCAGCCAGATGCCACGCTTATTGGGCTTGGCTTTGGCCTCCAAATTTTTTAGGGAAAACAATATTTCGGCAAATACCGATAAGTTCACCCTTAATGGTAATGAAGTTGCTTTCGGGACCATTGGTGACGCTTCCACATCGGAAGGGTACTTTTTTGAGACTATAAATGCGGCTGGTGTTATGCAAGTGCCCATGGCCATATCGGTTTGGGACGATCAATGGGGCATATCCGTGCCCAATAAATTCCAAACTACTAAATCAAGTATATCGGAAGTGCTTAAGGGTTTCCAAAAAACCCGGCAAACCAACGGCATCCATATTTTCAAGGCCAGTGCGTATAATTATCCCGAACTGATAGATACATACAGAAAAGGAATAAGAATATGCCGTGAGGAGCAAGTTCCTGTTCTTTTTCATATAACTGATTGCACCCAACCTCAAGGTCACTCAACCTCCGGCTCGCACGAGAGATACAAGACAGCTCAACAGCTGCAAAGGGAGTCGGACCTGGACGGGATAAGCCGGATGAGAAAATGGATACTGGAAAACGGAATTGCCGCTGAGGATGAATTGGGCCGGATTGAAGCCGAGGCTTTGGCAAGGGTGAGGCAAGCGCGCAAAAATGCATGGAACAATTTCCTGAAACCTATACAACAAAGACAGAAAGACTTTCTTAAAATAGTAGATGTAACAACATGCAACTGTGCTCAGACATCTGATATCGAAAAAATCAAAAAAGACCTTGCCAGGGTAGGGGAGCCAATTACAAAGGATCTGGTTTCTTCAGCAAAAAAGATTTTGAGGCTTATTTGCGACAATTGCTCAAACCCTGAAAACTCATTGAAGAAAAATGTTGGCAATTGGTTGAAAAATGAAATGCAGGAGAATGCAGGTCGCTATAACTCACATCTTTATAGCGAAACCGATTTATCGGCCCTGAACGTAAAACATTGCCCCGCAGTTTATAGCACCAACTCAAAACTGGTTCCCGGTAGGGAGATATTGCGCGATAATTTCGACCTTATATTTGCTAGCAATCCGCTGGTAGTTGCGTTTGGCGAGGATGTTGGAAGCATAGGCGGCGTTAACCAAACTTATGAGGGCTTGCAGGAAAAATATGGGATTTCCAGGATTTTTGACACAGGCATCCGCGAAGCAACAATTATTGGCCAGGGCTTGGGTATGGCCATGCGCGGTTTGCGGCCAATTGCCGAGATACAGTATTTCGACTACTTATTATACGGCTTGCAGGTAATGAGCGATGATTTGGCAACGCTCTATTATCGTACAAAAGGAGGGCAAAAAGCACCTTTGATAGTGAGCACGCGCGGTCACCGGCTTGAGGGGATATGGCATTCCGGGTCTCCATTGAGCATGGTGATCAACTCGATACGGGGGGTTCACGTGGCAGTTCCCAGAAATATGACCCGGGCGGCAGGCTTCTATAACACATATCTGGAATCGGATCAGCCGGTTTTGATAATTGAACCTCTGAATGCTTATCGCCTAAGGGAAAAAATGCCCGACAACCTCCGTGAGTTCAATACTGCCGTGGGAACTCCGGAAATTGTTGAAGAGGGCAAGGATGTTACTATTGTTACTTATGGTTCTTGCGTTAGAATAGCCCAGGATGCTGCCAAACAACTTCGGGCTTTTGGTATTGAAGTCGAGCTTATTGATGTCCAGTCGCTTATACCCTTCGATGTAAACCATCTAATTGCAGAGTCATTGGCAAAAACAAACAAAGTCTTGTTTTTTGACGAAGATGTGCCCGGGGGCGCAACAGCCTTTATGATGCAGAAGGTTATTGAAGAACAGCATGCATTTTATAGCCTCGACATGGATCCCCGGACACTTACGGCCAAAGCTCACAGAGCGGCTTATAGCACAGATGGTGATTATTTCTCGAATCCCAATGCCGAGGATGTTTTTGATGCAGTTTACAATATGATGCATGAATACAATCCCGAATCTTATCCTAAGATTTTTTAGCAATTTATAATTTTAAAATATCAATTACCTTTGCAGTCGAATCAATTTGAAATTAGGTGGGAGGGTATTTGAAATATTTATTGTCAGCGATTGGTATTCTGCTTTTCGCTACAGTTGGTGTTTACCGATTTCCTGAGAATAAAAAAGCAGTTTTTGAAACCGTGTCCGCGATAGTTCCGCTAAGTATCGAACAAGTTGAGCAGCCTGATTATAAGGGGTATGAGTTAATTCAAAAAACTGATGTAAACAATAATGCAGTTAATATGCCCTTGAGCGGATTGGCTCCTGAAAATATGGTTTCAATAAAAAAAGAAGACGGGGCTGAGGTTTTGAAACAGCGTGGCATGGAACATAACCCACCGAAAAACAAGCTTACGGCCTCATTTTTACAAATCGTTTTTGATAACGATATTTTCGACAATACAGATTATTATTATACCAATGGTGCCCGCCTGGAACTGGTTTCCCCCTTCGCTCAGCGTTTGCCAACCTCAAAGCTGCTCCCGACATTCTGGAATGCTGATATTAGTTTTCAGGGCTTATCGTTGGTGCAAAATATTTATACGCCTGTAAATCCCGATACTAAGGAAATTAGGATAAACGACCGCCCTTTTTCGGCTTACCTGAGCCTTGGGCATTTCCGTGAGTCCTATAATTATGAAAGAGGTTTACGGATGTGGTCTGAAATCTCCATAGGCGTGCTCGGCCCTGCCTCTATGGGCGATTATGTTCAGTCGAGCATTCATGATATAGAGCCTGTTGGCTGGCAAAATCAAATTGAGAACGATATAGTCTTCAATTATTCCTTCTTGATTGAAAAACTTCTGCTAAGCAGAAAAAACATCGAAATGAAAGTAAATGCAAATGCCCACATCGGAACCATTTATGATAAAGCGGGGGGCGGGCTTACTTTTAGGTTCGGCAGGTTCAAGAAATTGCTTGAAAATAGCGTGATTGCTTACCGGCCAAATGGCCGGCCGCAGGTCAGCTTCTGGTTTTTCACTAAGGTTAATGCGAGTTTGATTGGCTACGATGCAACCCTTCAAGGTGGCATGTTTAATAAATCAAGTATCTATATTATTGATAATAAGATGGTTAAAAGAACCGTTCTGAATGCGAGCGCAGGTTTGTCATTGTTTTATCGCGGATTTGGTATCGAAATCGAAAATGTTTATGTTTCACCGGAGTTCGAGGGGGCATACGATTTTAGGTACGGGAGAATAAAGCTCGTTTTTGGATTATAATTGAATTAAGAAGTAAAATACTAAATGGTGAGCATAAAAGGAAAAATAAAAACAAACGGAAAGTTGAACGGCGCAAGGGATTTTAATAAGGAGGAGATAAACTATCCTGTAAAATTCAACTTTAAAGCGATGATGGACGGCTATATTGCCGATGACTTAAACAAGCAAGCCCTTGTTGATGCTTTTGTGAAATTCGATATTAAATATGTTTATCATGATAAGAAAATTTCCTCGAAAGGAACTTATGTGAGCTTCACTTATACCATAACCATTGTGGACAAGCATATTATGCGCGATTTTTATGAGCATCTCAAAACTGTTGAAGGTTTAAAATTTGCATTATGATTTATAAGTTAATGGTAGTGGCTTTCGGTGGAAGCGTTGGAGCCGTAGCCAGATATTTGGTGTTTCTGCTGGTAGGAAGATACTATGAGGGGGTTTTCCCCTGGGCCTCGCTGTTCGTGAACCTGGCAGGTGCTTTTGCGATTGGTTTTTTATGGGGTTTGTTCGACAGGCTTTATGTTTCGCCGGCCATACGGACATTTTTGCTGATTGGGATACTGGGCAGCTTTACAACGTTTTCCACATTAACTTTCGATGTGCTTAGTCTTTATCGCGACGGCGAGATAAAAATGATGTTGATGTATTTGCTCTCGTCCAATATCTTGGGCATTGCACTGGTGTTCAGCGGTTTTTATCTGTTTAAGCTTATTTGATTATTGTTCTTCCCAAACTTTCTGTTAAATGCACAAACTAGAACCATATTATAACTGGCGCCAGCTTTATGTTGCCTCCGAAGACAAATTATCCCCTTTTTATGGTAGGGAATACAGCGAGTTTTATTTAAGCAAAGCCGTTTACGATCATTATATACACCCTCAATGGGATGAGTTTGGCTCGGCAACGCTATACCTAAAGCTGCTTTATGTCGGCTACGATCAAAATTATGCCATAATTGAGTTTATAGGAGAATGGAACGATGCCATTTATAATGATATAATGTATCTCTACCGTAATTTGATCGAAGAATTGTTTTTATACGATATTAAGCATTTTATCCTGATTGGCGAGAATGTCCTTAATTTTCACTCCGATACGGCTGATTATTATGAGGAGTGGTTTGATAATATCGGCGATGGTTGGATAGTGGGGCTAAATTTCAGGAACCATGTTGTTCAGGAGTTTTCCGATGCTAATATCGATTATTATATCGGATTCAAGGGTGAGTTCGACGATTTCGCCTGGCGCGGCTATTTACCTGATAATTTATTTGAAAAAATTAATAATCTAATGATTAAAAGGCTTACTATCTGATGACTAAAACAGTGATGTTGAAAATATTCGGCAGGGTCCAGGGCGTGGGGTTTCGATTCTACACCCAAAAGAAAGCACTCGAATTGAACATAAATGGTTTCGTTAGGAACATGACCGATGGCAGTGTTTATGTGGAAGCTGAAGGCGATGAAGAAAATTTGGCGGTTTTCGTGTTGTGGTGTGGGAAAGGCCCCGATTGGGCAAGGGTTGATAAGGTTCAAAAACAATATGCCAACGGGGTAGGCTATAAGAGTTTTCAAATCCGGTAAAACTAAGCTTCCTCAATTTTTGTTGCCCTTAAAAACTCCCTCTTCCCTGGAGGGCCGGGAAGTTTTTTAATGCTGAAACCGCTCGATTTCAGATTCCTTTTTACAAATCCCTTGCACGAATAGCTTGTTAATATGCCCCCGGTTTTCAGTGATTTGTTGATCTTCATGAAAATTTCCTTTGTCCATAGCTCAGGTTGGCTGCCTGGTGAGAAAGCATCAAAGAATACCAGGTCGAAATGCTTTGGCGTCAATGCCGTACCTTCGAGTTTGCCTATATGTTTCTCAAAATAAAAGTGCTCCGAGGCCTCATATTTCATTTCAGGGCCGTGCATCCTTAAAAATATATCCGGATTTGTTTCAAGTAATTCAGGAAAATTGAGTTTCCCGGCATCTTTAAGGTCGATCGGGAAAGCCTCAATCCCGAGATAGCTTATCCTGATTTTGTTTGCTGAAGCATAATTGCATGACAAAAACGCATTAAGGCCGGTGCCGAAACCCATCTCCAGAATATTTATTTCTTTTTTGCCATGGCTTATGAACATTAAACCGGCATCAATAAAAATGTGCCTCGATTCCCTGATGGCGCCATAAGTCGAATGATAATGCTCACCGAACTTTTTATTGAAAAAGGTGCTTGAGCTATCTTCGGTAATAACCGTATCAACCAAAATTACAAAGTGTTTTATTTATTGCAAAATTACTTATCTTTCCGCTTTAAAAGCGAAACTATGCTAAAAGACCTCAAAATCGAGAATGTTTTATTTCTCGACATCGAAACAGTACCGGGATATTCAGGTTTCAACGAGCTTCCTGAAAGGATGAAAAAACTCTGGGAGAAAAAAGCAGAGCAGTTAAGAAGGGGCTCACCGGATGAGACCGCTGATGCCCTATACGATAGAGCCGGAATTTATGCCGAGTTCGGAAAAATTGTTTGCATTTCGTGCGGTTTTATGAACGGAAAGGAATTCCGCTTGAAATCTTTTTATGGCGATGACGAAAAAATACTGCTTGAGGAGTTTGCCGAAATGCTTAACAAGCACTTTGATGCCCCATATAACTTATTGTGCGCCCACAACGGCAAGGAGTTCGACTTTCCGTACATTGCACGCCGGATGTTGGTCAATATGATAAAATTACCCGATATCCTGAACCTGGCCGGGAAAAAACCATGGGAGGTTCGGCATCTCGACACTATGGAGCTTTGGAAGTTCGGCGATTATAAACATTATACTTCCTTGGAACTGCTTGCTGCTATATTTGATATCCCAACGCCCAAGGATGATATTGACGGAAGCATGGTAGGAAATGTTTATTGGGTTGATAACGATCTGGAACGTATTGCCAAATATTGTGTAAAGGATGTGCTAACAATAATGCAGCTTTTACGAAAGTATCAGGGAATGAAGTTGTTAAGCGAAGATGATATAGAGGTTATTTGAGTATGGCCTCTGGTAAACCAACATAGTTTGTTTAAAAATACGATCAAATATTCATGATGGATAATTAATATATAATTATCTTCGCAAAAAATAAAATATTATGATACAGTATGCAGGATGGCTGGGCGGGCCGGAGATTATAGTTATAGTGGTGGTCATTCTTCTGCTTTTTGGCGGAAAGAAAATACCGGAATTGGCAAAAGGCTTGGGGAAAGGAATCCGTGAGTTTAAAACAGCAACTGAGGACAGTGATTTAGCAAAGGACATAAAAGATGTGGCATCCGAGGTTAATGACCTCAAGAAAAATGCGGAAAAGCTGGATCCCCGAAAAATGATCGATGTTAAGAACCCCCTAAAACCAAAGGGGAAATAACCTCTTCATTAATAACAAGCTCCGATAGTATTATGTAGAGGAATAGGAGAGATGATTTGAAGGACCTGACAGAAGGAAAAGAGGGTAGGCTTATACTGCGTTTTGCACTTCCCATGCTCTTGGGAAATGTATTCCAACAACTTTATAATGTGGTTGACAGTATTATTATTGGCAAGGTCCTTGGCAAAGAGGCACTCGCTGCCGTTGGTGCCAACTTCCCCTTGATTTTTGCGCTAATATCATTCGTCGTAGGTATTGCTATCGGGTCAACTGTCATAATTTCGCAGTATTTTGGCGCCAAACAAATGGAGAATGTAAAAAAGGCAATTGACACCCTATACATTTTTATGTTTTTTGCGGCCTTATCACTCACGATAATAGGTATTTATGGGAGTACCTATATTTTCCGGCTGATTAGCTTGCCCGAAGAAGTGATTAAGCCGGCCGTTGAATACTTTAATATTTATGCGATCGGATTTGTTTTCTTTTTTGGTTTCCAAGGTACAAGTGCTATATTAAGAGGCCTTGGCGATTCGAAAACCCCATTATATTTCCTGATCATCTCAACAATAGTTAATATCGTTCTCGATATATTTTTTGTCGTTGTTCTTAAATTTGGGATTAAAGGTGTCGCGACCGCTACAGTTATCGCACAGGCAGGAGCATTTATAAGTATTATGTGGTATTTGAACAAATATCATAAGTTCATAGATATCTCACCCTTGAAGATGAAGTTCGACCGCAAAATATTTTCCAAGAGTCTTAAAATAGGACTTCCCACCGGTTTTCAGCAGACATTTGTGTCAGTAGGCTTCCTTGCCCTTTATAAAATTGTTAATCAGTTCGGTACGTCAACTATTGCTGCATATAGCGTGGCAATGCGAATTGATATGTTTGCGGCTATGCCTGCAATGAATTTCTCTGCTGCTATTTCCACTTTCGTAGGGCAGAACATCGGGGCAAACAAGTATCACCGCATTGGTAGGGGCTTAAACGCCACTTTGGTGATGACCAATATCATCTCGGTAACGGTCAGTGTGTTAGCCTTGTTGTTTGCAAGACCTCTTATCGGTGTTTTTACCAACGATCACGAAGTGATAGAAATAGGTGTGCAATATATATATGTCGTTAGCGGCTTTTACGTGATATTTACAACTATGTTTGTCTTTACCGGCGTCCTTCGCGGAGCCGGCGATACCCTTGTGCCTATGTTCATAACTATTTTGGCACTTTGGGTGGTGCGTATTCCGGCCTCCTATTACCTTTCCGTAAAATTTGGCTATATGGGTATCTGGTGGGGAATACCAATTGCCTGGTTTATAGGGGCATTGTTCTCCTTCCTATATTATAAAACCGGTAGGTGGAAGACTAAGGCCGTAGTGAAGCATAAGAAAAAAGATGAGTAGAGTTAATGTTGAAAATAAACACCAAATCAAATTAAAATTAATATTATGAAAGTAAAATTATTTCTTTTCGGTTTTGCAATCTCATTTTTTATGACAAGTTGTATTCAAAATGTAAATCATTATAATTATCCGCAAGCAAGGAAGGTCGATACGGTTGATACATACTTCGGCCAACAGGTTGCCGACCCTTACCGATGGCTCGAAGATGACAATTCCCCTGAAACGGCTGATTGGGTCAAAGCAGAAAACAAAATCACCTTCGCTTATTTGAACAAGATACCCTTTCGTAAGCAGCTTGAGGAACGTTTAAAAAAGATCTGGAACTATCCAAAATATGGGGTGCCTTTCAAAAAGGGCGATAATTATTTCTTTTATAAAAATGATGGAGTGCAAAACCAAAGCGTGCTTTATATAACCCCGGACATTGGTGAGGACGCAGAAGTTCTGCTCGACCCGAACACCCTGGCCGAGGACGGGACGATAGCGCTTGCTGGGATAGGGATTTCAAAGGATGGTCAATACCTGGCTTATTCAACTGCCAGCGGCGGCTCCGACTGGAATGAGATTTATGTGATGAAAATCGGGGGGCGCAAAATGCTTGCCGACCATATCAAGTGGGTTAAATTCTCAGGCATATCATGGTGGAACGACGGCTTCTTCTATTCGGCATACGATGCTCCTGATGAAGATGATGTGCTTTCGGGCCAGAACAAATTTCATAAAGTGTTTTATCATAGGCTCGGAACGGATCAAGAAAGCGATATACTGATATTTAACGACGACAAACATCCCTTAAGGAATTTTTATGCCTATTTAACGGAAGATAAATCATTTCTGTTGATATCCGAATCGGAAAGCACAAGCGGGAACTCGCTTTATGCTGCCAAAATAAGCGATATTGATAAACTTGATTTTAAGTTGATATCCAAAGGGTTCGACAACGATTATAATGTTGTTGATAATATTGACGATCAATTGATTATAAACACTAATCTTGATGCGCCCAAAGGAAAGCTGATACTAGTGGATTTTGACAATCCCGACAAGTCCGGTTGGAAGGATCTTGTGGCCGAAAAAGATGATGTTCTGCAAGGTGCAGGAATAGTCGGGGGAAAGCTTTTCGTCCAATACTTAAAAGATGCCAGCAGCAAGGCGTATTTCTACGACCTGAAAGGAAATTTCTTGAATGAGCTTATTCTTCCGTCAATTGGAACCTTAAACGGGTTTAACGGAGAAAAAGATGAAGACATAGCCTATTATGGTTTTACGTCATTCACCTATCCCTCAAGTGTTTATAAGTATGACCTTGAAACCGGCACCTCTAGTCTTTATAAAAAGCCCGATGTTGATTTCAATCCAGGGGATTATGAGACGAAGCAGGTTTTTTATAAAAGCAAGGACGGGACCAAAATTCCCATGTTCATCGTTCATAAAAAAGGATTGGAATTGGATGGGAAAAACCCGACATTGCTTTATGCTTATGGTGGTTTCAATATTAGCTTGACGCCAAGTTTCAGTATCAGCAGGTTGGCCTTCCTTGAGCAAGGTGGCGTTTATGCCATGGCCAACCTGAGAGGTGGCGGGGAATATGGCGAGGAATGGCACGAAGCAGGAACCAAGCTGAAAAAACAAAATGTTTTCGACGACTTCATCTATGCGGCCAAATATCTGTTCGAGGAAAAATATACCTATGAGGACAGGCTGGCTATCGCAGGTGGGTCGAACGGAGGATTGCTGATAGGTGCATGCATGACCCAGCATCCTGATATGTTCAAAGTTGCTATACCGATGGTAGGAGTGATGGACATGCTCCGCTATCATAATTTTACTATCGGCTGGGCTTGGGCATCCGATTACGGACGCAGCGACGATAGCGAGGAAATGTTCAATTACCTATATTCCTATTCACCTCTGCACAATATTAAAAAAGGCGTGGAATATCCTGCTACCCTTGCAATTACGGCCGATCACGACGACAGGGTGGTGCCGGCCCATACTTTTAAGTTCATAGCGACTTTACAGGCAAACGACGGTGGTAAAAATCCTATTTTGGTACGGGTTGAAACCCGTGCCGGGCACGGAGCCGGTAAGCCTACCGCAAAACAAATTGAGGAAACCGCCGATATGTATTCGTTTATTATGTTCAACCTGGGCATGGAGCCGGTGTTTGATAAGTAATTAAATACTTAACATTTTCTTAACATAGGAAATGGCTTAATACTTTTGATTTGCAATTAAATTAAAAAAAGAAAATAGAAATCAAATTTTATTAAGTAATGGAAACAATCTATTTAGCAATTGTACTAATCCTATTCTTGTTCGCGATTTCCGATTTGATTGTCGGGGTGAGCAACGATGCGGTGAACTTCCTTAACTCTGCTATTGGTTCCAAAGTAGCTTCTTTCAGGACAATTATGATAATTGCCTCCCTGGGGGTTTTGTTCGGAGCCGTTTTTTCCAGCGGGATGATGGAAGTTGCCAGAAAAGGGATTTTTAATCCTTCCATGTTTTATTTTGACGAGATAATGATCATTTTCCTGGCGGTTATGATTACCGATGTATTGCTCCTTGATGGCTTCAACACAATTGGAATGCCTACATCAACTACGGTTTCGATTGTTTTCGAACTTCTAGGCGCAGCGGTTGGAATGGCAACTATTAAGCTTGTGTTCGGGTCTCCTGAGTCTTTATTGCCTATTAAACAATATCTTGTTGACAACAATATGCTTAAAGACCTGGGTTCAAGTTTAAATGTTGCTAGCTTTATAAATACATCGAAGGCACTTGCAATTATAAGCGGAATATTTTTGTCGGTGCTAGTTGCTTTTACTGCAGGGGCAATTGTTCAGTATTTGGCCCGTATTGTTTTTACATTCAACTATAAAGTAAGGGTTAAGTATTTTGGGGCAATTTGGGGCGGCATAGCATTCACCATTATTACATATTTCATTTTTATAAAAGGTGCGAAAAGCGCGACCTTTATGACCCACGATGTCAAGGATTGGTTCGTTGCGAATACTGTTCTTATTCTTTTGGTGAGCTTTGTGGGGTGGACTGTTTTGCTGCAGTTGATGAATGCTATGTTTAAAACGAATATCTTGCGCCTGGTTGTCCTGGTCGGGACTTTTTCGCTTGCCATGGCATTTGCGGGAAACGACCTGGTAAACTTTATCGGTGTGCCGCTTGCAGGTTGGGCCTCGTTTAAGGAATGGATGACCAACCCCAGCGTTTCGCCCGATAACCTTCTTATGACTGCCCTGAGCGGGAAAGTCCAAACACCTATTTACTTTTTGCTGTTTGCTGGTTTGATAATGGTTGTAACCCTTTTCGTATCGAAAAAGGCAAAATCCGTTGTTAAGACATCCATCGATTTAAGCCGGCAGGACGATGGTGATGAGAGATTCCCGCCAACGGCTGCTTCAAGGGCTATCGTAAGAGCCGTAATGAGTATCTCAAAAGGTGTTAGTTATATTGTCCCGAAACCAATCCTGAATGGTATTAACAAGCAATTTAACCCTGTTGCCGAGGATAAACAAGATAAAGATGCTTTGGCAGCCTTCGACCTAATAAGGGCATCGGTGAACTTAGTAGTTGCTAGTGTGCTGATTGCCTTCGGGACTTCGCTTAAATTGCCTCTTTCAACAACTTATGTTACTTTTATGGTGGCCATGGGAACCTCCTTTGGTGACAAGGCATGGGGACGCGAAAGCGCTGTTTACAGGGTGTCGGGCGTAATCTCGGTTGTAGGCGGCTGGTTTTTGACCGCCCTAACAGCTTTCACCGTAGCATTTGTTTTTGTGTCTATACTCAAGTTTGGAGGTTTCGTTGCAGTAATCGCGTTTATTTTGTTAACTGTCTTTATCGTTTACCGCACTCATTCGATACATAAAAAGAACGAAGCCCGTAAGCTTACCGAAGGAAATGTAATAGAAGATATTTCCGACGACACCATAATCGAAAGGTCGGCAAGCACGATTTCCGATAATATAGGAATAGTTGATAGCCAGCTCAAGAAACTTATAAAGGCTCTTGAGAAAGAGGATCTGAAAGCACTCAAAAAACTCAAAAAAGAAATCGGTGCTGTGTCCTCGCGCACAAAATACCTCAAGGATAACGTTGGCTCGATAATTGAGAAGCTAAGGGACGACAACGAGAACGACTTCAATTTCGTTCAAGTTTTGGATTATTTGCGGGAAATGCTTCATAGTGCCACATATATGGTGAAACCGGCCCTGGATCATGTGTCGAACAATCATAAGCCGCTCCACGATTTCCAGATTAAGGAATTAATGGATGTTTGGACAAAATATGATGCTCTGTCCAAGCTGGTCAAGATCAGTATCGAAAGCCCATCAAAGGCCAATGAAGATAAAATCCTTGAGATACAGTCCGAAATACTTGGGTCCTTAAAGGAGATCAATAAATCACAGCTTAAGCGATTAAAGAGTGCGGAGGTGGGAACTAAAAACTCAATTCTCTACCTTAAGCTTCTAGATGAGTGGAGGGGAATGACGCTACATATCGTAAACCTTTATAAATCGTATCGCGACTTCGTTGATTATCAGTCGAAATAACTTATAGGAGCAATCTGCGACAAATAAGAAAGGGCGGTCTGGCGACCGCCCTTTTTTTGTGTGGGATCTGCCGGGAAACGCATAATTTAGTATTTTTGCCGGCGTACCACGAAACGGTCTATCGCCTCGCCTTAGGCGAGGAGGAAAGTCGGGACAATAAAGGGCGCCATACTTCCTAACGGGAAGGGTCTCGTCTTGCCTTTGGCAGGACGGGATACAGAAAGTGTCGCAGAA
The DNA here is from genome assembly GCA_013151215.1 of Chlorobiota bacterium. Taxonomy (GTDB): domain Bacteria; phylum Bacteroidota; class Bacteroidia; order Bacteroidales; family F082; genus BM524. The sequence goes on along the minus strand of JAADIS010000107.1, from coordinate 3,413 downwards.
AATAACAGCCTATCCCGCCCGGCGGGAGGCAATGGTGAAAACGCGGGGTAAGAGCCCACGACTTATATCGGCGACGGTATAAGTGGACAAACCTTATGGATTGCAAGATCAAATATACCGGCGATTGAGGGCTGCCCGCCCGAGCCGGAGGGTAGATCGCTCGACCCCGGGAGTGATTCCGGGGCTAGATAAATGATAGACTCCATAGCAATATGGAACAGAATCCCGCTTATAGTTTCGTGGTACATTTTTGATAAATAAAACTGATAAATTCCCTTTGTCAATTAAAAAATTATTCGCACTTTTGCAGCCCGATTTGAAAATCGGTTTTTATAAATAATTAAATCATAATTTATTATGGCTACAAAAATGAGATTGCAACGTTTTGGTAAAAAAGCAGCACCTTTTTACCATATCGTAATTGCGGATGGTCGTGCACCACGAGATGGAAGATTTATTGAGAAGATAGGTTCATACAATCCCATTACAAACCCTGCTGAAATCAATATTAATTTTGATAAGGCACTTGACTGGCTACAAAAAGGTGTCCAGCCAACCGACACTGTTAAGGCAATACTTTCTTATAAAGGTATTCTTTATAAGCATCACTTGCTTAAAGGTGTGAAAAAAGGAGCCTTGACCGAAGCACAAGCAGAGCTTAAGTTCCAGAACTGGCTTGCCGAGAAAGAAGCTAAAATAGAGGCTAATCGCCAGGGTATCCAGGAAAAAGACAGAAATGCCAAAAAAGAAATTCTTGAGGCAGAATCTAAAATTAACGAAGCCCGTGAGGCTGAAATATCCAAGAAGCGCCAAGCCGAGGAAGATGCTAAGATTAAAGCCGCTAAAGAAGCCGCTGCTGCAATAGAAGCTGAAAATGCTGCTAAAGTCTCAGAGGAAGTTGCTGAAAAAATTGCCCCTGAAGAAACCGCTCCAGCGGATGTCGCTGAAAAAGCCGCCCCTGTGGAAGCCGCCCCTGTGGAAGTTGCCGATAAAACAGAAACTCCTGCCGAAGAAAGCAATAAGGAAACTGCTGAGTAGTTTTGATATCATAAAACAAAAGCCCTTCCTGATTTTTCAGGAAGGGCTTTTGTTTTTTAATAATCCACAATAAATTTTAAAAATAAAAAATCGTAATTTCGCATCATGATCAATCGGGATGATTATTTCTTTCTGGGGAAAATTACCAAGGCACATGGCTACGAAGGTAAGTTGAATGCTTGGTTCGACGTAGATAACCCAATGGAATATAGTGAGTTGGATATTGTATTTGTTGAGATAAACAAAAACCTGATACCTTATTTCATCAAGTCTGTCAGTTTGTTGAACAATAAAGCAGTAATCGAGTTTCAAGATGTGAACGATGCAGAGGATGCTGCCGCGCTGGTTCAAAAAGACCTTTATCTGCCTATGTCTGTCTTGCCCGAAAAAACCGGTAATTCATTTTATTTTCACGAAGTTGAAGGTTTTGAATTAATTGATGTGGGTTTTGGCAGGGTCGGGACGATAAAAACCGTCCTCGACTATCCCAGCCAAAGTTTATTTCAGGTTTTTACCGATGACGATATCGAAGTGCTTATGCCGATGAACGGCGATATAATAAAGAAGGTAGATAGGGAGGCCATGCAAGTGACCGTGAAAGCGCCCGAAGGACTGCTCGATATTTATATTAACGAGAGCTGAGCGATTTCTGATGGCTATCTTAAATATGGGCATATCGATGAGACCCGACTTAATGGACAAACACCATTGCTTTGTATTATGAATCGCAAAGGGCAATCGGACACCAGGGCTTTTCATTTTAAGCAATTCAGCCTCAATCATCATCGTTCAACGATGAAAACCGGCAGTGATGCCATATTGCTTGGGATTTGGGCGCGGATAGACAATGTTAAAACGGTCTTGGATGTTGGCTCGGGCTCGGGAATTATTAGTTTGTTAATAGCATCCAGGTGCAATGCTGCAATTGATGCTGTGGAAATCGATTTGCCTTCCGTAGAGGAATCGTCAGATAATTTTAGTAATTCGGCTTTTGCCGATAGCCTAAATATCATAAACGAGGATTTTAATGAATATGCGAAAAAAGCAAGAGCTGCTACCTACGACTTAATAGTTTCCAATCCTCCTTTTTTCACTTCCGACCTGCACTCGCCTAATTTAAGGAAAACTAATACTAGACATACTACAAGGCTGAAATACAGCGAATTATGCTCTGGAGTAAATATATTATTGAGTGAGGATGGTAGTTTTAATCTTGTGGTTCCGTATTTTATGCATGAAAGGTTTATTGCCATCGCAAAGAAGGATGGGCTCTTTCTCAACAGGAGGTTGCTGATCTTCCCCAGAAGGGGATTTATGCCGAACAGGATCAATATGGAGTTTAAAAAAACTGCTGCCGATAGCGTCGAAACCGGATATTTTATTATTAGGGAAGAAAATAATAACTTTACAGCTCAATATCGCGAATGGCTTGAGGCTTATTATTTGAGCATTCCCGAAAACTAAAATTTGATTATGTGTATTCTTAATTATCGTCTGTCCGTATTTGCCGTATTACTGATTATATTGCAATCTTGCTGCTATCCTCCTGAAAAGGAGGCTGTTGTAATTGCTATCTCCAAGGAATCGCCCAACTATACTGGCTGGTTGAGCCGTTTTGAGGAAAATGTAGAATATAAGAATCTTTATCCCCTCGGAGTTGATTCGGCCATAAAGGTACTTCAAAACTGTAACGGGCTACTGCTCACAGGTGGCGAAGATGTTTTTCCGGCATATTATGGCCAGATTGGTGATACCGTAAGTTGCGGTACCATAGACTATTATCGCGACAGCCTGGAATTTGCATTGATAAGTTATGCCATTAAAAACAAAATGCCGATAATTGGGGTATGCCGTGGCGAACAGATACTTAACGTAGCACTTGGTGGTAGCCTTTATGTCGATATCCCAGGCGAGTTCGACTCTTATGTCATTCATCGTCAGGATGATTGGCGAAATTGTTACCATGATGTTTTCCTGGTTGACAGCACGCTCTTGGAAGCCATCAGCAGTGTTGAGTTCGGAAAGGTTACCAGCAATCATCATCAGGGAATCAAAAAACTGGGCAACGGCCTAAGAGTTTCGGCTTATTCGGCCGATAGCCTTCCCGAGGCTGTCGAATGGGAAAATAGGGGCGATAAGAGTTTTTTAATGGCTGTGCAATGGCATCCCGAACGCATGGATACCTTACATCTGCTCTCGGCGCCAATGGCCAGGGAATTTTTAGATGAGGCAAGATTATTTCAGGAGAGTAAAGAGAAGTAATACTTTGATGCTTTTTATCTGTTAACTGAAGTTTCGCATGCCAATACTAGGCCTTAATATATTTGTTATCAGATGGTTATACATTATATAAATTGCTTAGTGAAACTTCGTGC
>JAADIS010000106.1 GCA_013151215.1 Chlorobiota bacterium | reverse complement strand
CTTATTATGGAATTTATATACTATTGATATTCATTATGTTAACACATTTCAATATTTAATAAGTCGCAGGTTGTCAAAGTTTATTTATAAATGCGAAACTTCAGTTATTAATAAACTACATCGACAAAATTGTTTCATTTTCCTTGCTTGCAATAATTTCATTAGCAATTATTAATAAGCCCTGAAGTTGGTGTTATTCTAGAGTTTAAAATATAATGAGGATTAGTTTGTTACTGCCTGAAAAGCATCCAATAACCACGTGCTGCAATGGCATTAACATTATTTTTATCATTTTCATTTCCTTCAGGATTCCAATCTCCACTCCTTACCCTTTCAATTATTTCGGGGTTTACCCTATATCCTTCAATCGAAAGTGAGTTGTATGCATCTCTTATCATTAATAATGCTGTTCTGGCATCGTCTGGACTTTGATAAAAGAACCTTTCAGAACAGGCTGTCAGGGCTGTAGGCAACGAGTAAAACCGAAGTCCATTATTACTCACTATCTTATTTTTGTGAGGTAAAGAAGATTTGACATCAAATATAGAGGTGTTAACAAGAAGGTTTACTTTATTATTATTCGCTTTTGGTGACTTAATTAACAGCTGATTTGGTACTGTAAAATTACCTGATGTAAGTGAGCCTATCTTACTGTCAAGTCCATTACTTAGAATAATAAATGCATTATGATGAAATAATTTAGGAATAACATCTTTATAGTCACTTAGGGTGTGATCGTATGCTGTTTCCAGTTTTCTATTGCGTATTATCTCACCCTTTTCATTTTTATATGTAACCGGAATACCATCTCTAGGCAGATTATATTTTTCATAGTTAACTTCTGCCAATAACTTTGTTGATGTTTCGGAAGTAATTAATTCGTAAGCGTTAAAATATGCCTGCTCAGGCAATCCGGGATAGCATCAAAGAAACGACCCGATAGTATTATATCCGCTTCTGAGTTACGACCTAGTGTTCCGTCTTTACCAAATGTTTCTCCATGATACACATTAGCAGTATTCCATTTAAGGTCTTTAAACAACTTGATGGCTGTTTGTTCGATGAGTTTATCTTCTGAATAGTCGTAGGTCATAAAACTAGCAGATTATGTATGTAAAAGTAATTCATGAGCCTTCTTTAAATAATATAAAGTACCATTTGGAAATCGAGCAAATCGATTAAGAAAGTTTAGGTCTGGTTCCTCAAAGCAATAATCTTTTTGTTTAGTTAGATTTCCATCAAACTCCTTAAAGCCCTTTGCATTGTTGGTTGAAATTAATGCTGTAAGATATGATGCAATGGAGGCATCTAACAAAAGACTATCAATTGTATATACTGTTCTTGATGTTGTAAAAGGCCGAAAAGCCATCAATGCAGTTCTTATTTCAATTGCAACTTCTTCTTCGTCTTTATCTATTTTATTTCGAATGATTTTCCCAAATAAAATACTTGTTTTCAGTACATCTTCAGTACATCTTTAGCAATCTCTATTAAATCAATATCTAATTTTCTGTATGTAATTTCTTTTTCTGAAATCTTCAAAAACGTGTCTTTGACAAGTATAATATTTTCTAATTTGTCAAAAAGGCTGCCTATATCAAAAACTTGTTTTATTATATCCCTACCCTTATTCTTATTGAACCCAATACCTGTTGTACCAGGGGCAAAGGCAGTAAGTTTATCACCCAATAATGCATCTGATGGAGGCACTTTTATTTTAATCGGCTCATCGTCATGTATTATAAAATCAAGATTGATTTCATGTAATTCAATAACAGGATATACATTCTCTTCAAACAATATATCTAATAATATCTCTCGTTGATCATTTTTAAGGCTGGAATTAAAGAAAAGTTTATAATGAGCTTTGGGTATGCCCTCCTTATAACTTCTATGTTCTTCTAATTCCCAACTTAAAAACACTTCTTGTTCGCATATTTTATCCAATATACTCTCTATTCTTTCCCTTGTCTCCAGAGTAATAATATCTATATCAGTAGAAAACCTTGTTGGAGGGTCTAAATACAACATCAGTGCGGTTCCTCCTTTAAAAAAAAAGTCAAGTTTATTTATGGCTAATTTTTCAAGCAAATAAAATGCATGAACAACTAATTCAACTATTGAGGGATCTCCTTTTTCAAACCTCTGTGTGGAATTAAGTATTTCTTCTTTCTTGAAGGTATCTAATAATATCATTGGGTAAGTTAGTTACATTGTTAAGGATAAAATCAAATATTTTTACTGAACTATCCCTTCTTTTTGCATAATTATATATTATACTGAAGTTAAGATTGTATTTGTTAAAAACCGTTTGCCAAATATTTACTTCCTCATATTTCCATGGTATAAGCAAGTTTTTATCGTAATATAGATCAGTCAATAATTTCTCTAGTTTTGATATTGGAGGGCTTTCAGCACGGTGGTTTGCTGAACGTTTTGTAGCAGGGGACGTGTCCTGTTTAATAATGGGAGCCCGGGTTATTATCGGCCTGATTACGCATGAGAGATCTTTAGTTGTAATATAATATTCAATCTCTTTTTCATTGGGCTGATAATAAACATTTACCAAGTTGACTGCAAGTTTATGATAAAATGACTCAGCAACAATCCCATCAACTTCAATAACAATAATTTCATTAAATGCTTGTAGGTTAGTAAATTCATTATACCATTTTGTTGTCCAAAAACAAAACTCATTTTGGGCAAACTCAATTGATGTATTCTCCCAAATAGATACTATTTTATCATCAATGTTTGGACTCCATTTTTGTTTGTTACTAAATGCATATAGGTTATTTGTAATAGCATAGAAAGTACCAAACCTAACAAGATGGTATATTCTATTTCTTATGGCTTCAGGAGTTATATTTGGGTTTATACTTATAAAATACTCTTTAAGTTCTTCACGAGATATGGTCTCCTTACCTTTATAAACCTCTTTAAGGGTTCTTGCTATTTCTCTCTCTTTATTCATTGATTATCTAATAGTGGCACAAATATATCTAACATCTTCCAATAAACCTAATTTATTGGCATTTGTTAGATTACTTGACATATACTTAATAACTTCATTTTAAGTTACATTTCCAGTAGTCTTTCTTGTATCATTTTAAGTATATGGTGTTGTATGACTTTAAGTGTATTGTGTTGCATTATTACAAACTCACATTCCAACCCTACCAATAAATCAGACAAAAGTATCTCAAGAACTCATTAAAGGCATTGTTCTATCTCAACCTCAACAACTCTTGTAATATCCAAAGGAGAAACTAATATCACCTTGTAAAAGATAGTTTTAATCTTAGGAACACTATTCAATTGTTGTATGTCAATTGTATCTAAACCATACCCAATATAATCTACCAGAACTAGCCACCTCTCTTTAAAATCACTATGGTATTTCTTTATTTTCTCTTCCTTCTCAGGTATAATAAGTTTGAGGTTTTTATATATTTCTGAAACTATGAAACCTCCTGAATCATAATCCTTAGCAGTCCCAAGTATTATGGATTTATTAAGTTTTTGATCAGACCTCCATAATCTTATTTCGAGGTTGATGTGAATTTGTATGGATAATTCTTTATTGAGTAAAGGAAAATGGGTTTGAATCTCTTCTTTAATTTGTTTAAAAAATCTTGAATTTAATTTTAATGGTCGGCCGTACGAAACAGAAACTATTATTGTTTGATCATAATCATCAATTTCAAACTCTTTAAGAATATTTGTAAACTTTTGAACAAGTTTGAAATGCATATCTTCAAGACCATGGTATTTACTATTGACTAATTTTTGCTGATTAAGTCTTCTAACTTCAACAGCGATATTATTATTAAGCCATAAAGATATATTAATTTTAATAGTGGACAGTTTAGTGGACGGTTTTTAACTCTACTTTACTTTATCCTCATCACACTTTACTAATTATCTTATATCCTACTTTTTATAGGGCTTTACTACAAATAACCATAAGAATTACTTTAGTTCAAGGCTAAAACAACTTGTTGACATTAAATCCCGCTACCAATTTTCGATAAGCCTGCCTGGCCCCACTTCTCCAAAATTTATTCTACATTTGTCTGTGGTTGAAAGAGAGGATAATCTCTGACAGAACAAAATAAAAACCAAAGTATGAAGATTCTGAAAAAATTGCTGAGAATTATAGGTATTTTTACTCTTTCAGTTATTCTTTTTATGCTCTTGTTGGTAGTTGTGGCTAAAATTTATGAAGATAAACTGGCTTCTTTTACCATGGAAAAACTGGAGGACGAGATAAGCGCACCTATGTCAATCGGCAATGTTTCCCTAATTCCTTTATTCTCTTTTCCGCGGCTCAGTGCCGAGATAAACGATTTTTGGATAGGTGACCCTAATAGCCAAAATGCTGATACTCTATTCTTTATCAAAAGCTTAAAGTTGAGCCTTGACTCCAGGGATTTGATAAATGGAATCTATGCGATAAGCAAATTGGAAATTTCAGGCCTGGATTTTGATTATATCACTGATAAGAACGGAAAACCAAATATCGACTTCCTTCTTAAAGCCTTTGCCGATACCGTGCCCGGGACCACCAACGAAAAAGCCGCGTTTCCCCTTGATCTCAGTACCGAGAAGTTTAAGATTAAAAACATTCATATTAATTATTACGACAGCCTTAGCTTGAGCGGGGGCCAGGTTTTTATCCCGGAAATTGGCATAAAAGCCAAAGTCAAAAACTCTGTTTATTCAGGAAAGGCCAAGGGTGGTTTTGTGCTAAGCCACTGCTCTTTCAAGGAAACTAGAATTGATCAAATGGAGTCGTGTGCCGTTAATTTCGACATAAGATATGAGAACAATAAAGTAAGGATTAAAAAACTGTCGATAATTAGCGAGGGGATTAATTTGGGGGTTAAGGGGGTTTTCAGCTTAGGCGACACGCTTTCAATTGACGCCGGTGTCGAGGCAAAGACATTGGATTTCGATATTTTAAAAAAGTATGTCCCAAAAAGTTATCTCGAAGACTATGGAATAATAAATATCGGGGGAATGATGGACTTTTCTGCCGCAATAAAAGGTAAATATGCCGATTCAACTTTGCTGCCCACGCTTAATGCCGATGTCGCTTTCAGAAATATCAGGCTTCAAACTGCCGCTTATCCCGCGATAGATACTATGAACTTAAGGCTTAAGCTTAACAGTGGTGAAAAACCGGATTTGAGCGAGGCTGTCACCAATATTATCAATCTTGATATTGTTTCGTCAAAAAGCCATGCGCATCTCGAAGGAAAAATCGACGGTTTTCGAAAACCACGTTATAGGCTCAGCTCAAACCTTGATATAAACCTGAGGGAACTCGAAACCTTCATCCCGTACAGCCTGGCCCAAAACATTGAGGGCAATATTGCTGCTACTATAAAAACAAAAGGTGTCCTTCAACAAAAAATCCCCGACGATTATGCTGATTATATTTTGGAAAACAGTACTATATCGGTGAATGTCAGGGAGGTGTCTGCTATTCTGAGCGATTCGCTGAAAATGGAGGGCTTTAATGCCGCAATGAGTTTTACTTCCGAAAAACCGGGGGATAAAAAAATCACAATCGATAAATTGAGCCTGAAGTCCGAAGCACTAAACCTCAACCTGCAAAACAGTTCACTATCCCTAATGCTTTCCGGTAAACTTGCGGATCCCGGGAAGTTGAGGGCCGACATACTTTCGTTAAGGCTTCAAAGCGGAGAAAACCAACTTATTGGGTCAGGGAAAATAAAAAACCTCGAAACCCCCGAGTTTGACATCAAATCAAATATAGTTATTAAGCTTGATGATTTGAAGTCCTTTTTGCCCGACACGGTGATTAAAAACATGGCAGGGCTTATTGAGCTCAGCATTATATCGAAAGGAAAAATCCATGCCGATTCATTGGACCTTCAACTATTTCCCCTGCTTTTCGAAAACAGCGACTTAGATATTGCCCTCAAAGATGTTTCTCTTGCATTTCCTGATTCCATAATGGATATTGATAGCGTTTCGGCCCGGATAAGCCTTAAAAACGACATACTGAATATTGATGATCTTTCGGCAACTTACAAGGGTTTGAAACTTGAAATGGATTCCAGCCTCATACGGAATATTTATAAAGCCGTTGTTTTAAATAAAAACGAGGAACTGTATGTCAATACCCATATAAAGATTGGCGATGTCATATTCGATGATTTTAAGCAGCTGATGGCTATTGGGCCAACAAAGACTGGAAAAGAAACTATTCCTTCAAACGATACGGGCACCGCCGCCGAAGCAAGAAACTGGACATTCCTGGTTCATGGTTCTGCTACCGTAAAAAGTTTTATCGTTGATTCATCAACTATTGAAGGCTTTCACATCAACCGCCTTCACATCAACGATATATCAACGCTATTTAAACTTACTGACAGTTCTTACGTTGTGGACAAATTTAAGTTCAGGGTATTTGAAGGTGAAATGAACAACTCTTTGAATTATAAAATAAGGGATGACGGTACTCAATCGGTTTCCGTGCACAGCAGAATTCAAAACATGAATATCAGGACACTGCTTAGGGATATGGATAATTTCGGAATGGACTCGCTTATTACTTCCAAAAACATTAGCGGCTTGTTAACAACCGACTTAAATACGTTTATCCCGATAGATGATTCCGTTTTGATTGACAAAATGATGGTTAGCGGCGATCTAACGCTGGAGAAAGGCGGTGTTTATAATTATGCCCCGGCTCGGCAAATCGCAAAATTCACCAGTATAAAGGAACTCGACAATATACAGTTCAAGACCCTGAGGAGCAATATTTTCATGTTTAAGAACAAGCTTTACGTCCCCCGAACGGATATTGTAAGCAATGCAATTGATATAGCGGCATTCGGGATGCAAAGCTTGGATGGCGACAGCGAGTACCACCTTGAGCTGCACTTGAGCAACATCCTTTTCGGGAAATCGAAGAAAAGAAACAAAAAGCAAGACAAGTCGGGAGAGGAAATAGACAAGGGGACATTAAAGAAAAACTCCCAAAAAATCAAGTATGTCGTCAAAGGAGATAAATCGAAGGTTGCGAGGGACAGCAGGGAGGAGCGTGATAAGATGATGAACAAGATAAGGGTGCAAAAAAAGATGCTCGATTTCATCTTCTTCCCCAAAAACATACACTATAGCACTGATTCTGATTAATTTATAATTCTTGAGAGAGCTCGTTTAAAAAAAAGAGCTTATAATCAAAAACTCGCCACTACCGGCCACCAGAAAACTGCAATTAACATTGCTGAAAGAAAAGGCCTGTTAAGGTTTGCCCATTTGTAGTTCTTGTCCACAATAATTGATCGAGTATGATTTGCCGCCGAAAAAAGCATAAAAAACAAGAACGCAACAACAATCGTAAGTTCAGCAGATGTCCCCCATTTTAATAAAAACACCAACAATGCTACTGCTGCATACGACAACAGGGCAATAGCAGATTGTATTTGGTAGTTGCTCCCTTGTTCAAACCCTTTTTCTTTAGCTGTCAGATTTCCAAAAAACAAACTCTCGATACCAGAGGTTCCTGCTATTGAAACTATTACCCAAACACTCATGATACTTAATACTTCCTGTGGCGTTTTACCAAGATAGTATGCCAAAAACACCCCGGCGGCAGTTCCGGATACCCGTAAAAGTTCTATTAATTTTATAATCATCGGATTAGCTTTAATTATTGTAAAAATAAAAAATATTTTTTGTTCAGCAGCGGGTCAATGCCAAAACAATGTCATTTTTTTATGAATTGATCAGGCTAAAATACTGTGCCCTCATAATTTATGAATTATTTATGCAGTTTATCAAAAAAGATTTAATTTTGTTGCTGGATTTCGAGTATTCATCAAGTAATCAATAAAATAATGAAACTGTTAAAAATGTTTGTAGCCAGTACTATTATAGCCTCTATATCGTTCCTTGCTTCGGCTTGCCAGACTGCGGCAACCGAAAGCTGCGAGCAGCAAGACATGAACGAAATTCTTAACTGCGGTTCAGAGAAAAACGTGGAGGTATGTTGCGAAACAGGTGCCGCATGCGTATACAAATATAACGGACAAGAATATCCTGACACTGACGAAGGGCTTAGTGATTTGGCAGATGCCCTTGGCTGTACGTACAAAAGCTCTCTTGTTGACGATGAGCAAAAAGAACTTATCATTAAAAACCTTATTGCACTTAAAGACCGGGCAAGGTATGTGCTTCGGTAATCGTCGTGTTTGTTGCGGGCACTTCGAAGCCACCTTCCAGAAAGATGCTATCTTTATTATACAGGATACCAATGGCTTTTTAATATGCCGCAAGGCTTATTCGCACCGGGGATTAAAACCAAAACCAGCCACCCCGTTTCAAGCGTTTTAGTTTTTTGCTCAAATCCTTGGGGCTTAAATCAATGGCTATAATTTTACCTTTGCCGTCCAGCAACACACTTGACGGGATTATCCTGACATTATACTTTTTTGCCGCAGCACAATCCCACCCCTTCATGTCCCCCACGTTCAGCAGAATGCCCGTACTATCCTTTTTAATGCTTGATTTCCAATAATTATCGTTTCTGTCAAGGGAAACCAGGACTATCTCAAAACCTTTTTCCCCCTCGTCAAAACCGGTGTTTTTATACTTATCATAAACTTCGAGCAGCCTAGGCATTTTCCTGCGGCATGGTGCGCACCATGAAGCCCAGAAATCCAGGAGAACCAACTTCCCCCTTAATTGCGAAAGCCTGAAAACCTCGCCGTCAACGGTCGGAAGTTCTATTTCAGGTGCAGTTCCCCCGATGGCAATGCCCTCAAGGTTTGCTTTCTTTTGAGCCGGCAAAGCACTTGGAAACAACAGGTATGAACTGAATATTATGCTATAAAAAACGGTCTTCATAAATTCAATCTTGCAATTTGTTCCGTGGAAACAACAGAATCAAAAACCATATTAAAAGTCATTATTGAACAAGGTCTGCAAATATAAGCAATGCATTTAGAACGAGCCCGCTCGCAAAACCCTTCGCTTTTAAAACGGAACAGATTCTTTTAAGGAATTGTTTCCAGGTTCAATATTAATTTGGAAGAAACCGGTATTTTCAGCGATGATCTGGAAACAAACCCGAATTATTCTGCTTGATCTTCGCTAAAATACTGTTAATTAAATATGTTTAACATAGTTGAATTGCCTGAATTGTACAGAATTTTTATCTTCGCCGCCCGAAACAAATATTAGTACAATAAATAAATTTTAGAAATGTTTAAGAAAAGTTTGATTTTGCTGGCCGCGATATTTATTGGTGCAAGTACGTTTGCCCAAACGCTCGACGATGCCGGCACCAAGTACAACGAAGGGAACGAGAAGTATGCGGCCAAGGCTTATGCCGATGCTGCCAGGTCGTTTGAAGAAGCACTGGATATCTGCAATGGCGTTGGCGCCGATGCCGACGACCTTAAGGCAAATGTTCAAAAACAATTGAACAATGCCTATTATAAAAACGCCCTTTCCCTCTACAAAAAGAAAAAATTCGACAATGCTATTGCCGAAATGCAAAAAAGCGCCGATCTGGCTGCCGAGCTCGGCGATAATAGCAAAAACAAAAAAAGCCTAAGCTATATAGGCAAGATACATACCACCAAGGGACAAGTTGCCTTAAAATCGAAAAAGCCCGACGAAGCCCTTGCCCAATTTGAAAAAGGACTCGAATACAACCCTAAATCCTATAAAACATTTTTAGGCAAAGCAATGGCTTATAAAGAAAAAGACGAAATAGACCTGATGCTTGAAAATGTCGATAAGACCATCGAGCTGGCAGCCGGAAACGCCAAGGCGGCAAAATATAGCGCAAAAGCGAAAAAACTGGCCTCGTCAACATTGTTCAACGAAGGTTCGGTTGAGCTGTCGAAGGAACATGGCGCAAAGGCCGCCGAGCATTTTAACGCTTCGATGAAATATGCCGCCGGAACAACCGATACTTATTTTTATCTTGCAGTTGCTTATAACAAAGCAAAACAATATGCTAAAGCCATCGAGGCCGCCAACAAAGCCTTAAGCATGCAGCAAGGCGACAAATCGGACATTTATTTCGAGCTGGGCTCGGCCCAACAAGCATCTGGCGACGCCGCCTCTGCCTGTGCGTCATTCAAAAAGGTTAGCAGCGGAAATAATGTAGAATCCGCAAAGTATAAGATTACAACTGAGCTGAAATGTAAATAATACCGCCAGGGTAAATAATACACAAACCCCTTTGCTTGTTTCAGGCAGGGGTTTTTTTTATGCTGATTCATGTCTCAAACCTTTATCTTTGCAGCAAAAGATCGGATAATATGAAAAGAATCGTATCCCTAGCGTTGTTTCTGTTCGTTGTTATGGCTTTGCGTTCGCAAACTTCCGCTGACTATACTGAATTTGTAAACCCTTTGGTGGGAACTAAAAACATGGGACATACTTTCCCGGGGGCTTGCGTTCCTTTCGGGATGGTTCAGCTAAGCCCCGAAACCGAGGCCGAGCCTTATGAAAAAAACGGCAAATATAATCCCGGGGCTTATAGGTATTGTTCCGGTTATCAGTACGACGACAGCACGATCATCGGCTTTAGCCATACGCACTTCAGCGGAACGGGGCATAGCGATTTAGGCGATTTTTTAATAATGCCCACCACGGGTGAAATAAAATTCAACATGGGGACGGCATCAAATCCGGAAAGCGGCTACCGCTCACGCTATAATCACGAGTCCGAAACTGCAAAACCGGCTTTTTATAGTGTTTTCCTCGATGATTATTCCATCCTGGCCGAACTTACGGCAACAACAAGGGTTGGTTTTCACAAATACACCTTTCCTAAAACCGATTCCGCAAACATCATCCTCGACCTCATGGCAGGCATTTATAATTACGACGGTAAAAATATATGGACCTTCGTAAGGGTTGAAAACGACACTCTTGTAACTGGTTTTCGGCAAACAGCCGGATGGGCAAGGACAAAAACCGTATATTTTGCCATGGCGTTTTCCAAGCCCATTTTAGAATATGGCCATCAAAAATACGACAGTTCCGTTTACAAGGGCTTTTGGAGAAAGTTCGACGAAACAAAAAACTTCCCTGAAATGGCCGGAAGGAAAATAAAGGCCTATTTCCGGTTTAAAACCGAAAAAGGGGAGAGCATAAAAATAAAATTCGCCCTCTCGTCAACAAGTACGGCGGGGGCGGTGGAAAACCTTTTGGAAGAGGCGCCAAACTGGGGTTTTGATGAGCTTAAGCAGGCAGGGCAGCAAAAATGGAACAAGGAACTTTCGAAAATACAGGGAGTTTTCATGAACGAAACCCAAAAGGAAACTTTTTATACTGCGCTCTACCATTGCTTTTTAAGCCCGGTGGTTTATATGGATGTCGATGGTATGTACAAAGGCCTAGACCAAAACATACATAAAGCAAAAGGATTTACCAATTATACCATTTTCTCGCTTTGGGACACCTTCAGGGCATTGCATCCGCTGTTCAACATTGTTCAAACAAGCCGGAACAAGGATATGATCGAGTCGATGATGGCACATTATGAGCAGAGCGTTCATAAAATGCTGCCGGTTTGGTCGCATTACTCAAACGAAAACTGGTGCATGATCGGGTATCACGCTGTTTCGGTTTTGGCCGATGCCATGGTCAAGGGCGTTATAGCAAAAGACCCAAAATACCTGGACGCGGCAGTAACAACAGCAAATAATGCTTATTACGACGGCATTCCCGATTATAAAAAATTTGGGTTTGTCCCAGAGGACAAAAGCAGTTCGTCGGTATCGAAAACACTGGAATATGCTTACGACGATTGGTGCATCGAACAAATGGCAACGGCTTTGGGAGAGGTGGGCATAGCCAGGGAATTTTCCCTTAGGGCCGAAAATTACAAGAAGTTGTTCGACAGCAATACAGGCTTTATGAGGGCGAAATCCTCGAATGGTGAATGGATAAGCGATTTCAATACCTTAAACACACATCAGGCAGGGTATATTGAGGGAAACGCATGGACTTACAGCCTTTTTGTCCCACAAGACCCTGAGGGGTTAATTGCGTTGATGGGAGGTAAGAACGCGTTTTCCCGGCATTTGGATTCGCTGTTCGCCATGGAATTGTCGGATGAGCATATTGCTGAAAGCGAAGACATTACCCGCGACGGCATCATGGGCAACTATGTCCATGGAAACGAGCCTGGACATCATATCGCATATCTTTACAATTATTGCGGCGATGAGTGGAAGACCCAAATGAGAGTCCGCATGATCATGGGCCAGATGTACTCGAATACGGTTGATGGCTTATGCGGCAACGACGATGCAGGGCAAATGAGCGCATGGTATATATTTTCTTCCCTGGGCTTTTATCCTGTGAGCCCGGGCTCGGCAAAATACGACCTGGGAAGCCCCATGGTGGTTTCCGCTGATATAAATCTGGAAAACGGAAAGGTTTTTCAAATTAAAACCCTTAACCAATCGGAGCATAATGTGTATGTTAAAAAGGTCGTGCTAAACGGCAAGTTGCTAAAACGCAACTATATCCTCCACAGCGAAATAACAAAGGGCGGCATCTTAGAGTTTTATATGAGCGGGCAAAAGAATTAAGCTTGTATCAAAATGGCCGTGGCCGCGACAAAACCCCGAGGGAAACCCATGTCCCCGGGACGTCTTTCCCTGCCCTGAAACGCAACAAAAATAATATTTGGTCATTTGAGCCATTTATTTAATATGACTTCTGATAATTTTTTACCTTTGCAAACCTTTTCGTAATTATATGACAAAAGGACTGAAAACAACGGAGAGTGGCGCAGTCAGGCAGCGCACTACGTTCGGGACGTAGGGGTCGTGGGTTCGAATCCCATCTCTCCGACATCAAGCGATAATTATTTTTTATTATTGCGATTTTTACATTTCCCTCCTATAAAAAATCGTAATCTTGCAAAAGAATTTATTAAAGGACACGATTAGCTTAATGGTTGTTTAAAATATTTATATTATGCAAAATCAGATAATTACGATAAGCGAAAAGCACAAAGCCGCCGCACACTTGATCTACGACAGGATTAAGGATGACATTAGCCCCAAGTATATCGTCACCGTTACCGGAGAAGTTGGAACGGGCAAGTCAACGGTTTGTTATTTGCTTGGCCGCTTGCTCAAGGAGCAAGGCTTGAAAGTTAAAATCATGGAACTGGACAATTATTATAAAATCCCGCCTAACGAAAGAAGGGAATGGCGCAAGAAACATGGTATCGATGCTGTTGGCAGCGATGAATACGACTGGGAGAAAATATATGAAACAATACAGGATTTTAAAAACAATAAAGTCGCAACCATTCCCTACGTTGACCTTTTTACTAATTACGTAGATAAGCTGACAACCGACTTTAACGGCGTTGACGTACTGATAATCAAGGGTTTGTATTCAATAATGTGCAAAGAGTCGAAGTATAAGGTGTTTATTGAACTTTCGTATGAGGAAGCGAAAAGCAAAAACTACTTTGTTGATGACGAAGAAATAGACGATTTCAGGTTGCAAATAATCCATAAAGAGCAAAAGGTTGTTAAAAAACTCAAGGAAGGTGTTGATTATTTCGTCGATTTCGACTTCGATGCCAAGAATTACCATCTTTAGAAAACCTTCCCTTACAGGCCGAGCTATCCCTTAAAGGATTGGCTTTCTCATCCCTGAGCGTTATTGCGGCGCACGCTTAATTCTTCTGATAAATATCATCCAACAACGAAGTATATAAAGCCTTAACTTTTTTGCGTTTAAGTTTTTGTGTCGGCGAAAGCAATCCGTTCTCCGGCCCCCAAACGTCGGCAACAAGCCTGAAAACCTTTATTTTCTCGACATGACCCAGTTCTTCGTTGTATTTGTCAAGCTCTTTCTGATACCTCTCGATTATACGTGCTTTTAGGATCAGGTCGTTGTTTTCGCGGAAGGCAACATTGTGCAAGGCACACCATTTATGCAAAAACTCAAAATCAGGCACTATGAGGGCTGCCGTAAACTTCTCGTTCTCACCGACAATCATTATCTGTTCAATAAACTGCGACTCCTTGAACTTGTTTTCTATCAATTGAGGTGCAACGTATTTTCCTCCCGAAAGTTTGAATATTTCCTTTTTCCTGTCGGTGATGGTAAGCATGCGGTTTTCGTCAAGCGTTCCTATGTCGCCGGTGTGGAACCAGCCGTCTTTATCAATTGCTTCTGCGGTTTTTTCGGGATCCTTATAATAACCTATCATCAGGTTCTCGCCCTTTTCCAGAATTTCGCCGTCCTCTGCTATCTTTACCTCCAGCTCGTCAGGCACCAGCCCCACGCTACCGAATTTAACGCCGGGGAACGACGGCATGTTGGCCGATATCAATGGTGATGTCTCCGTAAGCCCATAACCTTCCTGTACAATTATTCCTGCCGCCCAGAAAATACGGGCAAGCCTAGCCTGCAAGGCTGCACCCCCCGAAATAACGCCCTTTAACTTGCCACCCAGGGCCTCACGCCACTTGCTGAATATCAGTTTGTTGGCTATCTTAAGCTTGAGGTTGTACATGGCTGACCTCTTCGATGGGTCGGGATCATATTTGTCGCCGACCCTGACGGCCCAAAAGAACAGGGCTTTCTTAACTGTACCGAGCTCACGGCCTTTATTGATTATCTTATCGTAAACTTTCTCGAAAACGCGGGGAACGGTAATAAACACATTAACTTTTATTTCGCGCATGTCGTCGCCTATGGTATCAATGCTTTCGGCATAATAAACCTTAAGCCCCAGCGATTGCCATAAATAATTACCCACTCTTTCCAAGACATGCGAAAGAGGGAGGAAGCTCAAGGCCCTGTCGCCGGCTTTTAAGTATGTTACAACCTTATGCGCAAGCTTGAAATTGCTTACAACATTGTTATGGGTCAGCATCACGCCCTTTGAAAGCCCCGTAGTGCCGGAGGTATAAATGAGGGTGAGCAAATCATGAGGGTCAACATCATCGCGCATTTTTATTAGCTCGGCACCTAAGCCTTTTTTCCTTGAAGCACCCAGGCGGCAGATTTCCATCCAGCTGGCAGCACCTTTTACCTCGTCGATGGTATATATTTCCTCTAATGTCCCTATACTGTCGAATACAGGCCTGAGCTTGTTATAAAGCCCCAGGTCCGAGACTATTAAAATCCTTGATTCGGAATGCGAGAGTATGTGCTTATACTCTTCTTCGCTTATGGTAGGGTAAATGCCCACATGAACACATCCTATTTGCGACATTCCGAAATCGATGAAATTCCATTCCGGCCTGTTATTGGTCACGGTGGCAATTTTATCACCTTTTTTAAAACCTTTGGCTATAAGCCCCAGGCTGAAATTATCAACAAATTCCCTATATTCAGCAGTGCTGAAATGTTCCCACTTGCCGTTGCGTTTTACCGATAAGGCATCTTTGCCAGGGTAGTTTTCTTCCATGTTCGACAAAACGTCGAACGTCCTTCTAATTTCAGTCATGATCTTCGTGTTGATAATTTTAACAAATGTAGTTAAATATTTCCTTTGCAGGGAATTCGGGAAATACAAATCAATATTTTTTAATTTTGCCGCCTTGATAATTCTGTTTCGACTTATATAAAAATGATTATTGATGATGTTGATTGATGACGTCCTGGTTTCCGACGAGCTGAAGGAAATTCATTTTGCTTGTAATTTAGTGGCCTGCAAAGGGGAATGTTGCGTTCAGGGCGATGCCGGGGCGCCACTGGAAGAGGAGGAAATTTCCATCATCGAGGATTATATCGACGATATAAAACCCTTTATGACCGCCAAGGGCAGGCTAGTGGCCGAATTGGTCGGTGTTTTCGACTACGATTCCGACGCCGAATATGTTACACCCCTCATTGATGGCAAGGAATGTGCCTTTGTTTATAAGGAAAACGGCATCAGCCTTTGTGCCATCGAAAGAGCATGGATAGAGGGTAAAATAAAATACAGAAAGCCTGTTTCATGCCATTTATATCCGATAAGGCTAAGCAAAGTTGGCGATTTTACAGCTATGAACTATAATAATTGGAGTATCTGCGCGCCTGCCCTCCAAAAGGGCAAAAACCCGGGCGAACCACTTTATAAGTATCTTGAACAGCCGATAACACGAAAATTCGGCAAGGAGTTTTTCGTCAGGCTTTGCATTGCAATGGAGCGCGACGCAAACGGATAAAACCATAAGAACCTTGGGTTTAAAGCCTTTTTGACCATGAATAATTTATTGGGCTTGCCTCCTTTTGGTTTTCTCCTGTTCACTAAAATAAACTTTCGCGTGTTTTATCAAATAATAGTACTTTTGTGCGTTTTTTGGCAGTCAGGATTTAATGTTGTTTTTTGGGTTATCCCTTTTGGCTACCTATGCTGTTTGTTTAATTTGAAAGCATAACATTTAATGTTTTATTATTCAATGGAATGAAAAAATCGGGTAAGAAATTAGGCGAATTGGCGGCAACGGCGATTTGCGGCAACGACATCAGCTCCTCGGTTCTCTATGTATCAGCCCTGTCGATTATCTATGCAGGTAAATATGCCTGGATTACCTTGCTCATAGTAGCCCTGGTATTATTCCTCTTCCGTAAAATTTATGCTGAAGTAGTATGTGCATTGCCCTTGAACGGCGGCGCATATAACGCATTGCTCAATACCACGAGCAAGTTTATGGCTTCCTTTGCGGCAACGCTTACCATATTGTCGTATATGGCTACATCGGTCATATCGGCAAACGAGGCCATGAGGTATATGCATGGGCTATGGAGCTCCGAGCCGGTTATTTTATCAACAGTGGTACTATTGCTGATATTTGCTTTATTGGCAATACTCGGGATTAAGGAGTCGTCGAAAGTGGCAATAGGGATTTTTATTTTCCACCTGGTCTCGATGGTGCTTTTGATAGGCTTTATTTTTTATTATCTTTTCGACAACGGCTTCAGCACTTTTTATGAAAACTGGAAAGTCCCCGTGGGCGGAAGTGTTACAACAGCTATCTTCCTTGGGTTTTCTGCCTCTATGCTGGGCATATCCGGTTTTGAAAGCTCCGCAAACTATGTGGAGGAGCAAGGCAGGGGGGTTTTTGTGAAAACACTGAAGAATATGTGGGTCATAGTCAGCATTATCAACCCGCTGATGGCTTTTTTGGCCATTTCTATCATAGCCATCCCTGAAATCAAAGAGCTTCATACCGAGACCTTGCTTTCGCAGATGGGCAGGATAAGCGGAGGCAACTGGTTGGCCTGGGTTATTTCCGTTGACGCTATCATTGTCCTCTCGGGCGCTGTCCTAACCTCTTTCGTCGGTGTAACGGGACTGCTCGAACGTATGACCCTCGACAGGATACTGCCGCCCTTTTTCCTGAAACGGAACAAGCGCAACAGCTCGTATCGGATCATCATCTTGTTCTTGCTCATCAGTATTTCCGTATTGCTGATAACCAAGGGGAAAGTCGAGGTCTTAGCAGGGGTTTACACAATATCCTTTCTGTCGGTGATGGGGCTGTTCGCAATCGGAAATATACTTTTGAAAGTAAAAAGGAGCAAACTGCCGCGACAATATAAAGCCAGCTGGATATCTGTTTTGATCGCCCTTGCGGCAGTAACGGTTGCGTTGATAGGAAACATAAGCATGGAATCGACAAGCAGCGACATGCCTTCCAACTTTAAGATCTTTCTTGAATACTTTATTCCGGGAATCATTTTTATTATCATAATGCTTAACCGCTTAACAATTTTACGATTGTTGTTAAGGTTGCTCCGAAATGTATTCGATCCAATAAGGGAGTTGTTTTTAAAGCTCCATGTATCGATAAACCATACTATCGAGAGAATAAGCTCACAGGAGTTCGTGTTTTTTACAAGAGGCGATAATATTAAAAACCTGAACAGGGTATTGCTGTATATCATGAAAAACGAAAGCACTAAAAAACTTAAGATAGTTACGGTTATCAACAGCAAGGAAACAGACGCGGAATCGATAATCGAGAACTTAATAAAAGACATTGACTTTTTGAACAAGGAGTATCCTGAGATAATGATCGAGTTTGAGCATATAAAAGGCAAGTTCAGCCCTGATCTGGTTCGCCAGCTCTCCAAAAAATGGAATATCCCCATCAACTTCATGTTCATCGGTTCGCCTGGCGATCATTTCCCATACCGAATTGAAGAGCTTGGTGGCGTGCGACTGATTATCTGAGCCTGTTGGGGTTAATCATTTTTTATACTTTTAACCAATAAATCAAGAAATGAAAAAAACTATCGTAATAATCACTCTTGTCCTAATAGGTCTTGCTGCTCATTCTCAAATATTGATAACGCTCTTGCTCGGCGACAAGCTGAATTCCGACAAGCTTGAGTTTGGCCTTGAAGGCGGCCTGAACTGGTCGAGGATCTCAGCGTTCGAGGCATCAAAATATCATGGCGACTGGAACCTGGGCTTTTATTTCAATTTTCAGCTGCATCCCTCATGGTATATAAACACGGGGGTCTTGGTAAAATCTACTTTGGGGGCCGGTCAGCTCACCGACAACGACCTAAGCTCATTGAATGCTACTATTTTCAAAGACTCGGATGGTTTTCGCGTTGAGGGCAACTACAGCCAGCAGATGAATTATTTCCTGGTTCCTGTTTTGGTAAAACACAAATTCAAAAACAATTTTTATTTGGAGCTTGGGCCTCAATTCGGCTTGATGTATCGCTCCTGGATACAGTTTGACTCCGACCTTGAGGGCCGCGACGCGATAATAAAAGAATATAATCGCGAAAAACTGAATAAAATAGATGCGGGATTGACCTTAGGAGCCGGATACCGGCTTTTTAAGGGCACAGGATGGACCTTGGGCGCAAAATATTATTACGGCTTTGTGAATGTTTATAAAGGGAAGCAGGGCAGTAATAACAGTTCGTTCTTTCTTAAAATGAACATCCCGATAGGGGCAGGAGAGAAGGCCAAGGAAAAAGCAGCCCAAAAGGCTGAAAGAAAAAGGCAAAAGAAAGCGGCACGTCAGAGCAAGAAAGAATAATTTATAAGTATTGTCGAGGGGGAAAAGAACAATTCAACATTGATATTCCATTTTTAGATAAAACTGTTTTAAAAGGCATGCCCAAACTAGACTAAGTTGTTAACAGTGTGGGGGAGATGCTGATATGGAACAGGCTCATTGGTGCACAAACCCTTTAAACAAGCATTGGCAATTCCGTTCGGATTTGATCTTGTCGGCCATAGAAAATCATTCTTGCTTGCTGTAAATAATCGCCTGTTGGGTTTTAAGAAAAAAGGAGATAAGCCCGTAGACTTCCCCAATTAGGCAAAATTAGGGACATGGACTTGCCTAATTTTGAATAATTAGGCAAGTCTACCTGCCTAATTAAGAAAAATAGTGTATTTTTGAAAAAAACAGGAATATCAACGCTTGTTTTCGAATAAATTTTTTGGAGAACTTACGACCAAAAGGAAATAGACCTGGTTGAGGAACGCGATGGAAAACTCTTGCATTTAAATTTAAATACGGTAAAGCAAAAACAAAAGAACCAAGGCAATGGCGTAATGCTTACCCCGATTCAGAGTACATGGTTGTGAGACCTGTAAACTTCCTGGAATTTCTTGTATAATTAAAACTGTTAATAATAAACTACTTCACAATAAGGATGGCCGGCCTTAAACGCCTCTATCTTCGATGCCTTAATCCTGGTGTTATAACATTTGAGCTCTTTTAAGCGAATATTTTCAAGATATTTCAACGATTTTACCCCGGTATTGTTTAATATCAATATTTCCAGCTTTTCGAGGCCTTGTATCTGCTTTAGGCTCTTTACCTTGGTGCCGGCAATGTTCAACAGCTTCAGGTTTTTCAAGCCCGACAAGGGCTCAAGATCGTCAACAGAGGTGTTCTCGATATTTAGTTCCTCAAGCGTTTCCATGCGCGATAGCGGGCTGATATCGTAAACCGGGTTGTTGGGCATGCTTATCCGCTTCAGCGAAGGCAAGAAACTAAGGGGGCTGATATCGCTTATTGACGTATTGGAAATTTGTATCTCTTCGAGCCTGTTGAACAAGCCCAATGCCTCAAGCGAACCTATGTCGGTGGTGTTGTCGATATGCAGTTTTGCCAGGTCGACGATTTCCTGCAGCTGCTCGCGGCTTGGCGGGTTTTCTGCCTCTGCGTTTTCGAGCAGCGTTCTATGCCAACCGGCGCTAAGGTTTTCCCACCACATTTCAAGCTGTTCGGTTTGGTAAACGATCAGGCAGGAAGGCAGTGCCCTTTTCAGCCGCAATGCTGTTTTTGTGTCTATATTGCTGTTGTCGGCATAAACCCTTGTAAGCTTAAAACAGTTTTCAAGAGGGCTAAGGTCGGCAATGCCGGTATTTTCACATCTTAAGACCTCAAGCCTGCCAAGTGGCTTCAAGGCTTTTACGGATTGAACTTTCGTTTTGTTGATATTGATGTTCTTTAAGTTGTTCAAACCGCCCAAAGGGCTTAAATCTGAAATGTCACAACCCGAAACGTCGAGTTCCTCAAGGCGGTAAAGCATGCGCAGGGGCTCAAGGCTTTTAATGGCCTTGTTGTTGGCCAGGTCAACCGATTTTATGCTTATGATCTTGTGCAGCTGTTCCTTGTTTACCGGATCGCTGAGCCTCATCCGCGAATGTGCGATGCCTTGCCAGCTTTCGGGCAGGCCGTCCCACCATTTTAAGAGCTCACCGGTATTGAATATTACCGTTGTGCCTGGTTTTGCATCGATAAACTTCGAGGCTTCGTTTTTATCTACCTTGCTGTTGTCGCAATAAATAAGTTTTAAGTTTTCAAGATTTACCAACACTAATATGTCCTTAACCGCAGTGTTGTTTGCTTGTAATATACTAAGGTTTTCAAGCCCTGCCAAAGGGGATAAATCAGAGACATTAGTACTGTCGATATTTAATCTTTGAATGGATTTGTTGTTAGATATAAAATCAAGGTCCTTTATGTTAGTCGATGTCATTACGAACTCCCCGAGTTTTGAAAGCTTATCAAAGCCACCAATATCCCCGCTAATATCGAGTCCACTGATATTCAACGATTTAAGGTTTGTCAACTGTGTCAAGGTGCTGAAGTTGTTGATATTGGTAAATGACACGTTCAACTTTTCCAATTGTTTTAAGTTCAAGAGAACCTCAATATTTGATATAGGTGTATTTGAAAAGTCGATTTCGAGCAAACTGGATGAATATCTTAATGCGTCGATATTGGTTAATGGCGTTCCGCCGGCCTTCAACACTTTTAGTTTGTTTAAGTTGCGCAATGGGCTTAAGTCGTCGATAAGCGTATTGGATATATCGACGGACTCTAATTCCGTTAATTCGGCAAGAGGTTTTAGATCACCGATTAAAATGCTGTTGGCAATATCTATTTTTTTGGTTTTCCACATTTTTTCGATATTATGGAAAATGGTCTTGGTATCGAGGATAAGCGTATCAGGTATTTGTGCGTAGGATGTATCATATTTCAAAAACACTTCATCGTATGCAGCCGGTTTTTTGCTTGAAGCAAGATAATTTAGAGTGTCGCCATTGCTGATATATAAGCTGTCCAACCTTGTTTGTTCCTTCCAGCGAAGCTTTACCAGGCTGCTGTCGGTAAAGCTGATGATATTGCTGAAAGGGAGGGTGTCATAGATCAAGATTCCTTTTCCGAAGTAATCTTTCCAGCTTTCGGCCATATTGTTCCACCAGAAAGCCATTTCGTGTTTTTTGTTCGGCAGGGTCGTGTAGATCGAAGCTATCTTAAGGTCTTTTTCAATGGCGTTCAAGTTTATTTCCACATATCGCAACTGATTGTTGTTTATGGTGTCGTCATTAATTGTTACACCTTGTAAATTCCTGTTCACGACCAGCTTAAAATATATTTGCCCCTTGTCGTTCACGAAATTTTCTATCGAGTTGACTTCAAATTTAAAACGGATGTTCTTATAAAAGAAACCGATGTCTTTTAGATATGCCTGAACATCCTTGCTAAGGGCAATATCGCGATTTTCGTCCAAATCGTCTTCGATCTGAACGTTTTCGCCAACAAAAATCTTAGCATAGCTCTCGTTGATAATAATATCCTTTTCGGAAGCCGCCTCGGTTGAATCGCCAAGGAAGTTCAATGTTCCTTCAAGGTAGTTTATCATTTGTCCGCATTGTTGCGAATAGGCGTCTATTTCCTCTTTTGCCAGGTTGTTTTCAGTTTGGCCCCATGCATCGAAGCCGAAAAGGAACAAACCCAGAATGGCTATGAGTGCTCTTAGTTGCATAGTCCGAATGATTTTATTAAATCGCCTTTTTTACCGTCTTCTATATAAATCAGGTTTGAAATCAGCCAACCTGAATTATTATCGTTTCTGTTGAAATAAGAAAGCTCGAAATACCAATTCTTGATCTGAAGAAAATGGAATTTAACAGTATTGATTTCCTTGAATTTAAGTTTGCCGGTTTTCATTTGATAGAAGAACAGCGTAAGATAGTCGGGGCTATAACTGTTTGATGCATAATACTCTATATGGGCAGGGTCGTCGAGGGCTTTGTGCAGGTTCATAAAATCGAGCTCGTGGCTCTGCGGGTGCAGGAAATATTTCGCTTTCTCAAGTGTGTCGGCCTTTGGGAAAAGATGCGGGAAATAACTATAATAAACATTGCTGATCACCCATTTCGACCCCAGGTTCTCGGGCTGTATCCGTAAATAAAGTATCAGGCTTACTTCCTGTCCGTCGGCTATAAAAGAGGCAGAGACCTCAGCATACCAATTCTTGTCGAGGAAGTTCAGGAATACCGGATTCTTGGGATTGGTGATATCGTCGATAAAGTAGGCCTGCAAGTTTCCTGATGTGCGCGGGTTTGATTTATCGAACATGGAGGGCATTATTTTCGACCTCAGTGCATTATTATGGTAACGTTTGTCGTCTTTGCGCAAAAACTTGCCATATTCGTCCTCTTCCATATTGAAACGGCGCACGAATTGACCGACCTGTTTGTTCATCGAGTAGAGAACGCTCTCGTCGGTTTGGAAATCATTAATGTTTTGGGAGTAGCTGTTTCCTGATATACAGAAAATTATAACTATTATAACAATGGAACCTATCTTCATATTTAATTTTGGCTAAAAATAAACAATTATGCAATTAAATTGATTTAATCATAAAACGTACTTTTGCGCAAAAACAATATGGACAAACTTGATATTCCGGCCTCGGCAATTCAAAGATGTCGTAGCGACAAAGAAATAATTGAGCTCACGATTAAGCAAATCATAAAAGATTTTGCCTTGTTCGGCCTGCAGATCGACTATGATAGCGCTTTGGGTTTTTCTTGGCAGCAAGTTTATTTGGGGCTCGAAACACAAATACGGCACTTATTGGAAGCAAGCCCGGCTAAGATATTATCGCTTTTATACCAAATAGATATTCCGGACGAAAAAATCATGGCCCAAGCGGAAAAGCAAGAAAAAAGGCAGCTTTCTGAAGTTGTGTCCGAAATGATAATGGAGAGGGAGCTAAAAAAAGTGCTAACGAGATTGTATTTTAAAAACCCGGGAAGGTATTGATATTTAGGGTCTGCCGAAAAAGTCCGTAGCACATCATATACGAAGCCGCAAGGTGAAGATGTATAATAATACTGCGAGCCGCCGCAATGGAGTAGATGATGCACTACGGGCTAGCAAACAAGATTTTTAGAAAAAATGCAGGCTTTTTTAATAAATCCTTGAAAAAAGTTTGCATCCCGAACTAACAAAAATCGTGTAACAACATATACCTCACGTTGTTAGGCGTTTTTCAGCAGACCCTATTTAATGCGATGCGACTTGTTTGTCCTGCAATCTTCGGTAACTGGTCCCTAACAGAAAAAAAAAGGCCGCTCATAAAGCGGCCTTTTTTATTGTTTAACAAGATCACTATTTCATCATTACTAATTTCTTAGTAGCAGTTTTATTACCTGATGAAATTTTGATGAAGTAATATCCGGCATCGAGCGTGGCACCTGTGTTACTTAAACCGTTCCATGAAACAATATAGTTTCCTGAAGCATTGCTCAAGTTATCGAGGTTATAGACCAATTGTCCGGTAATACTATAAATTCTTACAGAAACATTTTCTGATTCGCCAACGAAGCTAATTTTGGTTGCGCCATTTGTCGGGTTAGGATAAACGTTAAGTTCAAATTCCTGATAATTATCAACAAATGTTGGTTCGTGCATGTCTTTAGCCTGAGCGACTGCTTGTTCCAGGGTTTTGTCCGGAATGTCGTCGTTAGGGTCGTCATTGTGGCATCCAAGGCAAACATAAGCAGGGCTTAACGATGCCGGTCTTTCGTCGTCGTCCCTGACAACGCTGCCGTCGGCCGAGAACATACTTGCCGTGTCAACGGTAATTTTGAACAAGTGTGAACGAATATCGCCTTTGTACCCGCTCTCTCCTCTTGTTGTTCCTGATTTTGCAGCATAGGTCATGTGGCAGTCGATGCAAGTGGCGCCTTCTTCGTGGTTGATAGTTTCAACCTCGGTGGCATGGCAAGTCGCACAAGCCATTTTTATTCCGTCACCGTCCCAGATAGTACGTTTGTGAGGATCGTGGCAAGTAACACAAGTCATTCCGTTTTCATAGTGCTTGGTGTGAGTAAACTCGTCCCATTGCTCGTGGTGCTTGATAAATCCACCATGTGCGTTAATAGGATTGGTATAGCTCCGGTTGTGGCAAGTACCACACATGAAGTTGACGTCGTTTCCGTTTGGATCCGGGGTTTGAAGAACGCCGTCAATCTCTAGGCCGCCGAGAGTGTTGTCTTGATGAACTTGCTCATAAACCTTGTCGATATTATCGGCAGTAGGTCCGGCAATGTGCTCGCTACCTGGTCCGTGGCAGCCTTCGCAACCTATCCCACCTTCGGTAAAAGTACCCAGTCCGTCAACGCCGGCCAACCATGTTCCTGTTGTGTCGCCACCAGTTGTGTGACATTTAAAGCAACCATAGTTATAAACCTTAACGTCGCCCGTGTGGTAGTCAACCCAGCCATAATCAACTCCACCATAGAAGTTAAACTGGTTGTGTCCGCCACCTGCGTCAGGGAATGAGCTTCCCGCGGTTCCTATAATGTGGCCATCAGTACCTACAAAACGGCACTTCCAGCCGAAACCACCAATAACACCGGCAATGTCAGCCCATGTATGAGTTCCGTCACCTAGATTTGATATCCATGTGTCCTCGAAGTTAACAACCATTGGAGGATAGAACGGGGGTTCGTTGTTCTCGATAACCGAGAATTTATATGGGTGACCCGAGTTCACCCATGTGTCGTGTTTGTCCGTGTGACAAACACCGCAAGCATCGGAGCCTACATAAGTAGCCTGTGCCTGCACTATCATACTAGTTGCGAAAAGCATTACTAATACAACAGAAATTAAGCGTAAAGATTTTTTCATAATAAAATTGTTTTAATTGATAATTAATAGTCTCAAAAATAGTTATTAAGAGCGTGGGATGCTTATTAGAATACTGATATTGCATACTTATATTATTGATAGTTTCTAACAAAAGATTGAGATATATCAACATAACAGTCCGTTTAGAACGATTACAAATTAAAACGGAGAGTTATTTTATAACAATTAATGTTGATGCTTATCAATTAATTTGCGATATTTGTCAATTATTGTAGTGATGGTAAGGAAGTTTTATCTTACTGTTCAGACTGTTAAGAAATTATAAAATTATGGCAGAGTTTGCGAAATCGGGGAATTGCTTTAGTTGCGAATTAAAGTCAAGCATGTTTTGTCTTCTTACTGATATTCAGCTGGATGAAATAAATTCAAATCGCCAGCAAGTTACTTTTAAAAAAGGGGAGACGATTTTTAAGAGCGGCGGCCCACTTACCCATATCTTGTGCATTACCAGTGGGATGGTCAAGATATTCCTTGAGGACAAGAACAACAAGAAAAACTTATTGTTAAAGATTGCCAAGCCCACCCAATTGATCGGCGGCCCCGGTTTTTTGGTCGATGAGCTACATCACATAACGGCGATCGCACTTGAAGACACAAAGACCTGCTTCATCAAAGTCTCGGACTTTAAGGAAATTATGGCCGAAAACAGTAAATTTGCTTTCGAGTTTATTAAATACCGGAACGAGAGAGTTATCTTTTATTTTCAAAGGTTAATGGATTTGACCCACAAACAAACTCATGGCAAAATTGCCGATACCTTGCTTTATTTGGCCAGCGAGGTATATGGCAGCGATTCGTTCGATACTTTGTTGAGCAGGCAGGACTTGGCCGATATGTCGGCCATGACGAAGGAGAGCGTTATAAGAATTATTAAGGAGTTCGTTGAAAGCGGAATAATCGCATGCAACAATCATCATCATTTTGAGATTATAGACAAGAACAAGCTCATGAAAATAAGCAAAACAGGATAAAAATCAATTTATCCTGTTTGCATATTCTAAAATAAAAAAAAGACTCTAATGTAAATCAAGCATTTAAGGCCTCGGCTCCCCCCACGATCTCCAGTATTTCGTTAGTAATCGCAGCCTGGCGGGCTTTGTTGTAAGTAAGCTTGAGCTCCTTGAGAAGTTCGTTGGCATTGTCGGTTGCCTGGTGCATAGCGGTCATGCGGGCCCCATGTTCCGACGCAAAACTATCGAGTATGGCTTTATAAAGCTGGATCTTTATAGTCTTGGGAACAAGTTCGTCCAGGATTTCCTGTTTGCCGGGCTCAAAAATATAATCGGACTGAAGGCTGATATCCTCTTCTGCCGGCTTTGGCTCGGATAAGGGCAAGAGCTGTTCTTTTATCAATATCTGTGTTGCAGCATTCTTGAATTGGTTGTAAACCAAGATGACCTTGTCGTATTTTCCCTCGGAGAATTTTTGCATCAAATCCTCGGCAATAGCTACAACATTGTCAAAAGTTAGGTCGTCGAAAATTTCATGGTTGACTTGCTTTGCGACATAAGAGCGCGACTTTAATAAATCGGCTGTTTTGTTCCCTATGCAAAAGATATCGACATTCCCGTCTTCGTACTGTTGTTTGTATTCGCCCTCGATGGCAGAAACGGTCTCCTTCATCACATTGGCGTTAAAAGCACCGCACAAGCCCCTGTTCGAGCTTATGGGGATGATTAAAACCTTGTTGCTGCCCCTGTCGGCCCCGAAGACCCCATCGCTCGATCCTTCAAGGCTAGCACTTAGGTTTTGCATTATCTCTTGAAGCTTAGAAGCATAGGGGCGCATGGTAACAATAGCATTTTGTGCTCTTCGCAATTTGGACGCAGCAACCATTTTCATGGCGCTGGTAATTTGCATTGTCGATTTAACTGAGCTAATCCGTGTCCTTACTTCCTTTAAATTGGCCATATTAGTTAAATATGATTATCAATTATATTTATCAGAAACATCGGAAGCGGCTTTTTTCAATGTTTCAACGGTTTTTTCATCAAGTTTTCCTTCACCCAATAACTTTATTACATCAGGGTGGTGAGCGTCAAGGTGGTGCAAAAGCTCCGTTTGGAAATCGATTACTCTTTCAACGGGAACGTCCTTCAGCAGGTTTTGGGAGCCGCAATAAATAATTGCCACCTGATGGCCAACGGTCATTGGTGAGTACTGGGGCTGCTTGAGGATCTCAACATTGCGTTTTCCTTTTCCCAAAACAGCCATGGTGGCGGCATCGAGGTCGGAACCGAATTTAGAGAAAGCCTCCAGCTCGCGATATTGGGCCTGGTCAAGCTTAAGCGTACCGGCAACCTTTTTCATTGATTTTACCTGAGCGTTGCCTCCTACTCGCGAAACAGAAATACCAACGTTGATGGCAGGGCGGATACCTGCGTTAAACAAGTCCGATTCGAGGAAAATCTGACCGTCGGTGATAGAAATCACGTTAGTCGGAATATATGCGGAAACGTCGCCTGCCTGAGTCTCGATAATTGGAAGCGCGGTAAGCGAGCCACCGCCTTTTACTTTATCTTTAAGGACATCAGGAAGGTCGTTCATGTTTTTTGCGATATCGTCGGCATTGATGATCTTGGCGGCACGCTCCAAAAGGCGTGAGTGAAGATAGAATACGTCACCGGGAAATGCCTCGCGTCCAGGTGGGCGGCGCAGAAGCAGCGAGACTTCGCGATAAGCAACCGATTGTTTTGACAGGTCGTCGTAAATTACCAGTGCCGCGCGTCCTGTGTCGCGGAAATACTCGCCGATTGCAGCACCTGCGAAGGGAGAATAAAACTGCATTGCGGCTGGGTCCGAGGCTGTGGCCATAACAATGGTGGTATAAGCCATGGCGCCGTTTTTCTCCAGCGTTTGCACAATGTTGGCTACTGTACTTCCTTTTTGTCCCGAAGCAACATAGATACAATAAACAGGTTCGCCTTTTTCGTAAAATTCCTTTTGGTTTATTATAGTGTCTATCGCAATGGCGGTTTTCCCTGTTTGGCGGTCGCCGATAATCAGCTCGCGCTGCCCGCGTCCGATAGGGATCATGGCGTCGATGGCCTTGATGCCTGTTTGAAGAGGTTCGTTGACTGGTTGGCGGAAAATTACGCCGGGGGCTTTTCTTTCCAAGGGCATCTCATAAAGTTCGCCACCTATCTCGCCTTTTCCGTCTATAGGTTCGCCTAGGGTGTTGATAACACGTCCCAGGAGGCCTTCGCCAACCTTGATTGATGCTATTTTCCCGGTACGCTTAACTTTATCGCCCTCGTTGATGTCTTCAACCTCGCCAAGTAGGACAATGCCCACATTATCCTCCTCCAGGTTGAGGACTATGCCTTTTAAACCTGTTTTTTCAAATTCGACCAATTCTCCCGCTTCAGCATTCGATAAGCCGTAAACGCGCGCGATACCGTCGCCAATTTGCAATACCGACCCGATCTCCTCTAAAACGGCCGTAGAGTCGAAACCCGCAAGCTCCTGTCGTAAAATGGCTGATACCTCAGCTGGTTTAATGTCTGCCATATTAATATTATTTTCTGTTTTAGTACTTCTTAATATAAAGGTTGTCCGAAAATTGTTTTCGCAATCTCTTGAGCTGTGTTTTTACCGATGCGTCATACTGATAGTCTTCGAGATTAATTAAATAACCTCCTATAAGCCCATCGTCAACAACTTCTTCGAGATCGATGTTTTTATCCGTAATAGTGGTCAACATCTTCAAGATACTGTCTTTAACCGCTTTGTCGGTTTTATAGGCAGTAGTTAAGGTTACGTCAACTATGTTTTTATGTTCCTTATAAATTTTGTTGAATGCCTTGGAGATGTAGCGGATATATTTTTCCCTGCCTTTCCTTGTTATCAGAAGAAGGAATTTAAGGCTTAAATCCTCGATTTTCCCCTGGAATATTTTCTTGAGGACATTAAGTTTCTTATATGGGTCGATAACAGGGTTGTTCAAGAGCAGCCTTAGGTCCTTGCTGCTGTCCACAACTTCTTCCACGAGCATCATGTCGTTGGCGACCTTTTCAAGCACATTGGTTTCCAAAGCCAGGTCGAACAGTGCCTGTGCGTATCTTTTTGCTAATAAAGTAACCCTCATTATTAATCTTTATTAGTTTAAGTTAGTTTCTTTCAAAAGGATGTTAATGTACTCCTTTTGTTTCGATTTATCTTTTAGTTCTTCCCTGAGGACTTTTTCGGCAATTGTAATTGCTTGGTCGGCGATGATGTTTTTAATCTCGACGATCGCAGCGCTTTTCTCGTGCTCGATTCTTTCTTTTGCGCTCTCCACGATGTTTGCGGCTTCACTGGAGGCTTTGGTTTTGGCTTCTTCGATGATTTTTTCCTTTATCTTGCGGCCTTCCCTCAATATCGCGTCCCTTTCTTCTTTTGCTTCTTTAAGAAGTTTCTCGTTGTCGAGCTTGAGGTCTTTCATCTCGTCGTGGGCCCTTTCGGCAGCCTTGAGCGATGCGTCTATACCTTCTTCTCTTTCTTTAAGGGCTTCCATTATAGGTTTCCATGCAAATTTCTTTAACACAAAAAGAACGACGAGCAAAGCGATCATCATCCAAATGACAAGTCCAAAACCGGGATTTATAAGTGACATATATTAAATAATTTAATTTTGTATTTTTAAGTATATTAACCGGCAAGGTACGGCCAATCGCAATACCTTGCCGGGAATATGTTGTTTGGTTACAAGAAAACGATCAACAAACAAACAACGATTGCAAAAAATGCAACACCTTCGATCAGCGCAGCCGCAACGATCATATTCGAACGAATATCACCAACTGCCTCGGGCTGACGGGCAATAGCTTCAACAGCACCGCGACCAATTTGCCCGATACCGATACCGGCGCCTATCGCAGCAACACCTGCGCCTATTCCGGCCCCCATTTTCGCATAAGGGGCTAAATCAGCGGCAACCTGTAATAAAATTGCTAATAAATCCATAATCTTTGTTATTTTTAATATTAATATTAATGGAATTCTAATTTAACTTTAATGATGTTCTTCTGTTGCCATCCCAAAGTAAAGCGCTGACAACAAGGTAAACACATAAGCCTGGATAAAGGCCACAAGCAGTTCGAGTAAGTCCATGAAAATAGAAAACCCAACTGATACTATTGCCACTCCATATCCAAGGCCTTCAGCAATTTTACCAAAAATGAATATCAAGCTAATAAAGCCTAATATGATGATATGGCCCGCGCTGATGTTTGCAAACAAACGAACCATTAGCACAAATGGTTTTGTAAATATCCCCATCAGTTCAACAATCGGCATTAATGGTACTGGCAATTTCAACCACCATGGGACCCCGGGTGCATTTACTATATGAAGCCAGTAGCTTTTGTTTCCGCTAAAAGTTGTTATTATGAAAGTGAAAAGAGCCAAAACACCTGTAACCCCGACGTTCCCGGTAATATTTGCCCCTCCCGGTATTATAGGTATAATCCCCATGAGGTTGTTGAGCAAGATAAAAAAGAAAATCGTCAAGAGAAAGGGCAAATATCTCTCGTATTTTTTTTCGCCTATAGAAGCTTTGGCAACATCATCCCGAATGAAGATGATAATGGGCTCGACAAACGACTGTAGTCCTTTAGGGGCTTGCCCTTTACGTTTTTTATAGGTGTTGGCGACACTAATAAATATCCACATCATCAAAAACATGCTGATGAATATGGCCAATACGTTTTTCGTTATGGAAATGTCAAGCTGGGGGCGGATTTCATTTCCTTCCCCATCTAGCCTGACAAGTTTGCCTGCGTTAAAATCCTTGTGCGAGACAAAATATCCGTCATGAGCCTGTTGGCCGTGGTGAAATGCGCCCGACATGAAAAAATGCCATTTGCCCTGATCATAGAAAATTACCGGCAAAGGAATGCTCAGATGAGTTTCCCCAATGCTTATTATGTGCCATTCATACGAGTCGGTAATGTGCTCGATAATCATGTCGCCGGCTTTGAACTCTTCCTTCAAAACCGATCCTTCCCAAGCCTTATCTGTTTCATTGTTATTATGTTGAGCCATCAAGCCCGGGCTTGAAATCATCATCATCAACAGTAAAGTCCCTACTAGCGTAAATGCTTTTTTTATAGCTGAAAGTTTATTCATCCAAAATGGCAAATATGTGGTTAAAATGTGTGCAATTTTACGAATAATTAACGATATACAAAAGCCTTTTTGGCAAATATTTACCTCTCGCTTAACCTACGGGTACTCAAGCAGATACAATGTTAGCGGTTTCGGTTTCAAGCTTTGTTCCGAAGCCGTGTTTTATATATTTAGGTAATTTAATGCCTTTTTATATGTGCCATGCGCCTACTGCATATTAATTTATTTCCGGCCCAATCGGTATCGCAACTTGAAATACAGGCGTTTTTGTTGTATATTTATCAACTGAAAAAAGTTTAATCTTATGAAGAATTTTTATTTTGTCACGGCGGCATTTGTTATCGTATTTTTTAGTTCTTGTTCCGATTGCAACAAAAAAGTTGATATGGCGAAAGAGACTATTGCCATCGAGCATCTATTGGAAAATTATATTATTGCCAACGAAACCCAGGATTTCGACTTGATTGAGGCAATATGGTCTCCGCAGAGCGATATAATATTGTACGGCACTGATTCGCACGAAAGGCTTATGGGCTGGACCAATATCCGCAAGGCTGTAAAATCCCAGTTTTCACAAATAGAAGACACTTATATTGCTGCCTCCGACCAATTTATTAAAGTAAATGATGATGGAACAACGGCTTGGTTTGCAGAAAACCTGAATTATAATTTTATGTATAAGGGGGTCGCACAAAAATATGAGGGCTTGAGATTTACAGGCGTTTTGTCAAAAGGTGATGATGGCTGGAAGATAGTTCAAGCCCACCTCTCGGTTCCTGCAAGTGTAGGTGTCGGAAAATAGAACAAAACTTTTATAACAGACCCGAAAAAGGCTAAACCAATTATCTCAAATAATTGCCTAAAAGGATTTTGCCATTTACAAATTTACCCGACAAACGCCAATAAACAAGCAATAGAGAATTAGTCGCTGAGCATATTAATGCGACATTTTGAATGATAACAGATATAACTGATCAAAATTATATCTTTGCAACTCAAAAAATGTTCGATAAAATATGAAACCTTATTTATTTTTTCTTGTGGCTATTGCAATTACTGCATCTTGTCAGAATTCAAAAAGCGAAAAAAAACAGCAAAAAACGGAAACGGAAGAAGTTGTTGCCGAGGAAAATACACAGAGTAATAATGAGAACGGGGAATGGTTCGGCTCGAAAACCAAACCACAGATTGTTAAAGTTGACACAACGGTAACAAAAAACAATGCTGTAAAATTAAAGAGCAAAAAGAAAAAAACTGCAGAGGAAATAAAAAGGGACAAGGAAATTAAAAATGCCAGAAGTGCTTTTAAACGAGGTGTTAATGCCTATAACTCCAAAAAAACCGAAGAAGCCATAGAGGCTTTCAAGGAAACATTGATGTATGACCCCGAAAATGCCTTGGCAAGTTATAATTTAGGAAAAATATACTACGAAACCGGGCAAAAAGAATTGGCAATGAAATATTACGACGAAGATGCCTCACAATTTAACCCTGCCGATTCAAATTCGATTGTTGCCATAGGGTTAATATATTTTGAAAGAGGACAATTCGACCAGGCCGAGGATTACTTCAACCAGGCGCTTAATATTGCTCCCGGTTATGGGCTTGCTTATTATAACAGGGGAACGCTTTATGGCCAGCAGAAAAAATACGACAAATCGCTCGACGATTTAAATAAAGCCGCAATATACAGCCCCAGCGACTCAAAAGTGTTTATGAACAGGGGCATGGCATATTATTTTCACAAAAACATGGATGCTGCCTGTGCCGACTGGAACAAGGCGGCCTCGATGGGCAATGCCG
>JAADIS010000071.1 GCA_013151215.1 Chlorobiota bacterium | reverse complement strand
TACCACTTCCTGTAGTGTGCCAGATATATCCGTTTCCCCTGTTTTGATGGATGCAGTCCACAATGGCTTTTACCGCATAAATCTGGTAAGGCCGCATCACCATCAATTTCTGTTCGCTTTCCACCAGAACCATATATTTACTAATCATCTCACCAAGCGTACACTTGCTCAGGAATTTTTCAGTAAATAATTCGAGATGTGTTATTTTTTTATTGCTTTCGTCTGCAAGTTGATAAATAGGCAAAAACTGCTCGTCTGCGTTAAAAGCAAAATGTTGGTTTTTGTTATTGGCAAAATAATAAGTATTGGAACGATTACTCACAATAAACAGCTGCATGAAACACATCAGCGTATTGCCATAGCCATTGCCCGCTTCGTTTTTGTAATCAACAATTTGCTGCATGGCTTTTCGCGGTGAAATATCCAGTTTTTTCAATTCTATCTGAACCACCGGCAATCCGTTAATAAGCAGAATGATGTCATAGCGTTGATTGCTGTTTTCTGTATTAATGCGTAACTGGCTGATAACCTCATACTCATTTTTACACCAATCTTTGATATTTACCAATGTAAAATGAAGTGGAGTTCCATCTTCCCGTTGAAAATATTGTTTTTCGCGCAACATTTTTGAAGCAGCGAAAACATCAGGATTGATAATTTCTTCCCTTAAGCGTAGAAATTCACTTTCTGAAAGTCGCACACGGTTTAATGCTTCAAACTTAGTTTTGAAATTCTGCTCAAGAGTTTTCCTATCGACAATATCAGGTCGATGAGTGTATTTCAACTCCTTTAACTGCTTGATTAGGTTTTCTTCTATTTGATATTCTTTTACCATTAATCTTTTTCAATAAATCTTGAGGGTCAAATTCAAGTATATTTTATTCGGTTCGTGACCTTATAAAATTAAGTCGCCAAGATAAACAATTTATATATACTTATATAGAATAACAACATAAAATGCATTTGGATAGTTGTTGGCCAAAAGTGGCTGGAGATTAGGCTGTTTACGATGTTGAAAGGGAGTATTTTATCGTGCGGAGGTTTTATGGTAACTGAGGCTAATATCAAATTTTGTTATTGATATTCAATAGTTTATATTTTTTGATTTCGTGTTTTGGCTCGAAATCTGTTTCTGTTTTGCAGTTAGCGAAAAATTAATTCTGGTTTACATTTACTTGCAATTTCCCAAAATCCTTATAGGTTATGTTTTATGTAAACTACTTTTAATTATTGTTCAAACGGTCAATTTCCTCTTCAATCGCGAAAAGCAAATCCTTGCACTTTGTAATTGTTGATTCATAGGTGTTAATCGAATAGGATATTTCATCAGAACTTAATTTAATGTCATTTTGAAAAACATTATCATTTAGTAATTCCTCATAATTTATTGGGCTTGCAGATACGAATGCAGTTAAATTCTTGAATTTTGTCAAAAACATTTTTCTGATTACAGAATAATAATTGATATGCAATTTTTGTAATTCGATAATTGTGTTATAATCCAAATCATACAGGTTTGCTATTTTCAATCTTAAGGAATCATTGGTGATGGTCTCCATTCCCCTGGATTTCAGAGTCTCAAAAGGACCTGTTCTTACACTCAAAACTGCAAAAAGGCCTATCTTCCCAAAATGTTTGTCAAGGCTGTCGTTGTACGGTAATCTGTTATTCATGTGATTCATCAAGATGTCACTCGATTTTTTGCCGTTTTTGTAAATACTTAAGCTAAATTGAAGGTCTTTCAAATCATTGGTTAAGCCAGAATGAATTTCCCCCAAGGTTTTTATTTCGATTTCTTTAGCAGTTTGCTGTTTATTCCAGTTGTTTACACTTAGAGCGATTAAAATTCCAATCGTAATTAGGAGAATTTCTCCTATTGCATATATAATATAACTCCTTGTTTTGTTTAACTGAGCCGAGTTCAATCTTAGTTTATTAAATATTCGCATAGTCTTACCTTATTGAGGCTAATATCAAGTATTATTTTTGATAATCAGCAGTTTATTTTTCCAAATCTAGTTTTCTTTTCCGCTGTCTATAAGGTATTCCTTAGGTATTAGCCACAAATAGTCCCACACTTACATCCTGAAAACCCCATATTTTTGTTCCGGGTATTTCTTGTTCAGCGACATGGCGATGCCCATAGCAAGTATCTTGCGGGTATCTACCGGATCGATGATGCCGTCGTCCCACATTCGTGAGGTGCTGTAGTAGGCAGAGCCTTCTCTTTCGTATTTTGCGAGGATTTTTTGTCTTAGCTCTTCAATTTCTCCCTTGGGAACTTCTTTTCCTCTATATTTATACTGCTCTTCTTTTACAGTTGTGAGAACTATTGCTGCCTGTTCGCCACCCATAACCGATATTTTTGCGTTGGGCCACATAAACAATAAATTCGGGTCGTAGGCACGCCCGGCCATGCCATAATTCCCGGCACCGAAAGATCCTCCGAAAACAATGGTGAATTTTGGGACGTTGGCATTGGAAACCGCATGTACCATTTTTGCCCCGTCCTTTGCTATCCCGCCTCGTTCAAAGTCTTTTCCAACCATGAAACCGGTTATGTTTTGCATAAACACAAGAGGTATTTTCCTAGATGTACACAGTTCGATAAAGTGGGTAACTTTTAATGCCGATTCGGAAAACAAAACCCCGAAACTGGCAATTATACCTACAGGGAATCCCATAACATGGGCGAAACCGGTAACGACGGTAGTTGCGTATTTTGCCTTGAATTCCTGAAAACGGCTGCCATCAACCATCCGCATAATTATTTCCCGTGGATCTACTATTTTGCGCAGATCAACAGGTGCTATTCCATAAATCTCTTCAGGATCGTAAAGAGGTTCTTCAATTGGCAGCACCTCCAGTTTTTGTTTTTCCTTTTCCCCAAGGTTCTCAAAAATATTCCTGCATATCTGAATTGCATGATGGTCGTTTTCGGCAAAATGATCGGCTACCCCCGAGATGGAAGTGTGCACCTCGGCACCCCCAAGTTCTTCGGCAGTTACTATTTCTCCTGTTGCTGCTTTTACCAATGGGGGTCCGCCCAAAAATATTGTACCCTGTTCTTTTACGATAATGGTTTCGTCGCTCATGGCCGGCACATAAGCCCCACCTGCCGTACATGATCCCATTACAATAGCAATTTGCGGCAGGCCTTCGGCCGACATACGGGCCTGGTTATAAAACAAACGGCCAAAATGTTCCCTGTCGGGGAAAACCGTGTCCTGTTCCGAAAGATATGCTCCTCCGGAATCGACCATATAAACACAGGGCAGGTGGTTTTGCATTGCGATTTCCTGAGCCCTAATATGTTTTTTGAGGGTATATCGCATATACGAACCGCCCTTGACCGTGGCATCGTTGGCAATGATTACCGTTTCGCGTCCGTGCACTACACCAATTCCGGTAACGATCCCCGCCGACGGGAATCCATTGTCGTATTGATCATATACAGCCATTGGCGACAGTTCCAAAAAAGGGGTGTTCTGATCTATTAGCAAGTTCACCCGCTCACGGGCAAGAAGTTTTCCTCTTTCCTTATGTTTGGCAACAGCCCGCTCGGAACCTCCCTTAGTGTTTTCCGCCAAACGGCTCTTGTATTCCTCAAGCAGTTTAACAAACTCCTTTTTGTTGTTTTTAAACTCCTCGGAACTGGTATCTATTTTCGTTTTTAATGTGAACACGCTCTTTTTTTTTGGTGATTAAATCAGCATCCTCAATTAAATGCTTAAAATGCAAGTTTAAGTATTTTTAAGCAATTAATATTATTTAATTTTGTTTTTTTACCTTAGCAAATCATAAAGCACAAACGTTTGAAATAAATCAAAGAAACTAAAACATTTAATAAAATTATATGCAATATCCTAAAAAAGTAACTATTGGAGATATTACCGTAAGGGACGGCTTCCAGCACGAAGAAATATTTGTACCTACACCTGCCAAGGTTTGGGTAGCGGAACAAATGATTTTGGCCGGGATAAAACACATAGAAACCACGAATTTCGGTAATCCGAAAGGGATGCCTCAATTCAAGGATGCCGACGATTTAATGAAGGCTATCAGGAACAGCAAAAAGCTAAAGGGCAAAATGGACGATGTTATGATTACGGCTGTTACTATCCGTGAGCGTGCCATCGAAAGGGCAATACAGGCAAAACTTGACGGATATGGCCCCGACAGGATATTGCTGATGGTCTCCACAAGCGAGTCGCATCAAAAGAAAAACTCCGGCCTCAGCCTTGCCGATTACTGGAAAATGGCAGAAGAATGGATTCCTAAGGCCCATGATGCCGGCATCAAAGTAAACGGTACCGTTTCAACAATCTGGGGATGCCCCATAGAAGGCCCTACAAAACTTGAGGATGCCGTGGATTTTACAAAACGCTGGTTCGACATTGGCGCCAACGATGTGGAGCATGCCGACCACGACGGATCGGCTTCTCCCGACAGGATTTATCGTTATTTTTCTATGTTGCAGGAACAGGTGGGCAAAACCCATAAACAAATTGTTCACCTCCACACAACACGCGGCTGGGGAATGGCAAATGTGCTTGCCGCACTGCAGGCAGGAATGACGAATTACGAGGCAACACTCGGGGGTATAGGCGGGCAACCGGCCAACTTTGTAAGTGGCGTGCCAGTTTCCGGAACTGGTGATTATTATTATAAAGATGCCAACGATGTTGGTTTGGTTTCATTGGAAGATATGGTTGTGATGATGGACGAGATGGAAATAGACACTCAGCTCGATATAGACAAAGTGCTTGAAACCGGCCGGATGGTCGAAAAAATCCTAGGTCGCCGCCTCCGCTCCGAAGTAATAAACCAGGGAAGGATTCCCAAGGAGTTGAGCGGAAGGAAGTAATTGGTTTGTTGTTGCAGGTTTGTTGTAATTGTTAACTTTCAAGAAAACCAAATGATTTGTCCCGCCTTTTTAAAACGTTAATTTTGTCATTATGTTGACAATATTTACGTTAATTTTGTCATTATGTTGACAAATTTATTATTTTTGTGAAAAACACGAAATGTTAGCACGGAGATTAAAAGTAAATATTGAACAATTCCTTCGCCCGAATAAGGTAGTCTTAATTCTTGGTTCGAGAAGAGTTGGAAAAACAGTTTTGATTAATCAAATCAAAAAAGATTTTCATGGCAAGGTGCTTACGTTAAATGCTGAGGATAGTTTGACCAAGGAATTTCTTGGGCACAAAAGTATTGCAAATTACAAAACCTCTTTAACGGGAACAGAACTGCTAATTATTGACGAAGCGCAAACCATACCGGATATTGGGCAAATATTGAAACTTATAGTTGATGAAATAAATGGGATTAAAATTATTGCAACAGGATCATCGGCTTTTGATTTACTAAATAAATTTGGCGAACCCCTGACAGGACGCAGTTTTGCTTTTTATCTATTTCCCTTCTCGGTTTCTGAGTATTTGGAAATTGAAAGCAAGTTTGAATCTT
Source organism: Chlorobiota bacterium (assembly GCA_013151215.1). Taxonomy (GTDB): domain Bacteria; phylum Bacteroidota; class Bacteroidia; order Bacteroidales; family F082; genus BM524. The sequence goes on along the minus strand of JAADIS010000071.1, from coordinate 2,756 downwards.
TACAAAAACTAGAGGAAAGGATAGTTTTTGGCTCATATCCTGAGTTAATGGAATATAAAACTGCGACAGAAAAACAGTTTTATCTGCAAAACCTGGTTAACACATACTTACTAAAGGACATTTTTGCCCTCGACGGGCTCAGGGGCTCATCAAAAATATTTGATTTATTAAAACTCCTTGCATTTCAGATAGGAAGTGAAGTTTCCCCACACGAACTTGGCAACCATCTGGGGATGAGTAAAAACACAGTTGAAAAATACTTGAACTTATTGCAGAAAGTATTTGTAATATTTGAATTAAAAGCATTTAGCAATAATCTTCGGAAAGAAATCAGCAAGAGCAAAAAATGGTATTTTATCGACAATGGAATACGAAATGCAATAATAAATGATTTTACACCAATACCTAACAGAAAGGATATCGGAGAATTGTGGGAGAATTTTATTATTGCCGAACGTCTTAAACAAAACCATTACAATCTAAGTAACAAGAGAATGTACTTTTGGAGAACCTACGATCAACAGGAAATTGATTTGGTTGAGGAATCAGATGGCAGGCTCGAAGCATTTGAAATAAAGTGGGGAAAAACTAAATCGAAAGAACCAAAAGCATGGGGAAAGGCTTACCCTGAAGCAAGCTTCAATGTTGTTTCCAAACAGGATTTCCCAAATTGGTTGATTGAATAGAACAGTAGAATTTGAAAGAAAAATTAAAAATACTCGAAACACCCCGCGATGGCTTTCAAGGCATTGCCAAATTTATTCCAACAGAAAGGAAAGTTGAATTCATCAACCTTCTTTTACAGTGCGGGTTTGACACGGTTGAGGTGGGAAGTTTGGTTTCACCCAAAGCAATACCCCAGATGGCTGATTCCATAGAGGTTTTGAACAAGTTGGATTATTCAAGAACCAAATCCCGTATTGCCATCTTGGTTGCCAACAAAAACGGCGGCAAAAAAGCCATTGACTTTGAAGTCATCGACGACTTGATATTCCCTTTTTCCGTTTCCGAAACATTCCTGAAAAAGAATATAAACCAGGGATTTGAGGAGGCAGAACTGACAATTGATTTTCTGCAAAACCTTTGCGTTGCCAGCAACAAAAGGCTAATCCCCTACCTTTCGATGGGTTTCGGCAACCCTTATGGCGATGATTGGGATTTGGAGGTTTTATACAAATGGACTGAGAAATTTGTTGCCAAAGGGATAAAAACAATTCCCGTTTCGGATATTATGGGTGAGGCTGATGCCAAGAGAATATTTAATGTTTTCAATTCTTTAATAAATGAATTTCCGGATATCGAATTCGGTCTTCACCTGCATTCGCGAAAAGAAACGGCAAAAGAAAAAATTGATGCTGCCTGGCAAGCCGGTATAAGACGCTTTGATACCGTTATGGGTGGTTTAGGCGGTTGCCCCATGACGGGAAAGGAACTAATCGGGAACCTGCCTCTAGGCATATTACTTGATTATAGCGAAGAGAACAAAATTGAAACCGGACTGGATAAGGAATGTTTGGAGAGAGCGATGAGTTTTAATGTTTTGGTTTGATATCAAAAACTTACTTTTTTTGACCTTAGTTTTTATCCTTATAGATCTCTTTTATCTGCATCCAAAAAAAACCATTAACCAAGCCAACAATTCCCCTAATCTTCTCACTATCAATCTCCCTCTTTTCATATTCTGGGATTTGAGGCAGTCCGCCCGTAAAAATATCGTCTCTTTGAAATTTCATTGGGCTTTCAATAGAAACTCTTTCGCTCACATGGAATTCGCTTACCCTGGTTTTTTCAAATAATTCTATAATATTGTTAGATCGTATTCCTGAGCCAGGCATTATTGCAATACGATTCCCAGCCTGATTTACAGGTTTTTTCGATTAATCAACCCCATCAACTGCTTTATTGGCAGCCCCGGATGTTAGAACTCTGTCAACACCTAATTGTATTAGTTTTTCTAGTTCTAATTCCTGTATAAGGCATATGTCGAAAGCACGGTGAAATGTAATACTCATGGGTTTGGCAAGTTCAATTATTTCTTTTATTGGGGTTTTCATCAATATCACCAACAAGGTTAAACAACCCTATATAGTTGTCAATTTGACTTTTTATTGTCAATTTTACTTCACCCCAGCGGTTAGTATAAGAACAGTAGCGGATTTCAAGGCACTAAACTTTCAATTCAGCACTAAACTGTTATAAAGATACAAACATTGATTGTAGCACTAAAACCGCTATTATTTTTATACAGTGTTACCTGCTGGCATTCTTCTTTTCAGCCTATTCTTTAATTATTATAATTTTCGGTTTTTCATTAAGTTTATATGATTTCAGTCCTACATAAGTCAGAAAGAAAAGACCTAAAAAGGCTGCAATTATGACTAATTTTCTTTTGTTGTAGGCTGGTGGTGGAACATCACATATTCCACCTGGACAATTGTATGTTTTCCATTTCAGTTTTTTATAAAGAAGGCAACCTAAACAAATACCAAAAACTGATTCAACAAACATTAAAAACAGGCATAACCAACAAACCCCAAGTCTAACAGGCGTAATAATATCAAAAATGATGTAATAGGTCATTATCACTCCCAAAGCCATACCTAATAGCCAGGCAAATCTTTTGGGTTTCGCTTCTACCCAATCAGGTTGTTGATTGCTAACTATTAAACCACCGATAAGCATATATGGGGCATATTTTGGATTTATTAAAACTCGTACAAAAAATTCTATAATAAATGTAATTGAAAAGAGTTCAG
>JAADIS010000063.1 GCA_013151215.1 Chlorobiota bacterium | reverse complement strand
ATACGAAGCCGCAAGGTGAAGATGTATAATAATACTGCGAGCCGCCGCAATGAAGTAGATGATGTACTACGGGCTAGCAAACAAGATTTTTTGAAAAAATGCTGGCTTTTTTAGTAAATCCTTGAAGAAAGCTCGCACCCGTAATCAACAAAAATCGTGTAACAATATATATCTCAAGTTGTTAGGTGCTTTTCAGCAGACCCTATTTCGCTCCAATTTAATTCAGTCTAATTCTGCCACGGGATAATCGGTATAGCCTATTTCACCGCTTGAATAATAAGTAGAATGGTCGGCTACGGCCAGGGGCAGATTATTTTTAAACCTGTTTACCAAATCGGGATTTGCGATAAACGGAACTCCAAAAGCAACCAAGTCGGCAAGGCCATCCTCGATCACTTTATTTCCGCTCTCGAAAGTAAACCCACGGTTAATTATCAAGTTGCCTTTATAAACAGGACGATAACGTTTTGCGATATTCATTTCGGCATAAGGTGATTCGGATGCTCGCCTTCCAGGCTCCGACAAATGCAAATAAGCTAACTTATAGTCGTTTAACTTATTTATCAAATAATCGAAAGTTGGAATGGTATCCTCGGTAATCACCATATCATGATCGTTATGATAACTGGGGTTTAAACGGACACCGATTCTGTTCTCCGGCATTACGTTCCTCATCTCATCGATAATTTCCAGCAAGAGCCTGGAACGATTTTCGATACTTCCGCCATATTCATCGGTTCTGACATTGGAACAAGGAGCAATAAACTGATGGATAAGATAGCCGTTGGAGGCATGGATCTCCACACCGTCGAAGCCTGCTTGAATTGCATTAGCCGCGGCATGTTTAAATTCCTCAATAACTACTTTTATTTCATCAATTGTCATTTCATGAGGTACTGGGGCGGGTTTTGGCCCATCGGGGGTTCTGGCCACATAGTTTAACGGAACGGACGAAGGTGCCCAGGGTAAAGCAGTATTTAAAAAGTCGGGATGAGAGAGCCTTCCCACATGCCAAAGCTGGACAAATATCTTGCCGCCCCCATCGTGCACGGCCTTTGTTACTTGTTTCCATGCTTCCGTTTGTGCTTCGCTATAAATGCCAGGTGTATTCGCATAACCAACTCCCATTTTTGATATCTGCGATCCTTCGCTAATAATCAAACCGGCACTTGCCCTCTGTTTATAATATTCTGCTGTCAAGGCAGTTGCAAGATTCCCTGTATTGTCGGACCGGCCTCTGGTAAGGGGAGCCATCACAATCCTGTTCTTCAGCTCCAGGCCGCCAAGTTTGTATGATGTTAAAAGTATAGACATAATAATAATTTTTCGTTAGTGATTTTTATTTGTTGGTAAAACCAGATGCTCTTCAACAACAGCAACACAGCTATCCAATTCTTTATTTATGGAAGATTCCCAAAACCTCAGAACTTTCCAGCCCATGCTTTCCAATTCTTCATTGTTTTCTTTGTCCCTTTGCATATTCCTTTCAATTTTAGGAATCCAAAACCCCCTGTTTGTCTTCAGTTTGCCCTTTTTAGCTTCCCAGTCGTAGCCGTGCCAGAAATCGCCGTCAACAAAAACCACAAGTTTATATTTACGGAACACTATATCGGGCGATCCGGGCAAGCGCTTGTCCCTCAGCCTATACCTATGACCCTTTGCCCATAATGCCCTTCGCAACAACAGTTCGGGCTTAGTGTCCTTTGACCGTATCTTGCTCATTGCCCTTGATTTTTCGGGAGTTGTATAAAACCCTTCGGCTTCCGAAAACCTTGGCACCTTTATTTTTCCTTCTTTATAATCAATCATGATCTTGAAGTTGTATTATGTTATTCTTTTCGTCAAAGACAAACACCTTATAACCACTGACAATCAAGTCGTTGATCTTATCATTTTCTGGAATTCCACTATAAACAACAGCGTCGTGGCAATAAAACATGGCTTCAATTGGCCGGGGATACCCAAACAGCACCGACTTCTTTCCATCAAATTGTTTGACCATGCTTTTCAACTGCCGAGACCACTGAGGATTGCGATCCAGATCAGTAAAAGGTTTTATCCTTTCTATGGAATACCTCACAGGCAATCCAAACAACACCAGTATCAATAAACCAATTGCCCATTTATGTTTGGCGGTTTTTCTGTGCTTTAAAAGGAAGTCGATAAAGAAAGCGAGAATTATCAACATTGCCGGTGCAGCAAAAAGAGTATAAGCCTGCATCTTTGTTTTTGCTATCGTAAAAATTAAATATGGGATAAAAACCCAGGTCAAGAGTGCAAAATAGGAATATTTACGTTCCGACTTAATACTTTTGAACAAAAACCATATCAATGCAACATAAATACCCTCTCCATATAAAATCCTCATTTTATCGAAATGAAACAAAAGCGGCCCTGTTCGTTCTTCGATTACAGAAGTAAAATGCAACAATGCCTGCTTTCCTTCCCAGGCAGCCTCCAAAGGAAACAGAGTGTTTATGTATAATAACCATGGGGAATATACCAAAACCGAGATTACCAAAAAAACGGCGATATCGAGCAATAGCCATATATTAAGCTTGCGGCTGTTGTCTATGGCAAATAAAATCCAAATAGGGAAAACAACATAAGCGGCATACCATTTTGTTAATACTGCCAAACCTAAAACAATTGCGCTCATAATATTAAGCCAGTACTTTTTACTCTTGAAGAAAAGCACTGCAAAATATACCGAAAGGCTAATCAAAAACATGAACAGTATATCTACGTGATCAGTTGCCACCCGCCCTGCCGTCAATTCAATTATCAATCCATGAATACTAAAAAAGAATGCTGCGATAAATGCAGTCCTTTTATTAGTAAGTTCATTTGCGAGTAGGTAAACCACTAAGATATTCAAGGTGGAGAAAATAATAGAAGGAATACGAACTGCAAATTCAGAAATCCCGAACAACTTAAGGCTTAATGATATAAACCAAAGTGTCAAAGGAGGTTTATGCAGCCATATATTATTGCTCACCCATGATTTATAATCGAAACTCAAGATTGGGTTTTCGTATAACGTAGGAATAAAAGGGTGCTTGAGCATGTTCTTGGCCACAAGTGCATGATATCTTTCATCCCAACTATGGAGATAAAGGTCGGAAGAAACAAAAACCCTAAGGAGCAAACCAGCTAATATTATAAAGATTATAGCTTGTATGTATTCTGTCTTGGAGAACTTTTTAAAAGCCCCGTAATACATTAAAACAGAAACGCAAATAACAATTATACCAACATAAACATTAGCCATTATAGCCTTTTAAATATGAATCACCTCGCCATAAGCGGCAGCAACAGCCTCCATAACGGCCTCCGACATTGTTGGGTGGGGATGGATTGTCTTGATAATCTCGTGGCCTGTGGTTTCAAGCTTGCGCGCAGCAACAACTTCGGCTATCATCTCGGTAACATTATCGCCAATCATCTGACATCCAAGCCATTCGCCGTATTTTGCATCGAAAACAACTTTTACAAAGCCATCTTTTTTCCCGGCTGCGCTTGCTTTTCCAGATGCCGTGAAAGGAAATTTACCGACCTTAACTTCAAAACCTGCTTCGGTGGCTTGCGTTTCGGTCATTCCCACGGAAGCCACTTCAGGGGAAGTATAAGTACATGCAGGAATGTTTCCGTAGTCGATGGGCTCAACATCCATTCCGCTGATTTTTTCAACACATGTAATGCCTTCATGAGATGCAACATGGGCCAATGCCGGGCCGTGAACTATATCGCCTATGGCATAAACACCCTCAACATTGGTACGATAAAAATCGTCAACTATGATCTTCCCTTTTTCGTTCTTAACACCAACATCTTCCAGGCCAATTCCTTCAAGATTAGTCTCGATGCCAACTGCCGAAAGAACGATATCGGCCTCAACAAGCTCGATCCCTTTTTTTGTTTTAATGCTTACTTTGCATGTTTTTCCGCTGCTGTCAACGCTTTCAACAGCCGAGCCTGTCATGATCTTCATTTTTTCCTTCTTGAAGGCACGGGCAAGGGTTTTTCCAACCTCAGCATCTTCAAGCGGAACGATAGTTGGCAAAAACTCAACAAGTGTTACTTTGACTCCCAGGCTGTTATAAAAATACGCAAATTCAGAGCCAATAGCTCCCGAGCCGACGACCACCATGCTTTCCGGTATTTTATCCAGTGTCATCGCTTGGCGGTAACCGATGATTTTTTTACCATCCTGAGGCATATTAGGTAACTGTTTCGAATGTGCCCCGGTGGCAAGGATCGTATGAACGGCATCATACACAGTTGATTTTCCATCAGCATCCGTAACCTCTACTTTTTTCCCTTTCACCAATTTGCCGAAACCATTGATAAGGTCAATTTTGTTTTTCTTGAGTAGATATTGAACCCCTTTGCTCATCCCGTCGGCCACGCTGCGGCTACGCTTTACCATATCTGTTAAATCGGGTTTTGCCTCTCCGTCGATTATTACACCGTAATCGGCGGCATGTTTGGCATAATTAAAAACCTGGGCGCTTTTTAATAGAGCTTTGGTAGGAATGCAACCCCAGTTTAAACAAATACCGCCAATTTCTGCTTTTTCAACTATTGCCACCTTATTGCCCAATTGCGAGGCTCTTATCGCTGCAACATAACCCCCGGGGCCTGAACCTATTACTATAATATCGTATTTCATTTTTTTATGATTATTTGATTTCTATATTTTAAATCTTCCTGATAAATCCAACAATATTATAAATCAGCGAAATAAATAAATTCCGGAGCCTAAACATTGTTTGCGGCAAAAATAATCAATCTATCCACTCACTTGCTCGATTTTCTTTGCTAATTTTGAACGATTAAAAATAGCATCGTTTCGGAATGAAGAAAACCAACAGAGTAATAGTAACTAAAACAGAAGCATTTGTAAAAGAAATGCTTGCAAATGCCGAGGGAGGCCACGACTGGTGGCATATTGAGAGAGTGAGGAGGAATTCGTTGAAGATTGCCAAAGATGAAGATGTAGATATGCTGATAGTGGAGCTGGCAGCATTATTGCACGATATTGCCGACTCAAAATTCCATGGGGGGAATGAGGAAATCGGCCCGGCAACAGCCAAAAAGTTCCTGCAAACACTTAATATTGACGAAAAAAGCATTCAACATATCGTTGACATCATCAGAAATATGTCGTTTAAAAACTCCTTCGGAAACACTGTTTTCAAATCCAGGGAGCTGATGATTGTCCAGGATGCCGACCGGCTGGATGCAATAGGGGCCATTGGGATAGCACGCAGCTTTAATTATGGCGGGCACAAAGGGTCAGAAATGTATAATCCTGATATTAAGCCTGTTATATACAAGAATAAAGAGGAATACAAAAAAAGCTCATCGCCCACTATAAATCATTTTTACGAAAAACTCCTTTTGCTTAAAGATGGCATGAATACCGTCAAGGCTAAGGAAATGGCTCAAGTACGCCATGATTTTATGCTTGGATTCCTTGAACAGTTTTATACAGAGTGGAACGCAGATTAACAAATAGCTTACTTTTGCCTTCCAATGCAGATAAAAAATCCACATCGGCTACTTATAATCATCGGCATGCTTTTGTCAGCCATAGTATGCGGGCAAAATAGCGGATTAGGTTCAAGCAATAAAAAAGCAATAAAATATTATAAACAAGCCGAGACCTTTATGCGGCAGCAAAAATATGCCGAAGCCGAGAGCAGCCTCACAAAAGCTTTGGAAAAGGATGCTGACTTTAAGGAAGCCATGCTGTTGATAGGGGATGCGTATCGCGAACAAAGAAAACTTGTTGAGGCAATACACATATATGAACGATTAATTTCCGCCGACTCTTTGTTTTATACTGCGGTTTATTATTTTCTGGGCGACTTATACCTTGACAATGAGCAATATGACGATGCAATAACAGCATATAAAAAATATTTTGCCTTAGGGGCGAAAAAACCAGAACAAGCCTTATTGGCCGGGTTTGGATACGAGAGGGCAAAATTCGCAAAGGAGGCAACAGAAAATCCCCTTGACACAAAAGTTTACAGGCTTAGTTCCCGAATCAACACAAGCAATGATGAATACATCAACTATATTAGCGAGGACGGGTCGAGCATGATCTTTACCAGGAAGGACCAAGAGAAAACAGGTTTTGCGGGCAATTCCTTTAGGGAATATTTCATAGAGAGCAAGAAAGAAGACGACAGGTGGCAACAAGCACACAAGATCAACATCCCTTATATAGAAGGTAATACTGGGGGCATGACTTTATCCTTCGACGGCAAACAAATGTATTTTACTGCCTGTAACTGGCCTGACAGCAAAGGGGGCTGCGATATTTACACATCATCCTTAGTATCCGGGAAATGGGGCAAACCACAACCCCTGAGGGGCAATGTCAACTCAACATCCTGGGATTCACAGGCATCCATCTCAGCAGACGGGGAAAATCTTTATTTTTCTTCAAAGCGTGCAGGAGGCATGGGAGGATCGGATATTTGGAAAAGCATCAAACTTGATAATGGGCGCTGGTCGAGGCCGATTAATATGGGCGATAGCATAAACAGTCCCGGCGACGAAATGTCACCATATATACATCCGGATGGGAAAACCTTATATTATTCGTCGAACGGGAGTATCGGTATGGGAGGTTTTGATATTTTTATATCAAGAAAAGACATAAGCGGAATTTGGTCGAAAGGAACTAATATTGGATACCCTGTAAACACTAAATATGATGAAATAAATATATTCCCTGCCTTGCGCGGCGACAAAGCATGGTTATCCTCCAACAGGGAAGACTCAAGCTTATTCGACATCTTCACTTTCGATATGCCCGGGGAAATAAGCCCTGAGGAAATAATAATACTGAAGGGAAAAGTCATCGACAGCGAGAGCAAAAAACCGCTGAGCGCAAAAATTGAGATTACCGGGCTCGACAATGGCAAAATTTTCAGTACGAGCCGGTCGGATGCGGCTGACGGTAACTTCATATCGGTATTATTTCCTTTAAGGCAATATGCTTTCAATATCAGCAGCGAAGGATATTTGTTTTATTCCGGCAATTTCATCTTTGAAGAAAAGTCGGAATCAAGAAAAGACGAAAAAGTGTTTCCGTTAAAAAGGATTAAAAGCGGTATTTCCGCAAACTTAAATAACGTTTATTTTGATACCGATAAATGGGAATTAAAAAAGGAATCGTTTTCAGAACTTGATAAATTATATAAACTATTGATAAACACACCTGATATTCAGATCATTATTCAAGGGCATACTGATAATTCCGGTACAGGAGAACACAATTTAGAACTATCGCAAAAAAGGGCAAAGTCCGTTATGGATTATTTAATCTCCCATGGAATATCGGCAAAAAGGCTGTCTTCCGAGGGTTTGGGATCGGGCAGTCCAATAGCCGACAATTCTACAGAACAAGGCAGGGCACTAAACAGGCGAACAGTAATTATTGTTAAATAACACATAATTAGAAGCGATATAAATTAGCCATAGGTCTATCGAAAACGATTGTATTTCCATAAAAAAATGTATTTTCGTGCCACTAAATTTTTAAAAAAAATTTCAGATATTATGGCAAAAGTCAGAGGAGCAATAGTAGTTGACGTAGAAGGTTGCAAAGGCTGTGGAGTATGTGTTCCGGCTTGCCCAACCGAGGTTATCGAACTTGCGGCGGAAGTGAATGGAAAGGGGTATCATTTCGCATATATGGAAAATCCCGAAGCATGTACCGGATGTACTAATTGCGCAGTTGTATGCCCTGATGGCGTAATCACGGTTTACCGTGCAAAAAAAACTGCTTAAAAAAATAAGAATATGGGTGAATTAAAATTAATGAAGGGTAACGAAGCTTTGGCGGAAGCAGCTATCAGGGCAGGCGCCGATGGTTACTTCGGTTATCCTATCACACCTCAATCGGAGGTTATAGAGTATTTAATGGCCGAGAAACCATGGGAACGCACAGGCATGGTAGTACTACAGGCCGAGAGTGAAGTTGCTTCCATAAACATGTTGTATGGTGGCGGAGGAACCGGAAAGAAGGTCATGACTTCATCGTCAAGTCCGGGAATTAGTCTGATGCAGGAAGGCATCTCTTACCTTGCGGGTGCCGAAATACCCTGTGTAGTAGTAAACGTTGTTCGCGGAGGCCCGGGTCTTGGCGACATACAACCTTCACAATCAGATTATTTCCAGTCGGTTAAAGGAGGTGGTCATGGCGATTACCGCTTACCGACGCTGGCTCCTTCATCGGTTCAGGAAATGTCCGATTTCGTGCCTGTTGCTTTCGATCTGGCATTTAAATACAGAACACCGGTTCTTATCGTATCCGATGGATTGATAGGCCAGATGATGGAAAAAGTAGAACTTTTTGATCCCATCCCGCGATGGACTGACGAGGAAATAGTGGAAATGCACCCCTGGGCAACCAACGGAAAACCAAAGGGTGGCGAGAGAAGGATAATGACATCACTTTATCTCGACCCGCATGTTCTTGAGGAACATAATTACAAACTACAGAGAAAATATGCCGAGATCACGAAAAACGAAGTCCGTTACGAATTATTGGATGCAGAGGATGCTGATTATTTATTCGTGGCTTATGGCTCCAGTTCCCGTATAGCACAAAAATCCGTTAAGCTGGCAAGGGAAAAAGGCATAAAAGTCGGATTATTGAGAATTATAAGCCTTTGGCCCTTTGCATCTGAAATCATCAATGAGTTTACGGAAAAAGGCATAAAAGGGTTCCTCTCGGTGGAAATGAGTGCCGGGCAAATGGTAGAAGATATCAAACTGGCAGTTAACGGAAGAACTAAAGTTGAACATTTTGGGCGCTTAGGTGGTGTTATTCATTCACCGGAGGAAGTATTGGAAGCGCTTGAACAAAAATTAATAGGAGGATAAACCATGGCAGAACTTTCAGTACAAGAGATAATTAAGCCGGAAAACCTGGTTTACCAAAAAACCAAGCTGATGACTGACAAAGCGCTCAGTTATTGCCCGGGATGCGGTCATGGAACTGCTCACAGGATAACTATGGAAGTTATAGAGGAACTAGGCAAGGAGAACGACACCATAGGTATCGCGCCCGTTGGGTGTTCGGTACTTGCTTATGAGTTCATGAATGTTGATATGCAGGAGGCATCGCACGGACGGGCACCGGCAGTGGCAACAGCAATAAAACGATTGTGGCCCAATAAGGTAGTGTTCAGTTATCAAGGCGACGGCGACCTTGCGGCTATAGGAACGGCAGAGACCATTCACGCCTGCAACCGCGGCGAGAATATAGTCATGATCTTTATCAATAACGGCATTTATGGTATGACGGGCGGGCAAATGGCACCTACAACCATGATCGGCATGAAAACCTCCACCTCGCCTTTCGGAAGGGATGTTGCTTTACATGGTCATCCGCTAAAGATTACCGAACTCGTGGCGCAATTACCTGGAACAAGGTTTGTTACACGCCATTCGGTTCATACCCCCGCTGCTGCCCGTAAAACAAAAAGAGCAATCAAAAAGGCTTTCGAGGCCCAGATTGCAGGCGTACAGGGAACTGCATTTATCGAAATTGTTTCCAACTGTAATTCTGGCTGGAAAATGACCCCCATTGACTCAAACAACTGGATGGCAGAAAATATGTTCCCCTTCTACCCTATTGGCGACATCAAAGTAGATGGTAAATTAATAGAGAAGTAAGAATTTTAAAAATTGAAAAAATGACTGAAGAAATTATTATAGCCGGATTCGGTGGACAAGGAGTGCTTTCGATGGGAAAAATACTTGCTTATTCAGGAATTATGCAAGATCAGGAAGTAAGCTGGATGCCATCCTATGGCCCTGAAATGAGAGGTGGAACTGCAAATGTTACTGTTATAGTGAGCGATGAGAGAATTAGCTCACCTACCCTTTCGTTTTTCGATACCGCGGTAATACTGAACCAGCAATCGATGGATAAATTCGAGGAAACCGTAAAACCGGGTGGCGTATTGCTTTACGACCCTAACGGCATTTCCAAACATCCAACGCGCACCGACATAACAATTTATAAAATAGAAGGTGCCAGGCTTGCCGCCGAAATGGGTAACACAAAAATATTCAATATGGTAGTTTTAGGTGCATACCTGAAAGTAAAACCTATTGTCAAACTTGAAAATGTTATTAAAGGCCTTAAGAAATCACTTCCCGAAAGGTATCATAAACTTATTCCTTTAAATGAAGATGCCATTACAATGGGAATGAAAAATGTGGTCAAAATTTAATTGTTCATATTTTCGAAACCATTAAACAACAAACTAAAATAAAAGCATGTCTGCTCGGTATTATTCTGGGTCTGCATGCTTTTTTATTTTCACAATCAACTTATAAACCCGACCTTAAGGTACTTAAACAGAGTGCTGCCGCATTAGAAAAAGCCTATCCGTCAAATAAAATAATCAACTATCATTTACTTAAAAAGTACAGTTTTACATTAGATAAAACCAGAGGATTAATAAACACATCAATTTCGCAGAGCAATCATGTCGTATGCCTTAAGAACAATACAACTGCTTTTTTAACACGATATTACGATAGTTATTCCTCCTCACTCCAAAATACCGAATATGAGTTGAACAAAAAAAAAGTAATATACAGCAGGAGGTGTGGCGATTATGAAGCAGACGGGATCTTTTATCACGATGCAAAGCAATGTATTTACCGCTTTGTTTTTCCCGAATTGGGAGATAACGCAACCTTGAAAACAAACATCTTAAACCGGGATTCAAGGTATATAACCAACATCTTCCTTTCGGATAATTATTTAATCCGTAATGGAGAAATCGTATTGGAAATACCGAATAATCTAAATATTGAAATCTTAGAATTCAACTTCGAAGGTTTTGAAATATCAAAAAATGAGGTTTTCTCTAAAAAAAGTAAAATAATCACTTACAAACTGAAGGATATTTACATACCAAATTATGAAAACATGCCAGGATCAACCTGGATATTGCCTCATTTAGTAGTAATAAGCAAAGGCTATACAATAAATGGCGAATACAAAAAATTGTTCGACAGCAATGAGGATATGTATTTGTGGCTGAGCAAATTATTGCCAAGGTACAGCGAACAACAAGAGATCAAATCTATTTGCGACGAGATAAATAAAAACAATAAAACAGAGAAGCAAAAATTGGAAGCCGCATTATACTGGACTCAAAAGAATATCAGGTATATTGCGTTTGAAGATGGCATTGCCGGACTTCGGCCTGAACCGATATACAGGATTTTAAAAAAGCATTATGCCGATTGCAAGGGCATGTCGAACTTATTATATTTTATTATCAAAGAACTGGGGTCTGATGCCAGAAGATGTTGGGTATCAACAAATCATCTGGCATATTCTCAGAAATTCCCTTCGCTTGCTTCTGACAATCATATGATATGTGCAGTAAAAACAGATACCGGATTTATTTATTTAGACGCTACCAATAAGTATTCAAATCTTGGAGAGCCCATTGAATATCTGCAAGGCAGAATAGTCGCAATTGAGGATGGCGACAACATTATTTTCGACACAATTGCGAAAAACGATTTCAGGAACAATCAAACCAGGAGCATAGCAGAAGTAAGACAAGATTCGGGTTCATTAATGATTTATAGAGATATATATTATAATGGAGCCTCAAAAAACAATATAAAATCCATAATTTATGAGTATCTGGGAGCTGACAAAGAAAAATACATTAAATCATTAATAAAAGGTTATAGCAACAATCTTTATATTGATTCGATATCTTTTCACGACAACTTAAATAACTTCAATATTTATCTGGAAATGAAAGGGGGAAACATACTCTTTAAACAGGCAGGAAAAATTTTTGTACCATTGGATATTGAGTACGGGTCCAGATTGACACCCATTGACACTAATAGAAACATTAGTTTTAGCTTCGGCTACCGTCAACAAAAAACATATACAACAAAGTTCTACCTAAAAGATAATCAGCACATTGCCCATTTGCCAAAAAATACCAAACTTGATTTTCAGGGTTTTGGATTCCAATTTAGCTGGAAAGAGGAGGACAAGATTGTTACCTACAATAAGATACTTGACATCAAAGAATTGATAATTGATAAAAAAGACTTTAAGGACTGGAATATATTTGTTGAGGAATACAATAAGTTAAGTAATGAATCAATAATCCTAAATGAAGACCAATGAAACAAATAAGAAGTTTTATACTGATTTGTATTGCGCTTTTTAGCACATCCATCACTAAATCGCAGATGAACGATGAATATTACGACCAACTTATGTGGGGCCGGGATACTGATGAGGCTTTAGTGACGAAAGTCCCTGAAAAATGGAAAGACGAGTCAGCAGTTTATCTGTTTTACTATGAGAAGTATAAATACAGAAAGCAATCAATGAACAATGCCATAGATGAGGAAATTTATTTTAGGAGCAGGATAAAATTACTCGACCAGGCTGCTGTAAACGTATATTCGCAATTGTCGATGGACAAAATAAGAAATAGTGTTTGGGGAGGAAACGCTAACTACCTTGGCATAAAGATCATAAAGCCGAACGGTAATTTTCGAATAATATCCGAAAACGATTTTGTTGAAACAAAAAGCAAGCAAAACGGATACAGGGCCCAAAGAACAATGAAACTGGCCTTACCAAACCTAGCGATAGGGGACATCATTGACACATACTATGTTAGCATAAATTCCTATACAACTATCCCGCGCAATCTTGACATCGCCTTTAATCCGGTGATGAAACTTTTACAAAAGGAATATCCGATACTTTATGGTGAGCTTATCATAAATCCTGAACGGAAGACGTATTTCAATGCCAAAAGTATAAATGGAGCCCCCCAGCCGGATTCAGTTGAAAACGAAAAATGGAAAAATTATGTTTATCAGTATGGGGATATCGAAAAAACGAGCATCGACCAGATGGTTTTCCCCCTCAGGGAATATCCAGGCATCATCTATCAAATTATAATGACGACTAAAGCTAAGGCCAGCCGCCGCAATGATTTTCTTGGTGAAAATGGAGTTCTTAAATCCGAAATATCACTGGATGAGCTAAAAGGACTATTAATAAAGCTCACGGATTTTGAAAATATTGATTCCTACGCAGAAACAATGTCGAGAACATGCTATTCAAAAGTAAAGAAGCAGCTGGAAAATAATCCGTCGAAATCGGAAATACTTGAGGATTGCTTTTATTTCCTGAGGCATTACTTACATTTCAAATACACTTATTACTATAGTCAGCTTACAAGTATGTCAACATTCATACCTGATTATGATTTCATTATGGCATTTTCCAACATACTGGACAGATTTAAGATCCAGCACGAAATAGGCCTGGCAATCGACAGGCAATACGGAATTGAATTAGGCGAAAAAAACGATGCCATCCTAAGTAGCCAGTTAGTGCCATTCATCAGGATTATTGAAGACTCAACAATAATCACCTACCCCTCGACCAATTCGGTTTACGGAGAGAACATAAGTATGATTGAAGGTACGAATGCCCTTATTTTAGATAAAAAAACCGCAGATTTAAAGAATCCGGCATTTCGTTTCGATAGTCTTAAAATATCACTGCCAAAAGACAATCTCATTATTGATTCAATTAATATCACACTTGGTGACCTAAAGAACCCTGAAATAAAAATCAACGAAAATTATTCATGCAAGGGAAACTTAAAACTAATTAATTACAATTTGATCGTACCGTTTTTTTCTACATATCATAACGAATCAATTGAATACTTACAATATAATACCTTCAGCAAGGCTGACTTCAGTAAAATTAAGGAGTATGAGGAAGGTCTGGAAAAGTATAAGGAAGAGTACCTGGCAGAAAGACATAATAATGTCCTGCAATACCTAAGATTCAGCCAGATCGTGGAAGACATTGATTTAGACACGGTTATAGTGAGTTCTTTTGGCAGGTGGACTAAGGAAGACACATTAAAATACCATTTGGAATATTCATATAAAACGGGGATAAATGTTGCCGGCAATTATTATCTTGTGGATATTGGTAAATTTATTGGAAGGAATAAAGAGTTTGCCAAAGAGGAATTAGACAGAAAGGTTGACATTTATAATCCTTCGCCGGTAAAGTACAACTGGGTAATAACAATGGATATCCCCGAAGGTTATAAAATAGAGAGCGTAAAGGATCTTAATTATAAAGTTGATAATTCAGAGGGAAGCTTTAACTGTTCGGCTAAGATAGCCGATAACAAGTTAATTATAAACGCCAGGAAAATATACAAAAGGAATTTCAGCAAAAAAGAAAAATGGCCCGAAGTATTGGAATTCCTTCAGGCAGCTTTGGATTTTACGCAAAAGCAAGTATTGTTAAGTCCGGTAAATTAATTGCCAATTTATCTTAAAGTTATTACTCGAACAAACTCTCGCCAAAACTTTCGGCCCAGTCAACTATCATCTGCCTGTCGGCTTTAGTAAGTTTTGCCTCGGGATGCATCAAAGGGTAAATAAGCATAGGCATTCCCCCGTCGGAGACCTCGTCCACCAGATCGTCAAGGATTTCTGCTTTCTTCATCTTGTCGAGGCTTTCCCATTCGCTGAAATTCACATGCTTTCTCCCTTCTTTGACATCGCGCGCGACAAGCCATGAAACAGGTGCCACATACGAATACCACGGATAGTAAGTTTCATTTGAATGACAATCGTAACATGTTGTGGTTAAAAGACTTGCTACCGAATCAGGAACAGGGTTGTTAATTAGGACGTCATTGGGGTTATTGTTGACGGCATCAGGCCGCCCCGTCGGAATAAACTGTATTATCACTACAATAACAATTAGAATAAACCAAATTTTTTTCTTCATGATCCGAGATTTTATTATTTGCCGGCGATTTTATTAGCGCTTTTCTTCGCCCAACCCAAAAGTAAGTCTTTTGCTTCATCGTTCAAAGCATGGTCAGGATATTTCTTCACAAATTTTTTCGGGGGCATCTCCCCTTCCATAATTATTTCCTGAATATCAGTTAGCTTACCAACAACCTTATATGTCTTAAGCTTTGATAACTTATCGAAACTTAGCTTTTTCTTTGCCTTATCATTCCGCGAATCTGAATTATGGCAGCCATAGCATGAGTTATCAATAACTGCCTGAACATCATCCGGGATTTCAATCATTTTTTCTTTTGAGGCAGGCCCCTTTCCATCTGCTATATTAAAGTTGACGAATAAGAAGCCACTGGCACTTAATGTTATGATTAGAATAAGATTTTTCATTTCAAATATTTTAATTATTATTATATTTATTGTCAGCAAAATTAATTATTATATTTGTAATCGTTCTAAATAACGGAATTTTTAATAAAACTTAACATCATGGGAAAAGAAAGCTAGATTTGCATTTGCTAGTTGAATCCATCAGTCGAAAATAAAGCCGCAAATTTTGGAAATGACCATAAAACAATTATTGGACGAAAAAGCTGAACAATATAACAGAACTCAATTTATTGAGCCTGACCCCATTAGCATCCCTCATAAATTCAGAAGTCAATGCGACATTGAAATATCAGCTTATTTAACTTCCATTATATCATGGGGAAGAAGGCCTGCGATACTAAAAAGTGCGAATCGGCTCATGGAAATTATGGATTTTGAGCCATATAACTTCATATTAAATGCCGGCAAACCGGAACTTAAGAAATTAGAACATTTCGTTTATCGCACTTTTAATTCCGGTGATTGTTTGTTTGTAGTGGAGGCCTTAAAACAACTATATTCCAACTTTGGCACTATGGAGGAGGTAGCCAATAAATATTATTCTGATAATCTGAGCATCAAGGATGTCATCCAAGGTATCAGGGCCGAACTGTTAAAGACACCTCATCTTGAAAGAAGCGAAAAGCATTTTGCAAATCCCGCAAACGGTTCGGCGGCAAAACGCACAAATATGTTCCTGAGGTGGATGATCAGAAAAGATGATAAAGGTGTTGACTTCGGCCTGTGGAAATCGATACCGGCCTCTGCACTTATGATGCCTCTGGATGTACATTCGGGAAATACGGCAAGGTCATTAGGTCTGCTCGAAAGAAAACAAAACGATTGGAGAGCAGTTGAGGAACTCACGAACAGGTTGAAAAAATTCGACTCAGACGACCCTGTAAAATACGACTTTGCGCTTTTTGGTGCTGGGGTGTTTGAGGGGGGGTGCTTGCTCGGTTAAGGCTCACGCAAAGGCGCAGGGGCGGGGGTCCTTGTTTGCTCGGTTAAGGCTCACGCAAAGGCGCAAAGGCGCGGGGGCGGGGAGCCCTTGTTTGCTCGGTCAGGTTTCTCGCAAAGGTGCGGAGGCGGGGGGTGTTGATTATACGGTTTTGGGTGTGGGCATGCCTACATTGCGGCAAAAACCTTATTTAACAATAAATCGACAAAGCTCCCGGAACGCAGTAAACAACAGAACAATGCGGTCTTTGCACATCGCAAGCTGATAATTCATTATTTTAGCCCTTTATTATATCTTATGACAACAACCAATATCCGACAAAAGATACACGAGATAATTTTTGAGGCCGACACACCTGCCGGTAAGTCGTTCGACATAATATTGTTGATTGCCATCATACTCAGCGTGTTTATTGTCCTGCTCGACAGCGTTGCCGAACTGGATTCAAAATACGGTATCCTCTTCAATTCAATCGAATGGGTCCTCACCATATTATTCACCGCCGAATATTTCCTGAGGATTTATACCGTAAACAAAGCCGGCAAGTATATTTTTAGTTTTTACGGCATAATCGATTTGTTGGCAATACTACCAACCTATCTTGGCTTATTCATCGTTGGCAGCCACTACCTGATGATAATCAGGATATTACGGCTTTTGAGGGTTTTTAGGGTTTTGAAATTAGCCCGTTATGTCAGTGCAGCACGATCCTTGAGGACAGCCCTTGCCGGATCAAGAGCCAAAATCGTAGTATTCCTGGAAGTTGTAATAACAATAGTAGTGATAATAGGATCCATAATGTATTTGGTGGAAGGGCCGGAAAACGGATTTACCAATATCCCGGTCTCCATTTATTGGGCAATAGTTACAATCACAACGGTTGGATATGGGGATATTGCGCCGCAAACAATCCTGGGGCAGTCGCTTGCATCCGTACTAATGATAATCGGCTACTCGATTATTGCCGTTCCCACAGGAATCATCTCAAGTGAAATAGTCATTTCCTCAAAGAAAAATAAAACAAGCACACAAGTATGTCAGAACTGCCTTTTCGACGATCACGACAACGATGCCCTATACTGTAAGAAATGTGGCGAAAAGCTTTAAAAATTATTTTGTTAAGTGATTAACTTTAATTGCCCAAAACTGCTATTTAGGCTAGCATTTTTATAAATTTTGTCGATCAGGTGGATTGATTTTAATTTACTGATATTTAATGATATACTATATCAATTGAGAAAATCCATTTAGGTCGGCCCTACTAAAGGGGTCATAGGGGTTTGTCCCTAGTAAACCCTTGTTTCGTTAAGGACAATGGCTAAGTGTATGATCTTGAAAACTGCTGTTGCGATAATAGAACAAAGACCGGTTATTAAAGCCTGGCCAGAACATTCATGAAATCTTCCTTGCGGCGGCGGGAGACAAATACTTCCGAGCCGTCTTCCATTATCACCGAACCGCCCTCACCTTTAATATACTTTTTAAGATAATTCATATTGATTATATGGGATTTATGGGTCCTGAAGAAACCTTTGGCCTCAAGCATTTCCTCGAACTCCTTAAGGGTTTTTGAGACAACTATCTTCTCCCCACCAAGAAGGTAAAAATTAGTATAGTTATTATCTGATTCACAGCGTATTATATCTGCCAGTTTAACAAATTCGATTCCGCTGAGCGACGGGAGCGCGATTTTATCGATTCGGTTTATATTTGTGAGAAGAAGGTCGATTTTTTGTTTTAGCTCGCTGTCTGATTCAGTCTTTTTTATTTTTTCGATCGCCAATTTCATATCCTCCGGTTCAACGGGTTTCAGAAGATAATCTACGGCCGAGAATTTAATCGCAGTTATTGCAAAATGATCATAGGCGGAAACGAATATGACCTGCATTTTACTCAAGTCCAACAACTTAAGCAAATCAAAGCCGGTGCCGTCCTGCATTTGGACATCCAAAAATGCCAAATCGGGTCTAAGAGCCTCAATAAGTTCCTTTCCCTTGGCAACCCCATCGGCCTGACCGACGAGGTCTAATTCAGGGAAATTGTTTTCCAGAAGCCTGGCGAGATTATTCCTGGCAGCCGGTTCATCATCAATTATTACTACCCTCATCGATATTTATATAAACACTCTGATTTGAGATATCAAAAATAAAAAAAATAGATATCCGGCAGTAAAAACAACTAACAAACAATCAACACATCAAGCCCTGTGTTTCAGCCTATTAACCAATTTTCCTTATCTGAGGTATTATCAAGTAATTTTGCTTTGAGCTTTTTTGCCATTTTATACGATGCCTCGACAGCATCATCTTTGGATTTATAACTACCTGCATCCGTTTTAGTATCGTCGTACCCAATTAGGTTAATCTTGATATTCACATTGGAATTAGTAGCGGAAATAGAACTCACACCCATTTCTTGAGTTAATCTCTCAGTAAAAACCAATACATATTTTACTTTGTGAAAATCGACCCATTTCCCCCATTTTAATCCAAAAACACCAAGATAACTTCTTTGCCTGTTCAATTTAAAATCTATTTGTACCCCATCTGTCAAAGATGCCAGTCCAATAGCAAAAAAGAGAAGCAACAGATATAATAAGTGCTCTGAGAAACTTAGTATTACACTTATAATGATAAGAATATAACCCAGCATCTTGAATTGGGCAAGTGCAAACTCGGGTGATTTATGAACATAGTTATCTTTCATTTTAATATCTTAAGTTACTATTGCTCTTCCCAAGTCTTTACAGTTATTGCCCGGAAAAGTATAATTATACAATAATATGCTAAACAGTTGCCTCAATATGGCAAGCACTAATCCTCTTCAAATGGTATCCTCACAATCACCTTTGTCCCAATCGCATTGGAGTTCTCATCCTCCAGATCAATAATCTCATAACCAGATTCCTTACCATAATCCTGTTTTAAAATCGCCAGGCGCTCATTGGTAACCTGAGTTCCCAACGACTGGTGCCGATTTCTGTGCAATCCTTTGCCGGCAGCCGCTTTACGTCCAATTCCATTATCGGTAATTTCGCAGTACAAGAGTTCATCTTTTATGTAAAACTTCAGGCTCACAAAGCCACCCTTCTCGTTTTTCTTCAATCCATGTTTCACGGCATTCTCCACGAAAGGCTGTATGAGCATCGGGCTCAGGTATATATCTTCAGGCTCTATGTTGTCATCGATATTTATCTCGAAATCGAAGTTGTTATCGAAACGCAATTGCTCCAGCTCAAGATTTAATTCCAATGATGCTATCTCTTTATCAAGAGAAACCGTTGATTTTCGTGAATTTTCAAGTATCAGCCGCATAAGCCTGGCAAACTTGCTTAGATATTTCTGTGCCTGGGCAGCATCGTTGCCACCGATAAAGTTATTTATGGAATTTAGCGAGTTGAAAATAAAATGCGGGTTCATCTGAGTCCTAAGCAATCGTTGCTCTATAAGCACTTTTTGCTTTTCCATGTCGGCTTTTTCCTTTATCTGCCTCAACCTGTTACGGTTAAAAACATAAAAGGCTACAATAATAACAAGCAGCAAAAGTATTACGATGAGGTATTTTTGATTCCTTTGCAGCTGGATCTCAAGATCGCTGTTTTTTTGCTCAACTTTTAGAACAGCTATTTCCTTTTCCTTTTCGGCAGTTTTGAACTTGGTCTCCATCTCGCTGATAGTATTTAAGCTTTCCTGACTGAAAAGGCTGTCATTTAACTGATTATAAAGGCTGGAATATTTATACATCAATTCAGAGTCATTTATGAGGCGTGCATAATCCACATAGGTTTTATAGGCTTCCAGTATATTTTGTTTCAAATCGTTGTCGAGTGCCATTTTCAGGCCTTTTTCCAGATGGCGCAAGGCTATGCCGGCATTTTTTTTCTTGACGAAAAGCTCACCAAGCTTAATGTGCAGAAGTGAGGCGTTTGAGTAGTCGGGGATTTTTTCGCTTATCACAAGTGCTTCATTTAGATAATCTTGCGCTTTTGGGAGGTCATCCCTGTTCATATAGATATCACCGATGTTCATGGTGGATATCATCACGGAGCGTTGCCGGTTATACTTTTTGTGTATAGGCAGTGCCTTTTGAAAGAATTCCAGGGCCTTGGCTTCGTCGCCTTTGGTTTTATATAGTTCCCCGATGTTGTTATAGAGCGACCCTTTTCGGTTTTCCTCACCTAAGCTGTCAAGGACAGCAAGAGCCAGATTATAATTCTTCAGTGCCTCATCATATTTTTTCCAATCGTAATAAGCTATTCCCATATTGTTATACGAGAGCAGCATGTTTTCAAGTTCATGACGGCTTTGGGCCATGAGCAGGTTCTCCTGATAAAGCTTCAGGGCCTGAGTATAATTCCCCTTTGTTTTCATGACAACTGCAAGGTTGTTCCTCACGAAAACCAATCCTGTAGTGTCGCCCATTGATTGAAAGATACCAAGGGCCGAGTCGAGAAAGGGTGCTGCACTATCATAAAAACCACTGCTCAGATACGCCATACCGATCATGTTGAGCGAAACAGCCAGGCCTGTATCGTTTTTTGCCCTTGTCGCAAAATCATAAGCGATAAAGCCATAGTGCTTAGAGCTGTCGAGTGATATCTTACTATAAATATCAGATAGTATAACCGCCGACTTGATTGCCCCTTTATCAGGGTTTTTTATTGTTTCTACATTGTTTACGACAAGTTTCAGACTATCCACAAATTTATTTTGTGCAGTAATCGTGTCCTCAATAGAGTAAAACATAAATAAAAAGGAGGACAGGATTATTAGTTGACTCTTCTTTATAGTCATTGGCTTTGTTATATTAAATTATTACCGTTAATTCAATGGATGCTGCCGTTCCCTAATTTCAACTTGACACTCCTTTATAATTGCAATATGTTTGTAGTCGATTCGGGAAATGAATAATCCGCATCAACAAATTTAAGAAAAAATAATAAATTAGACATGGAAACCAAGAACTACATCAAGGAAATTTGCCGGATACTAATGACAGCACTGTTAATAATAGGGCTACAGCCCACATGGCTGATGGCCCAGGGAGGCGGGGAAGTAGTAAATTTAGGCTTATATGGAGGAACAACAACGGATTTTACCTGGCAGTATTCCACAAACAGGCTATTTTCTGCCGTTGAAACACCTGCCAGCTTATTCTTCAGCGACGACACTTGTGCCAACTGGACACAACCGTTTCCTGTGGACTCGTTGGAATATACGACCAACGGAACCCGTAGGGGCTGGGGCGGCGGTGCCACAAGAGTTTTAAGCAACTGGACCGGTTGGGTTGGTGTTTTAACTGCCGAGCAAGGAGGCACTCTTACAAGTTCGGTGATTAGTTATATAAACGGTGATAGCGCAAGTTTCAAGACCGCTTTCGATGGCTATTTACTAAACCAGGTTAATCCGGCTTACAGTACCAATACCTCCTCATCGGCAATTGCCATTTCAGATTCATGGTTTTATGTTGGCCTTGGCAGTGTTTTGGCACGCACCAATGATACGACCACCCTCGGGACACATAATTTGATAATAGACCTTGATACCAGCTCGGTTGCCGGAACAAGCAACAACATAAACTGGCTGGCTGTGTCAAGCGATGTGTCAGGTTTCCCGGTTTTAATAGTCGCAAACCAAACAGGGAACGATTACGGGAAACTCTTTTCCTATGACGGCACAAGCCTAACGGAAATAAGCGGTCTGCCAGCATCTTATGGTTTTGAGAGGGTTTTTATCCATCCGGCCGACACGAGCCTGGACACAATAATTGTTTCAGCACTTAGCACATCAGGTTCAACTAGAAGAGTTTACAGATCATTCGACAGCGGAAGCAGCTGGACTGATGTAAGCCCTTCAGCACTTGGCACTAACTGGGCCTTGCAAAACGCAGATTATAATCCTGGTTGGGTAAGTTTAATGCCTGGGAGCAATGGTTTAAGATTATCCTTTCCAGGTGTCGAAAAATCGGACGACCTTGGGTCAACATGGAGCAACCATATGCTTGAGGATAATGCTACGGCAACGCACCCTGTTGACACATCCTATGTTGTAGGCTCAAAGAACAAAGGGCCCCAACTGAGCACTACGGGGGCAGAAGGCAGTTTTAGCAACGCCAATAACGAAGGCCATTCGGCTGTACGGATCTCAAAGATTGCCCAAAAAGGAACCCTGACGTATTATGTGGCCACTAAAGCAGGGCTTGGATATACCACAGCCTATAAAGACCCTACCGTAACCGGTGTTGACCAGTGGAGGCCACCTTATGGCGACTTCCCCATTGCCGGTGTTGGCGGTGATGCCGGAATATCTAGCGTTGCCATCGACCCTTCGGATTCGCTACATATCGTGGCGGGATCCAACTCTGGCTTCCACATAAGCACAACAGGACCTACAGGTTTTGCCGATGTTACTCCCTCTGGTTGGGATACAGGTACGCAACAAGACTACAGGATTCAAGACATTAAATTTATTTCGCATGATACTATTTTGGCCATATCGGGAACCGGATCCAATGTCTTGCCTGATTCAGGCTTGGATTACGGAAATATCTGGATGACTTATGATGGCGGAACCACCTGGACAAAGAGCACACCAACAGACACTGACAGCACAGGCATATCAGTCACTTTTGAACAAGGCAACACCTGTGTTGTGGGATTTGGATCAAGCGATACGCTTTTATACGTTGGATGTGGATATTTCGACATGAACAACCCCAACGAGGATGGACAGATATGGAAATCCAGCGATTTCGGTGCAACATGGTCTTTTGTCAACTATGGGCCTACCGGCTTGAACGGGGGAGCAACTCACATGCCGATATACGATATGGACATTCACCCTAATGCCGACAGCAACCAGGTTTTATATATTGCCTCAGGTCAAAACCTAGATTATGCATTTTGTAAAACAATAGATGGTGGTGCTACTTACAATTATCTTGGAGTCTCAGGCCACGGCGCATTCTCATCTGTATTGGTGAAGAAATCAAATCCTGAAATAGTAAGTGTGGCTGCCAGGCGCAACCTGTTCAGGTACAATACAGTATTAGCATCTTCAACTACAGTCTTCGAGGGACTGCCTGGTGAATTCGTTCCTGATTTGGAAACAGGTTCAACCCTATTGGGAACCACAACCGGACTTTATAAACTCGTTGAAACAGCAGGAAGTATCACTACAATTTGGAGGGGTTCGGGAAACTGGACGGAATCGTCAAAATGGTCGAACGGAATACCCTATGATATATGTAATGCAATAATTGACTCAGGAGACATTACTGTTGATGTTGATGCGCAAATAAATGATTTAACGATGAATTCGCAAACAGCAATGACAATTTCCAGCGGAAAAACAATTACAGCCGGTGGCAACCTGGTTCTTGAGTCTGATGCTAATGGTTATGCCTCGTTCATTGATGAGGGCTCCATAAGCGTTGGTGGTACTGTTACGGTCAAAAAATATATCTCGGCCGATCAATGGCATTATATTACATCACCAGTTCAAAGTGCAACAGCAAATGTGTTCTATGGTTTGTATCTAAAGTATTGGGACGAACCTAACAAACAATGGATTTATATCACTGCTCCTACCGAAGAACTACTCTCAGGTAAAGGTTATGCTTCCTGGTCAAGCAGCGGAACAACAGGTGACATATCTGTCGAGTTTGTTGGAACTATGAACACAGGCAATTATTCACCAGGCGTAACTTTAGGTGGCGATCCCGACCAGAATTACGGATGGAACCTGGTTGGCAACAACTATCCATCGGCTATCGACTGGGGAACAGACAATAGTCCTGTTGCAGGATTTACTAAGACAAATTTGGACAATACGATATATTTTTATACCGGAAGTCAATACGCAACTTACAATCCATCAGGAAATGGCGGCGACGGCCTGGGCACTAACGGTGCTACACAATATATTGCTTCGGCACAAGGTTTTTATGTGCACGCAAATGCCTCCTCCCCTGCCCTTACTATACCACAGGCTTCGCGATTGCACAATAGCCAGGCATTTATGGGCAACGAAAAACTAACTAATAATCAGATTCTTTTGCATGTTGATTCCGATACTTATTCCGATGAGACGGTAATAGCTTTCAATGATCTGTCGCTCGAGCAGTTTGAAACAAAATATGATGCTTATAAATTGTACGGTGCCAACAACGCACCACAGCTATATTCGTTTATGGCCAATGAGAAAATGGCTGTGAACACGCTTCCTTTCGATGGCGACATGATGAGCATACCGGTTTATTTCGAAGCGGGTAGCCCAGGCATCCATAATATAACAGCCTATGGCACAGAGAGTTTTCCTGAAGACGTATATGTAAGTCTGGAGGACAGCAAAGAAGGCTTGATAATAAATTTGCGTGATGAGCCACTATATTCATTCTATGCGTCAACATCGGACAACCCTGACAGGTTCATATTACATTTCGATGCGACAACACTTGGCCGACCTGAATTTGATCAGACAGATAACACTTTGGTTTTCACCACCGATAACCAGATAATTATCGAAAACATTGATGGCAGTCCGCTTCAGGGAAAAGTCAAGGTTTACGATATTCTCGGCAGAAGGGTTATGGAGTCGGAACTAAATCCGGTCAAAAGGCAAACAATTACTTCTTTCCTTAAAAAAGGCACCTATATAGTTGTATTAAGCAGTAACAACAAAGTATTCACAAAAAAAGTCGTTATAAAATAAAAACGGAATGAAGACTTATCCACACCAACAACTTATAAGAATCGCAATAATTATAGTAATAATTTTTTCATCAGTAGTGTTATTTGCCAGTTCCACGCCACCCGATCCCGGAGGAGACCCGTCAGGAGGGGGAAATCCGGTGGGCGGTGGTGCGCCAATTGGCAACGGTACATGGTTTTTAGTTAGCGCAGCAACAATGTATCTGTTTTGGAAATTCAGGAAACAAGTATTTAAAAGGCACTCTATTCTCGAAGAATAGCAGTAGTTGGTTGGATGAAAGACTAGTCGGTTGGCTAGTCTTTCTTTTTTTGTATAAAATAAAAATCACATATTATAAGAAAGGAGTCTTTAGGAAGCCCAAAAAGGGACCTCGGGCATATCCTTTTGAACGCCGAACACCGATTAACGATTTTTGATTTTGGAAGTGGGTTGCTTGTCCCAAGTAAATTTCATAATTCATAATTCATAATTCATAATTCATAATTCGTAATTCATAATTCGTAATTCATAATTCACAATTCGTAATTCCTTTTGAACGCCGAACGCCAAACACCAATTCTTGATTTTGGATAGGAGAGTTCATAAAGTTGAAGCAAAAATTGATATTTTTATTGAAGAATATCTTCCGGATCCGTTCCCTCAAGGCTTTTATTGTACATATCCATCGCTTTAAGGCTCATTCCCATATTTGAGAACCCGCCGTCGTGGAAAAGGTTTTGCATTGTTACTTTCCTGGTTAGATCAGAGAAGAGAGTAATACAATAATCGGCACATTCCCTGGCATCGGCATTGCCGAGCGGCGACATGCGGTTGGTGAAGTCCAACAAGCCGTCGATACCTTTAACGCCCTGGCCGGCAGTTGTTCTTGTCGGTGATTGCGAAATGGTGTTTACCCTTATTTTTCTCTCGCGCCCATAAATATATCCAAAGCTCCTAGCGATGGATTCGAGCAGTGATTTTGCGTCGGCCATATCGTTATATCCGTAAAGCGTGCGCTGAGCTGCGATATACGATAAGGCAACAACAGAGCCCCACTCGTTTATGGCATCCATATTATAGGCCAACTGCAAAACTTTATGAAATGAAATTGCTGAGATATCCAGTGTTTTATTAAGATAATTGTAATCCAGATCGTTGTAAACACGCTTTTTTCTAACGTTTAGCGACATGCCAATGGAGTGAAGGATAAAATCAACCTTACCACCCAATATTTCCATCGATTGCTCAAGAACATTCTGTAAATCCTTTACGTTTGTTGCGTCGGCAGGGATAACAGTAGATCCTGTTTTAGCCGCCAATTCATCGATCTGACCAAAACGCAATGCCGTTGGCGTATTGCTCAGTGTAAACACAGCACCTTCTTCATGAGCCTGTTCAGCCACTTTCCATGCGATGGATTTACTATCTAAAGCGCCAAAAATAATTCCTTTTTTTCCTTTTAATAAATTATAAGCCATAATGCTTTATTTAGATTCATTTTAAGTGGGCAAATATATAACAAATTGTTTGGGATATGTTATGCATGCATTATGAATACCTGGCAACTTTTAATGTCATGAAAAAAACTTTAGAGCTGCTGCTAGCCAATCAAAGCCATTGCAGTTTCCCTAGCAGCATTGCTAACATTCTCATCACTAAGCATTTTGGCAATTTCCTCTATTCTCTCGTCTTTGTTTAAGATACGTATATTGGAAGTAGTCCTGCTATTGATGTCTTCCTTATAGACAAAATAATGCGAGCTCGCCTTAGCAGCAATTTGAGGTAAATGGCTTATGGCTATAAGCTGATGGTTTTCCGACATTTGCCTTAGCATATTACCGACTTTTCCGGCTATCTCGCCGGAGACTCCCGTGTCAATCTCGTCGAAGATAATTGTAGGGAGAAGCTTGCGGCTGCCAACGAGGGATTTAACGGCAAGCATGAGTCGGGAGAGCTCCCCTCCGGAGGCTATTTTACTAATTTCAGCCTTCGCGCTCCCGCGGTTGGCACTAAAAAGGAAGTCGATCTTATCGAAACCTTTGGCATTAAGATCTGTCAACTTCGTAAAATTAACCGTAAAATCGGCATCGGGCATGCCAAGTTTAGCGAGTTGTTTCCGCAAGGAATTCGCAAAAGCGGCGGCACTTTTCCTGCGTGTTTCGCTCAACTTTTCTGCCAAACCATTTAAAGCTTCCAAGTCGAGGTTTAATTCTTTTTCCAAAACCTCGATCTTATCGCCAAGGACGGAGATGTTGCCGAGCCTGTCGCGAAACTCCTCTCGCAAGGCTATAAGCTCTGATACCGAGTTTACATTGTGCTTTTGCTGAAGGCTATAAATATTATTCAATATATCATTGATTTGCTGCAAGTTGGCTGACTCATCGCCGGTGTCGAGAACAAAACCCTCTATTTCGCTTACTACATCCTTCAATTCAATGACTTGCGATTTCAACCTGTCACGGATTTCCCTGAACTGCTTGTGAAAATCTGATATCCGA
The DNA here is from genome assembly GCA_013151215.1 of Chlorobiota bacterium. GTDB lineage: Bacteria > Bacteroidota > Bacteroidia > Bacteroidales > F082 > BM524. Next base: position 4,438 of record JAADIS010000063.1, on the reverse strand, counting down.
GCAAAATCCTCATAAATTTCTGATATTTTATCAAGAACGGATTCATCGCTTTCAGCCATAAGCTGAACTGATTTTTCGGCAATTTGCTTAACTTCCCCTGCATGCGAAAGGTATTTCTCTTTCTCCACCAAGTCATCAAATTCCTCTTCATTCAAATTAATGCTGTCCAGTTCGTTTAACTGAAAACTGTAATAATCCTCGTCGCGTCCGGCTTTGTCATTTTGCTCTTTCAGTTTTTCGAGCAATTTTAAATCAGACCGGTATTTTACAAATTTATCATGATATTCATCAACTAGCTTGACCTTGGTCCCAAACCTATCGATAACTTCCAGCTGAAATATAGAATCGCCAAGTTTAAGCGTTTCGTATTGTGAATGAACATCAACCAGAAAACTCCCTAACTCCTTAATTACATTTAAGTTAACCGGTGTATCGTTTATAAAGGCCCTCGATTTGCCACTGGGCAGAATCTCCCTTCGCAATATAGTGGAATCATCAAAGTCCAAATCGTTGGCATCAAAAAAATTCGACAAACCAAGGTCCGAAACATCAAAGACCCCCTCAACAACACATTTTTTACCACTATCGAAAAGCGTTGAAGTATCGGCGCGTTTTCCAAGTATCAGTGCCAAAGCGCCAAGCAGGATAGATTTGCCGGCACCGGTTTCGCCTGTTATGGCAGAGAAACCACTTCCAAACTCAATCCCCAATTTTTTAATCAGAGCGTAATTACTTATGTATAATGCTTTTAACATTTACTTTATTAGAGGTGCATTTACAGCAAAATTAAATAAATTGCCCTACTACCAAAAAAAATCTAGCGAAACACTATATCATCAAGGGCATTCTTGCCAACTTCCTTGTTTATGGACTTGGCGATCTTGGACCTGGCCATCATAAGTTCGTTGCGCAATGCAGGAGAGTCGAGTTTTACATAGAGAATCTTGTTTCTTAAAACCACCGATTCGGTATGCCTCTCGATCATTTGGCCAACCACTATCCCCCATGAGTCCCTTACTTTCATCTCGTCCATTTTGCCACCCCAGCGGTATGCCTTTATAAGCTTCTGCAGCAAGTCCTTCAAATCGTATGTGTTTTCTCGTTGAACCATTTATTTTATTATTATCCCGTTGCTTACCGAAAATATCTCATGATCTATACCTGTCTCCTCAAAGAGTTTCTCAACCCTTTGTTTCTGGGTATCGGTAACGAATACCTGGCCGAAGTTATTCTCATTTACGAGATGTATTATTTGCTGAACCCGCTTATCGTCAAGCTTATCGAAAATATCGTCGAACAACAATATTGGTTTAAAGCCTTTTTTCTTTCGCATAAATTCAAATTGCGCTAGCTTTATAGCTATAACAAACGATTTCTGCTGACCTTGTGACCCAAACTTCTTTATGGGGAAGTCATTGATATTCAACACCAAATCGTCTTTATGCACACCTTGGGTCGTATATCGCAGCATTCTATCCTTTTCAATAAAATCGCTTAGCAATACGGACATAGACTTTTCTAACAACTGAGAGTCATAGTTGATGCCAACTTTTTCCTTTCCCTTTGAGAGATACTGATAGAAATGCTCGAAAAGAGGATTGAACTCGGCTAAGAATTCTTTTCTTTTATCAAAAATCAAAGATCCCAAGTCACAAAGCTTCTCATTCCATATTTGCAATGAAGCCTCATCGAAATACCTGCCCTCCGCAAATTGTTTCAAAAGAGTGTTTCGTTGCAATAGTGTCTTATTATACGACAAAAGTGTTTTCAGGTAAACATGATCGAACTGTGAGATTACACCATCGATATATTTTCTCCGGAGTTCGGACCCATCATTGATAAGATCGCGGTCGTAAGGTGAGATCATTACCAAGGGTATCAAACCTATATGGTCGGCCAGGCGGTCATATTCCTTTTTGTTTTTTTTGAAAGATTTTTTCTTTCCCCTTTTCTGAACGCAGCTTATAAGGTCGTTGGTCTCGCTGTCGTTAAAATATTCACCATGAATGGCAAAGAAATCCTCCTCATGTTTAATATTCTGATTATCAATTGAATTGAAGTAACTTTTACAAAACGAAAGATAATAAATAGCGTCGAGGACGTTTGTTTTGCCTGCACCGTTATCACCAATAAAACAATTAACTTTCTCACTAAAAGCAAGCTCAGCCGAAGTGCAATTTTTAAAGTTAGACAGTTTTATTTTTTTTAAATACACGAGATCCAAATATTTAAGCGCATAATTCCATGATCTTCGCCCCAACTTCCTCCATCAGCCACTTTGGTGTGGAGGTGCTACCACTAATGCCAATTCGAGAGGCATTAACGAAATGATTCATATTTAATTCCTTTGCGGAACTAATAAAAAACGAACGCTCATTATGCCTTTTGCAAACTTCGAAAAGCATTTTCCCGTTGGAGCTATCTTTACCTGCAACAAAGATAACAACATCATTAGTTTGAGCAATATTAATTATCGACTCTTCCCTGTTTGAGACATGGGCGCATATCTTGTTGTTTATCTTGATATTACCCTCTTTGGACCGAGACTTTATCTTATTCACAAGATTATTGAAATCTGAAAGGTTTTTTGTGGTTTGTGTGAACAGATGAATGGGTTTTGTGAAGTCCAATTTATCGATATCATTCACATCATCGATCACCATTGCTTTTTGTCCGGTTTGACCATTCAAGCCTTTAACCTCCGGATGATCCTTGGAACCAAAAATCACTAGCTGTCCGTTTTTCTCGGACAACTCCTCCCAGGAACAATAAATATTTCGCTGTAGTTTTGAAACGATGGAGCAGGTTGTGTCTATCAAAGCGATATTGTTGGTTTTAGCGACCGCATAGGTTTCGGGAGGCTCACCGTGCGCCCTTATCAAAACCGTTTCATTTTTGGTGCTTTTGAACTGCTCATAATCGATAAATTCAACGCCAAGTTTTTCCAATCGTCTTATTTCTTCCTCATTATGAACTATTTGACCCAGGCATTTTACACCAGGTTTTTTTAAGGCTGCTGCTTCTGCAATTTCGATAGAATTGCTCACGCCAAAACAAAAACCCGCATTATTATCAATTGTAATCTCCATATATTGAAATGAAATGTAAAAGTAAAATATTTTGCTTATTCCGGAATGAAGCCTGAAACTTTGGGAGGAAGTTTGAGGAGCTGGAAATGTAAAGAAAGAATTTGGAGAGTTGGGGTGAGGGGGAGAGGGAATAAGGTTTTTGGGAAAGGGTATAGAGGAATAAGGTGACTTGTCCTGAAATAGGGTCTGCTGAAAAACGCCTAACAACGTGAGGTATATATTGTTACACGATTTTTGTTAGTTACGGATGCAAACTTTTTTCAAGGATTTATTAAAAAAGCCTGCATTTTTTCTAAAAATCTTGTTTGCTAGCCCGTAGTACATCATCTACTTCATTGCGGCGGCTCGCAGTATTATTATACACCTTCACCTTGCGGCTTCGTATATGATGCACTACGGACTTTTTCAGCAAGCCCTATTTAAATAACGACATGAAAAGTGGAATAGGATTAAAGACAACACCTAAGAATCATAAACAAATGAAGTCAAATGTAAAATCCCACATGAAATATTTACCGAAAAACCCAAAGAGGGTTGCTCGCTTTTTCCATCATAAATCAATAAAGTATGCGGCTGCCTAAAATCATATTATTTAACAGCCAGATTAATAAAGAAACGCTGATTATCTCCTCTAATTTCTTATATTTTACTTCATTATAAACCACGAAAGGCAATAATACCATGTCAAAAATACTGTTTAACTTTCACAATGCCAACACATACCAATTAATAACCAAAATAAATTAGGTATTAAAACGACTTTTTTGTTACAAATATCACAATAACATTGTGTATTAAAAAATCTTTCTTTATGTTTGCATCCGAACATTCATTCGGTAGATAATAATGAACAAGTCAAATACGCAGGAACACAATCCTGAATTAAAAAATAAGATAATAGATGCAGCGCGCGGCTTGTTTGTTAAAAAAGGTTATTACAATACAAACATGCCCGATATTGTTAAAACTGCGAAGGTAAGTATTGGTGCTGTTTATCACTATTTTAAAGGAAAAGAAAGCCTTGCCAAGGAGATACACGATTATTCTGTACAGCTACTCGAAGAAAATTTCCAAAGTAAAATATTAATTTGTACCACTGCAAAAGAGAGGGTTTATACTTTTATCAAAATGATGTTTGAGTGGACCAAGAATGATCCGGTTTTGGTCGAATATCTTCTGTTTGCCCGTCCACAGGACATTTTTAATGAGAAGACCAGTATCTGTTCAAGTGAGGGGTTCATATTAGTTATGGACATCATTAAATATGGACAGCAAAACAGTGAGATAAAAGAGGGGGATCCTTATCCTTATTATACCATCTTGTCAGGTAGTGTCTCAAGATATATTGA
>JAADIS010000011.1 GCA_013151215.1 Chlorobiota bacterium | reverse complement strand
GCAGGGTCGTTAACCTTATCGAAATGCGATTCGCCCTTGAGTAATAATTGCTGGTTGCGTGCTATCCTTTGACCAAGTTCAGAGGTTTTTTCCATTGTAAAATCGAACGGAAGAACAGTAATGGAATCGGCTCCTCCCAATGCTGCCGACATGGTTTCGGTAGTTGTTCTGAGCATGTTGACATAGGGGTCGTAAATTGTTTTGTTGATTGACGAACTAACGGAATGAACACACATCCTGGCTGAGCTGCTGTTGTTGATACCGTATTCTTTCATGATTTTAGCCCATAAAAACCGCACGGCCCTCAACTTGGCGATCTCGACAAAATATGAAGGCCCGGCAGCCAAGTTGAAACGGATGTGCCTACTTATCATGTCGACATCTAATTTGCTGTCGGTAAGCCTGTTGAGATATTCAACTGCCATAGATAGTGTGAACGCAATTTCACTGACGGTGCTTGCTCCCGAATTGTGGAAAATGCTGCCGTCAACAGTTAAGCAATGAAAATTACATAGGTTTTTTGCTTTTCTGAAGTTATTGGCAACATCAAGAAACTCTCTTTCGGCATCGAAATCTTTTTTTTGGCCAGTACTGTATTCCGACAAAGGATCGCAATAAACGCTTCCTCGTATTTTCTCAAGATCGCGATTATCCTTTCTGGCAATATTTTCGAGTATCTTTATCATCTTCTCAGGAAAATCGGTTCTGAAATTAACTTCCACCTCGTCGATCCTGATATTATCGAGTAAGCTGTCAATGTCGCTTTCCGTTGGTTTATAATCGCTTTTGAATGTAAAGGCCAGCGAATCAACGCCTTTCGCCCTGATTTCCACAGCCCGTTTATTGCCTTCAGCAATGTCTTTAACATCAATTAACTGATTAACCTTCCAGTTATTTGATTTTTGTTCGTTGCCTCTCGTATAGGGAAAGTTGCCCGGGAAACTTTCCAAATATGTTAAGTTTTCCAGGTCTTCGGCACGATAAAACGGTTGCAGATCAAAGCCGCTATCAGTATGCCAAACCAGTTTCTTGTCGTAGTCGGCACCTTTCAGGTCCTTGATTATCTTTTTCTTCCATTCATCCGTACTAACGGGCTTGAACTCCTGAAAAAGTTTTTCTTCCTTCATAATATTATATGTTCAAAAAAATAATTTGCAAAAATACTCTAATTTGAGATATACGCCCCCTAATTTGTGAATTTATTAACAGTATAAATAAGCATCCTGGACAAAGTACTAAAAGCGAAGCCTTTTTGTACTTAACTAATAATGTTGTTATGTGCTCTAGCCTTAAAAAGCATCAGCACTTACAATATTATGGGATAAGCTCGAGCAAGCTCCCGCTTTTTACTTTTTCCTTGTCGAGTTCGAGAGTGCGGTACTTACCGTTTATGAACATCCTTGCCTGGTCTTTGTAGTGGGGGCTTACGAAATTGCCCGATTGCCCTGTCGGGAGAATCGAGAACGAGGTCGCAGGATTTGCGAAATCAACCAGCATGCGCATAGCCGGGCCTGAAAACACTTTATACGGGCCATGGCCGTTGTATTTAAATGCCTCTTTTAAAACAACTTCGTTTCCTCCGCGGTCAGCAAAAGGGCCAACGTTAAAAATCATGTCAAAAGGCTCTTTTCTTCCAATTGGGTGAACATGAGTTAAAGTGTGCAGTTTCCCCCATTGCCATGAATTAAAATCATCTCCCAGATATTTCTGTAGTTCAAAAAGAGCGTTCTTAAAGCCGGCGGCCAATATCTCATTTCTTGTTTCAACAATATCCTTAGTATTTATATTATCCCACCAGGGTGAATTCCGGTTTAGGAACAAACGTTCGATGGATGAGCGGACGGGCATGGAGTTCATGACATCGGCAAATTGTTTTTCGCCAAGCTCATCCAGCATTGCCAGCTTTAGGATATTATAGATACTACTTGTAAATATACTGGCTCCCACACTATTTACCTGATACTCACCATTCCATTCGTAAAAATAATTAATAGCTTTGGCATAAGTCGCGCCTTCGCTCGAAAGCAGCTTGGTGTTCGAGACTTTTAGGATCAAATTTCTCAATTTAAGGTCTCGTTCGGATTTTACGTCGTTTTGAATGGTTTTCATGCTTTCCAAGCTCCATTTATTACGACTGTTTGCCAGTTGCTTAATCCTGTTTGCTCGGTAACCCGGATAATAATAGCCCGGATATTCAATTCCGTCAACTCTTATAGGGGCGTCATTGGAAGTGCAAATAAAACCATCTTCGGGATTGATTATCGCTGGATTTTTGTCGAAGGAGTAGTAAGCCTTGAAATCTTTGGTGGAATCGGCCCCGTCGAGGATTAATTTAGAGTTGACCGAGGCATCCCGAATGGGGATTTTGCCGCTAGCCCATAAAGCAATGTTATCATCCGTATCGCCGTAAACAACGTTAAGTCCTACAATATCAATTAGATGCATTGCTTGCTGAAATTCATCAAAATCCTTTGCTTTATTTATTTCGTATAATGCCTCCAGCGAAGTGGTCTTAATATCGTGCAAGGACCACCATAAACAAACGGGATTGCTTTCCAGAGTGCTCATGCTTTCGTAAACCGGGTTCATCTCAGGGCCATGAATGCTGTATCTTATTTTAAAATCAACATCTTCGGCACCTTTTACTTTTATGTCGAAGGATTTGACCGCGAAATCATGCCATCTTCCATTATGCCAGTACTGATCAGGGTTTTCGGGATTTGTTCTCTCCCGATAAAGATCCATGTTGTCGAAAGGAAAAATCGTAATTCCCCAGCCTAGATTGCTGTTGTGCCCGATAATGGCAAAAGGAACTCCTGCCAGATAATATCCGGACATCTCAAAACCCGGATAATTGAGGTTGGCTTCAAACCAGACTGCCGGTTGCGAGTATTTTATATGTGTGTCGTTGGCAAGCAAGACCTTCCGGCTCTCCGACCTGTCCTTGCCCATCACCCAGTTGTTGGAGCCTTCCCAAATTGGAATTGGCAAAATTTCTTGCAAATCGAGGGGTTTTATGATGCTTGACATAATTTCGCTATCTTCATTATCATAAAGATTTGAGTTAGAAGCAGAATCTTGTAGGAAATCGACTAAATACTCTTCGCCCAGCGTATTATAAATATTGCTCATCATGGGCTCCAGCGATAATGCAGAGGTGAACGACAGCGACATATAACCTATGGCCTTATAAATATCAACAGGTTTAAAGTGCTCGGGTTTAAAACCGATGAGCTTAAACTCAATGGGTAGGTTATCTTCGTCGATGAAGGCATTGATTCCGTCAAGATAGGCCTGGGCTTGTTTGTTTATTGTCTTTTGCGAATCTTCGAATGCAAGGTCGCTGCTTTTCTCAGCCGCCTGTCCTATGCCCAAGCTCAACATTACTTCATCTGTTTTTATAAGATCTTTTCCCAATATCTCAGAAAGTCGCCCGCTGGTGGCCCGCCTTATCATCACCATCTGGAAAAGGCGTTCCTGTGCATGGGCATATCCCAGGGCGAAATATCCATCTTCGGCATTTTCCGCATAAATATGAGGCACCCCAAAGTCGTCGTAATAAATTTCTACAGCCTGCGAAAGCGATTTAAAAGTTTTTTGTCCTTCGTAGGTGGGAGCAGTACCTTTTATCCAAGAGTAGGCAGCAACAAATACTAAAAGAAGCAAGGTGAATATCCCGAGCAAGATCTTAACAATTAATTTCATACTATTATTTTTATTCCCCAAATATAATCAATTAAGTTTTATAAGTCCCCATAAACCTGTTGATAATATTTTTCAGACAAACAATACCTTAATTTCATTTATTGCTTATTTAGCATTTTATCATAACCGTATGAAGAAAATTTATTGCTGGACAATATTGTTTTGCTTGATTTCGAATTCCGTTCTGGGACAGAAGATGGATTTTTTACCTGAACAGAACCTTTGGGAAACACAAATTTTGGATCCTTTGGCAAGTCAGGGTTATGGGCAAATGGCCATTGCGTATAATTCAGGTGCTCAGGCAGATTACTATATTGCCGGCTTTGCATTCGGTTTCCAACGTTCGATATTTGCATGGCCCAAAGGCGAAAACAGAAGTTTTGACCTGGGCTTTGAAGGGGCTGCTTTTACACAGTTTGAGTGGACAGACCGCACAGGGGAATTTCAAAGGAACATTGTTAGCACCGACTTTCTCATAGGCATGCCACTGACCTGGAAACGAAACAATTGGCTGTTGAGGTTGAGGGTTTATCATCTTTCAGCCCATATGGGCGATGATTATATAATTCGCAATAATATAACGGGATATTACAGGAACAACAACAATTACGAACAACTGGATTTTACAGCGGTCTTTCATATTAAAAAATGGTCGTTCGGCATGGGGGCGGGATCAATTCTTAGGGCCTCCCAGCCCCGGAAGCCTTTTGTTCTTACTGCAACAACAGATTTTGTTACTGCTGTAAACAAAGCCGAAACGATAAGTTTCTTTCTTGGTTTTTATGCGGATACAAGACAAGACTATGATTTTCGTCCTGCGGTAAATATCGGCAGCGGCTTTATTTTTGGCAAGGCCGAAAGGCATCCTTTTGAAATCCTGTTGACATATTTCAACGGACCTCTGCCATATTCCGTTTATGCCGGAAGAGCCATTTCTTGGATTGGAATGGGCTTTTACATTCAGCCGTTTTAAGATAATTATTGTACCAGATCCATTTCATCAACGAGATATCCCGCACCGGCAAACTTATCAACAACAAACAGGAAATACCTGATATCCAGCGATATGTTACGGCAAACGTCAGGGTCGTAGGCAAGGTCGCTCATGGTCCCTTCCCAGGCACGGTCGAAGTTGACACCGATTAAATTGCCGTTTGCATCGATAACGGGGCTACCGGAGTTTCCACCGGTAGTATGGTTGCTGGCAATAAACGATATATGCAGGCTCCCATCTTTATCGGCATATTTGCCGTAATCTTTTTGCATATAAAGTTCCTTTAGGCGGTCTTCAACCACATAATCATAAATATCGGGGTTTTCTTTGTCCATAATGCCCTCAAGCGTAGTGAAATGCCTGAAATTTACGGCATCCCTCGGTTTATAACCATCAACTTTTCCGTAACTTACCCTTAGTGTGAAATTAGCGTCAGGGTAAAATCTTTTACCGGGATTCATTTCCATTTGGGCCTTCATGAATTTGCGCTGCAAACTGTCTATGTTCTTGCTTATATTGAAATAGGGTGTTTTTATTTTCGACATATAAATATCATAAAACTCGTCAGAGACATGAAAGGCAGGATCTTTTAATATTACTTTGTAATCTTTTGGTTTATAATTGTTTAAAAGATTGTTTAACGCGGCTTCATCATCGAAAATCGATTTCTTGAATATCATGTCGGTATAGGCGGAATAATCACTTTTATACTTTTTGTGAATGACGGCAAAAAATTCCGGTTTAAAATCCCCTTCAATATTCTGGTCGTAATATTTTAGCATTTGAGCCACTACTTCTTTGTCGATGGGTTTATAATAATCTTTGAAAAAAGTTGTATTCCGCTTTTTCAGTTTCTCAATTTCATTAGCAATTTTTTCCTTATCGGGGTTTTTCACCCGACTCAAATTTACAAGGTTTTTGTATTGAAAAGAGAAAGAAACAATCTCCATTCCCATAACTGCTTCCGAAAAATAATCGCGGGCCAGGCTAAGTGGTTTTAACTGGGAATAATAATTCTCGAATCCTGAAATCATGCCTGAGTATTCGTTTTTTGTATAGTCGGAAGAGTTTACCCATTGCACGAATTGTTTTTCGTATTCACGTTTATCCTCAATAGCATGCATGCGTTTCACGCCGCTGCTTTCCCCGATCATCTTCTTCCAGTAATTGGCTACCCTGGCATGTTTTGTGGCATACTGAATTCTTACTTCAGGATCTTTTTCCGAATACTTCCGGAAAATGTCAAGTCGTGTTTCCCTAAGCTTTATTTTCTGGGGATTTCCTATTTCCGTTATCAGTTCGAGAGCATAGGAAGGCAAGTATTCGTTAGTACGTGCCGGATAGCCGAACACCATCGTAAAATCTCCTAAATCAGTACCTTGCAGCGAAATGGGAAAATGATATTTTGGTGTATAAGGAATGTTGTCCTCGGAATATTCTGCTGGTTTGCCATCTTTCCCGACGTAAATCCTGAACAATGAGAAATCGCCGGTATGACGGGGCCACATCCAGTTGTCGGTATCACCGCCGAATTTCCCAATGTTGGACGGTGGCGCCCCTACAAGGCGGATGTCTTTGAAAGTCTCCGTAATTATCATATAATATTGGTTGCCTTTATAAAAAGGAACTATTTTGGCTTTGTATTCCGATTGTTTTTCGAATCCTTCAACTAGTGTTTTTATATTGTCGGATATCATCGCATTGCGTTCATTCTCCGTCATATCGGCTCGTACACCATTATTTACTTCTTTTGAAATATCGCGCATTTCAAGCATGAGGGTGGCTGTCAGGCCGGGGTTAACAAGTTCCTCCTCACGGCTCATAGCCCAAAAGCCGTCGGTTAGATAATCGTGTTCAACACTACTGTGTTTTTGTATGGCACCAAAACCGCAATGGTGGTTTGTGAGCAATAATCCTTCATCGGAGATTATCTCTGAAGTGCACCCCCTGCCAAACAGCAATATTGCATCTTTCATGCTCGAGTGATTGATCGAATAAATATCATCGGCAGTAAACTTCATGCCCATATCCTGCATTTCTTTTTCGTTCAAACTTTGCAGCAGCATAGGTATCCACATGCCTTCACCGGCAATAAGGATGCTTTTGCTTAAAACAATCAGGCAAACAATTAATATCGAATTTCTTATTTTCATGATAATCGGTTTTTAATGAAGGGGTCAAATTTATGAAAAAAACCTTCTTGAAATTTAAGGGCGATTAATTCAAAAAACGGAATCAACAGCAATATCCGCTGCGGCCTCGAAAGAGATCATAGCATTCACAAGGCGTAACTTTTCAAAGTTATGCAGGTCGTAAACACTTATGTTGGCTGTTTCAACTAGCTCATTATCGAGCAAATACTGGCGCTGGACTCCTTTTAACAGTGGTTTTTCGGGCGTAAGCCACTTTTTCCCGTTGTAAAAAAGCACATTGCAAAAACTGCTGTCGGTTATCAAGTTGTCTTTTACGATTAAAATATCGTCGCAGTTTTTTCGCCTGGCGAAGAGTTTGTCCAGTTCATGCCTGTCGGCATATTTAAAGCCGTATTCCACTTGGTCGCAGGAGATTATTCTTAGCGATTCGATAGTTGGAAAAGTGTAGGGCAGCATCTCGAGCTTCTCAATTTGGAGCCCGTACAGTATCCTGCATTTATAAACGGGATTACTAAAGGCGGCAGAGGACCCCAAATGGCTTAGGGCCGAAGATAAATCTATTTTCCCTTCAGCCTCGAAGAGCTGTTTCCTGGCATTGTTCATCCTTTCGGAATGTAGGTCTAGATTGGCAAAATGTCCATTCTCGAACTTTATGGTCTCCAATAATTTCATGCTTTTTGTCGTTTGGGCGGGTTTTATAAAGGAACATAGACCTTTTGCAGCAACTCGTCATATTCCTCTTCAGGATCGCTCCTTGCAGTGATTCCGCCGCCGCTTTTGTATATTAACCCGCTATCTGTTTTTTCCACGAAGCGTATCATTACCCCGCTATCGATATTTTCCCCGTCGAAAATGCCAAAAACACCGGTATAATATCCCCGGTCATATTTTTCGGTTTTCTTGATTATCTCGATGGTTTTCTTTTTAGGCGCCCCTGAAATTGATCCGGCCGGCAACAATCTCATCAAAATCCCCCCTAAGTTTTCCTGCCATCCCACAGTCAAGTCGCCGCTGACTTTAGAGCTCATTTGCAGCAAGTTGCCACGGTTGGTTTTTATTTTCTCTAAATACCTGAACCTTTCTACCCTCACATTCTTTGAAACTATGCTTAGGTCGTTCCTTATCAGGTCCACTATGGTATAATGCTCGGCCAGCTCTTTTTCGCTCGACAGCAATTTTTCTTCTGCTTCTGGAACATCGGCGTCAATAGTGCCTTTCATTGGAAAAGAGCTGATAATGTTGTTTTTTGTCCTTACGAATATCTCGGGCGAAAAAACAACGAAACCATCCTTTACCCAAAGTTTATATTTGGCCTTGCTTGCATAAAAAATATCCTTTAAGCCAAAATTCGATTCGATTGGGCTGGGAAACGTCAGGTTCAACAAAAAAGAGTCGCCATGGCGAATATGTCGCTGCACTATATCGAAAGCTTTTCGGTATCGGCTTTTCCCAACGACTTCAACATCAAAACTAAGCGGCCTGTTCCCGAAATCATAGCTCTGAGCATTCGTTATTCCATTTACCGAATACATAACCGCTTTATTATCAATTTCTTTTAACTTTATAATTATGGGTTTCTCACATAGAAAGTCGAAGACGAAGAGAAAAGGGACTTTCTCTTTGCCTAAAGCATTCAAACTGGATATTATATGGTCTGATTTATTTGGCATATTCGGCTTTGGTATTTTCTTGAAATGATAACAAAAATATAATTATTGATCGAAAAAACTTAAAATAATAGGATTTGTTTTTATTAAAAGATAATTTTGTCGGTGAAAACATCAATTATCAACAAAAAACGTAAAACATCATGAAACAATTTTATTTATTAACCTTATTGCTCATCTTAGGTGCAGTTGGTAACAACCTCTTCTCACAGACAGATACTCGTTCATCCATATCGGGGGAAAATCCTTTTACGAATAATTACCTGAAAAAGGGGAGCAGCCAGTTAGCCTTGCAAGATTTATCTTTCGGTTTTGGCCAGGGTTTCGTGACGTCCACCCTTGGTGTAAGATATGGATATTTTTTAAGCAACGACAATATGCTTTTTGCCAAGTTTAGTTATTTTGGTTTTCGCAATACGCTCACTGTTGTCAAAACTGGAATCGCTTATCGCAGATATATGAATATTAAAAGTTTGGATTTCTTTGCACAAGGTGGTGCCGACCTGGTTGTTGACGATGGTAATTTAAGGGGTGAACTGAACCTGGGGACCGGTATTGGTTTTCAGTTCCGGCACTTTGGTTTTGAAGTTGGCGCAAAGGTCTTGGTTTGGGATTATATGCTCCTGAGCCCTTTGTTCGGCCTTAGTTACAGTTTTTAGATTTTAGACAGGGGTTTTTTTACTTTTGTAGAAAAATATAGTTTTGAGGCTTCTCATCATCGATAATTACGATTCCTTCACTTACAATGTTGTTCAGCTGGTTGAGCAATGCGGGCTTTTCGATTATATGATAGTAAAAAACGACAAGCTGTTGAACATTGACCCAAATGTTTTCCAAAAGGTTTTGATATCCCCGGGGCCAGGCACAGCGGCCGAAGCCGGTGAGCTTATGGAGTTTCTGTTAAAAGTATATAAGAGCAAGCCGATCCTTGGAATTTGCCTGGGCTACGAGGCTATAGGCAAAATGTTTGGGGCCCGGCTTAGCAAAATGGACGAGCCCATGCACGGGATAAAAAATCACGGGGAAATTATCGTGAACGATAAAATTTTCACGGGCCTGCCGGGCCGCTTTGCTATAGGCCACTATCATTCGTGGATTATTTATGAAACAGATATGCCCGCCGAATTGGGCATCCTGCTAAAAGATGAAAACGGCATGCCTATGGCTGTAAGACATAGAAGCCTGGACATCAAAGGGTTGATGTTCCACCCGGAGTCTATAATGACCGATTTCGGAAAAGAGATGATCGGCAACTGGCTTTCGGCTTAATGTTGGATGCCAAAGTGTTATACATTAAAAAGTAGAATTTGTCTTGGCTTCTATATCATCGCAACGGCTTCTATTTCCACCATCACTCCCAAAGGCAGATCTTTTACGGCAAAAGCAGCACGAGCAGGCGGATCTGTCGGGAAATAAGTGGCGTAAACATCGTTCATCCCGCCAAAATTGGACATATCGCTCAAGTAAATAGTGCATTTTATGATTTTCGACAAATCGGCGCCATAGCCGGCAGCGGTAACAATTGCCTGTATGTTCTTTAAAACCTGGTCGGTTTGCTGTGCGATACCTCCCGAAACAACATTTCCGGTAACCGGGTCAACGGGTATCTGGCCAGAAACGAAGAGCATGCCGTTTTGTTCAATTGCTTGACTATAAGGCCCTATTGGCGCAGGGGCATTGGGTGTATAAATTACTTTTTTCATCACTAATTATTATTATTGTTTAAACTTCAAATCTACAAAAACTAGCAATAAGTTTTATTGTAGTCTTATTTTATTTGCGATACATGATTGTTAAATTCCCCAAATATTTTTTAAAACAAAAAAAATACCCTGAAATAGATTTCTTTTCAGGCTAAATTATATCTTTGTAAACTTTTGTTAAATAATTGATAATTATGAATGTAATTCAGGTTCACGATAAATTTTTCAGGCCTTTTATACCGTTTGAGAAGATTGAGGAAGAGGTTAAAAGAATAGCCTGGGAGATCAACAAAGACCTTGAAGGTCAGAAGCCTTTGTTTTTATCGGTCTTGAACGGGTCGTTTATGTTTGCCGCCGACCTGCTCAAACATATCACCTTGAACTGTGAGATTTCTTTCGTGAAGCTCGCATCCTACTCAGGCACCGAATCGACGCAAAACGTTCGTCAGCTGATAGGTTTCGATGAAGACATTTACGGGAAGACCATCGTTGTATTAGAGGATATTATCGATTCGGGGCTTACCATGGAAAGGGTATTGGAACAATTGAAGGACAGGGGCGCACATGAGGTCAGGGTTGCGACACTGATGTTTAAGCCCGCTGCTTTTAAGCGCGACTATGAGATTCATTATAAAGGTTTTGATATTGGCAATGAATTTATTATTGGTTACGGACTTGATTATAACAGACAGGGACGGAATTTAAAAGATATTTATATAATTGAAGAATAAAGCCGGTTAAATTTCTAATCTATTAAAAACAAATTCTATGTTAAATATTGCGTTATTTGGCCCTCCCGGCGCTGGCAAGGGCACTCAATCCGAAAAACTACTGCATAAATACAATCTAACTTACATTTCCACCGGGGACATGCTCCGTTCCGAGATCGCAGAAGGATCCGAGCTGGGAATGGAGGCCAAGTCGGTTATCGAAACAGGCGGGCTGGTATCCGATGAGTTGATCGTGAGGATAATCGAAAAGAAGATCAAAACCGATACCGAGTCGAAAGGAATTCTTTTTGACGGTTTCCCGAGGACTACCGTCCAGGCCTATATATTGGAAGGCTTATTGCTTAAGCTTAACAGCAAGCTCGACTGCATGATAAGTTTGGAAGTGCCTGACAAAGAGCTCATAGACCGCTTGATCCTAAGGGCTAAAACCTCGGGCCGGTCCGACGATACCTTGGAAGTGATCAAGGTGAGATTGCAGGAGTACAACGACAAGACAAAACCCGTTGCCGATTTTTACGACAAAAAACATAAATATTTTCCCATTAACGGGGTTGGCGAAATAGATGATATATTCGGTAATATAGTTGATGTGGTTGAGAAAAACCGGAAGAAAGCCTATTCCAATATTGTTTTATTGGGTCGTCCGGGCTCGGGCAAGGGCACTCAAGGAAGGCTTCTTGCCGATAAGCACGACCTTATTTATATTTCAACAGGCAAACTGCTGAGAAAGGAAGTTGCCGATAATACGGAAATAGGAAAAATCGCCAAACCTTATATGGACAAAGGTGAGATTGTCCCGGACGAGATACCGATTAAGCTCATCGAGACACAGATCAAGAAGAACCCTCATGCCAACGGATTTATATTCAAGGGTTTCCCGAGGACTATTGTACAGGCATATATTCTTGACGGACTGCTCCGCAGGGAAGGAATGAAAGTGTCGGGTGTTATCGACATGAAAGTGTCAACCCTCGAAGCCGTCAAGAGGTTGTCGGCACGATCGAGAACTGACCGAAAACGGCCCTATGACGAGAGTGCGGAACTTATCGTCAACAGGCTCGAACAATATAACGACAAGACCATGCCGGTCTTGGATTTTTATAAAAAACAAGATAAATATATTTCAGTTAAAGCAGAGATGAACGCCCACAAGGTTTTTGAACTGCTTTCGGAACAGGTAGATTCAATTTGCAGATCGAACTATTAATGCTGTTCCCAATTAAATAAAACTTTAATGGATACAATTATTCGCAAGGCGCTGCGCAAACCAACTGCCGCCGATACGGTTTTTTTAATAAAAGCCAATAACGACTTAAACAAGCTTGGTTTAAGTGATGATGAAATCAAATGGGTAAAAAAAATGCACCGGTCGAAATCCGGCGTCGTTGAGATAAACAGGTTTAAAAACCACCTGTTCATTGTTTTTTGCGACGGGCAGGGCACTAAGGTGGAGCGAGCCGAAAACCTCCGCAAGCTTGGGGCTGAAACCCAGTTGCTGATTGTTAAAAATAAAATAGAAAGAGTTGTGCTGCAAACAGCCGGCGGAGTGAAGGACGATGTGTTCAGCCTTTCGCAGGGGCTGTTGCTGGCAAATTACAAATTCGCAAAATACAAGACGGACAGCGAAAAAGCGGAATCCTGTTTCGAGCAGCTTGATATATACTGCAACGATGCAACGGAAGACGACATCGAGGAACTGAGGATAATCGTCGAGGCGGTATATATTGCCAGGGACATGGTGAACGAGCCGGTTCAATACCTAACGGCTGTGCAGTTTTCAGAAGAATTTAAATCCTTGGGGAAGGAAGCCGGGTTCAAGGTCGAGGTTTTTAACAAAAAGAAAATCGAAAGCCTTAAGATGGGCGGCCTGCTCGCAGTTAACAGGGGCAGTATCGACCCGCCCACTTTTTCGGTGCTGGAATGGAAACCTGAGGGCGCAATAAATAAAGACCCCTATGTTTTTGTAGGCAAAGGTGTTGTTTACGATACCGGTGGGCTTAGCTTGAAACCGTCAAATTTTATGGATACCATGAAATGCGATATGGGTGGCGGTGCGGCCGTGGCCGGAGCAATTTATGCCATAGCCAAAGCCAAGATTCCCGTTTATGTAGTTGTCTTGATTCCGGCCACTGACAACCGTCCTGACGGAAATGCCTATACGCCCGGCGACATAATTACAATGCATGACGGCACTACCGTTGAAGTACTAAATACCGATGCCGAAGGAAGGATGATCTTGGCCGACGCACTTAGTTACGCCAAGAAATTCAAGCCCGGGCTTGTTATCGATGTTGCCACCTTGACAGGCGCCGCCTCAAGGGCAATAGGGCCAAACGCAATGGTAGGCATGCAATCGAAATGCGAACAGGACTTCGCGGAGCTTCAAAAGGCGGCCTTCAGGGTTCATGAGCGAATTGTGGAATTCCCTCTGTGGGATGAGTATAAGGAAATGATAAAATCGGAAATCGCCGACCTGAAAAATATTGGCGGCGTAGATGCAGGCGCCATTACAGCCGGTAAGTTCCTTGAGCATTTTACCGATTACCCTTATGTCCACCTGGATATTGCCGGGCCTGCCTTCCTTACGAAAAGGGATGCCTACAAACCTGCCGGGGGCACCGGGGTCGGGGTGAGGTTGCTTTATGATTTCATAAAAGAAAAGAGCTTATAGAAACCCGCTTTAGATCAAAAAATCTCAAAACCACCTAAAATCAAGGTGGTTTTGTCGCAGATGGGGTTTTTAACAGTATTGTTCTATACTATATTGAAAATAAATCCTAATTTTGACCTTTCAATTTTAATTAAAACAACAATGGGAATTTTTAAACCTATATTCGTAATATTACTTGCTTCCTCACTTTTCTCATCATGCAGCAACGATGTTGACATTTATGCCGATTATAAGGATATAACTGTTGTTTACGGATTGTTGGATTCGTCGGACGACACTACATGGTTGAAGGTTACCAAAGCATTTTCCGGCCCCGGAAACGCAATTGTGTTTGCCCAAGATCCTGATTCCAGTAATTATAGTTATAAATTGGATGTTAAGATCAAGGGGATTGAAAACGGGATTGAAAAGCAGACCATAGTTTTTGACACTATCACGATCAAGAACAAGAAGCCGGGCGATAGCGTTTTTTATTTTCCTAACCAGCTGGTTTACTATACTACACAAGCACTCGACGCAGATTATAAATATACCCTGACCATTAACAAGCAACAAGAAAATTTAACAGCCGAAACCGGCTTGGTCAACGACTTTACAATAAGCTACCCTAATCGCTATATTAATTTCATGTCGGACAAGGATATTGAATGGTATAGCGGGAAAAACGGCAAGCGTTACGAGGCAAGCCTTGTTTTTCACTATAAGGAGCTCCTTGCAGGTTCGTCCGATACTACCTATGGATCAGTAGGTTGGTATCTGGGCATGCGTAAATCGAACACCCTTGACGGCGGCGAGGATATGTATATAGGTTATTTAGGGAATGCGTTTTATTCGACACTTGAAAACCAATTGGACAAACCTCTGAATGTTAAAAGGTGGGCTGGCAATGTAGATGTTGTTATCGCCAGCGCATCACAGGTTTTTGATACTTATATCGAAGTAAACGAAGGTAACGACAACCTCTTGTCGGAAGTGCCCGTTTATACGAACATCGAAGGCGGTTACGGGATTTTTGCTTCCAGGAGAACAATTATAAAAGAGGTTGGCCTTTCTGTCCAGACTGAGCTGAAACTGATCTCCGAGTATCCTGACCTGGGGTTCCAGCCCAAACAATAATAAAACGCAAGCCGTCTATATTTCCCAGCCGTGCACATTTGATGCCCTTCCGTGATAGTTTTTCCCGTACGGCAAAGGCCGTTATCAGTTTTCTGCCATGTTGTCATTATTCATTTAGTGGCATAATACTTGAAAAGCACAAAACCGATCACATAAATTAGAGTTAAAGATTAATACAAATAATTAAATAAAGATAAAATGGGAAAAATAATCGGAATCGACTTAGGAACTACAAACTCATGTGTTGCCGTAATGGAAGGTAACGAGCCGGTAGTTATTCCAAACAGTGAAGGACGCCGTACTACTCCTTCTATAGTTGGCTTTACCGACAATGGAGAAAGAAAAGTAGGTGATCCCGCAAAAAGACAAGCAATTACAAATCCAATAAATACCGTTTCCTCGATAAAACGATTTATGGGCAACTCCTTTGGCGAAGTCTCGAAGGAGATCAACCGCGTGCCTTATAATGTCGTTAAAGGTGACAACAACACGCCTCGCGTGAAAATTAATGACAGGATGTACACGCCTCAGGAAATCTCGGCCATCGTTCTTCAAAAAATGAAGAAAACCGCCGAGGATTATCTTGGGCAAACGGTAACTGAAGCAGTAATTACCGTTCCTGCATATTTCAACGACTCGCAGCGCCAGGCCACAAAGGAAGCCGGGGAAATAGCAGGTTTAACAGTAAAGAGGATTATCAACGAGCCCACAGCGGCATCCCTCGCCTACGGCCTCGATAAAAAGATGGAAGACCGCACTGTTGCAGTTTTCGACCTTGGTGGCGGTACTTTCGATATCTCAATTCTCGAGCTCGGAGATGGCGTTTTCGAGGTAAAATCAACTAACGGCAACACCCACCTTGGCGGCGATGATTTTGATGAGGTTGTTATAAACTGGCTTGCCGACGAATTTAAGTCCGATGAAGGGCTTGATTTAAAACAAGATCCAATGGCGCTCCAGCGTTTGAAAGAAGCTGCCGAAAAAGCAAAAATAGAGCTTTCCAGCTCGACTGAAACAGAAATCAACCTGCCATACATCATGCCCGTTGACGGTGTGCCAAAACACTTGGTCCGCAAGCTTACACGTGCTAAATTCGAACAATTGGCCGATCATTTGATACAAGCAACCCTTGCCCCGTGTAAAGAAGCCCTCAAGGATGCTTCAATGACGGCAAGCGATATAGACGATGTAATACTCGTTGGGGGATCGACGCGCATACCGGCCATTCAGGCTATTGTCAAGGATTTCTTCGGAAAAGAACCTTCAAAAGGTGTTAATCCCGACGAAGTTGTTGCCATTGGTGCAGCCATACAGGGCGGAGTTCTTACCGGTGAGGTTAAAGACGTGCTCCTTCTTGACATAACACCTCTCTCTTTGGGTATCGAAACCTTAGGTGGTGTTATGACAAAACTGATCGAGTCGAATACAACAATACCTACTAAGAAGTCGGAGACCTTCTCTACCGCAGCCGATAACCAACCATCTGTCGAGATACATGTACTCCAGGGCGAGCGCCCGATGGCAAATCAAAATAAAAGTATCGGACGATTCCACCTTGACGGGCTTCCACCAGCACCTCGAGGCGTCCCTCAAATCGAAGTGGCTTTCGATATCGACTCGAACGGCATCTTGAATGTTTCCGCTAAAGATAAAGCAACCGGGAAATCGCAAAGTATCAGGATCGAGGCTTCTTCGGGCCTTTCCGATGAGGAAATTAAAAAAATGAAAGCCGATGCCGAGGCCAATGCCGATGCCGATAAGAAAGCCAAGGAAAAAATTGACAAGCTTAATGCTGCCGATGCACTTGTCTTCCAAACGGAAAAACAACTTAAGGAATACGGCGACAAACTTCCCGCCGATAAAAAATCGGAGATCGAAAGCGGTCTCGAAGCCTTAAGGACAGCTCATAAAAGTCAGGATATCCCTGCTATCGATGTTGCAATGGAGAAACTTAATGCAGCGTGGCAGAAAGCAAGCGAGGACATGTATAAAGATACTCAGGCAGGTCAAACGCCTCCAAACGCAGCCCCGGAAAACGGGAACGACGGGGCCGGAAGCGGTGATGATGAGGTTACAGACGTTGATTTTGAGGAAGTTGATGATAAATAAACATGAAAATTTAACTGTTGAAAAGTTGTCGGTGAAAACCGGCAACTTTTTTTTTGTTTATCTAAATATGTTTTTACCTTCGTAGGTTCTGTTTTTAATGCCATTTTAACTTCGCTTCGAGTTAATTTGTTTTACTCCTCTCGAGGAGTTTTTTTAACTATTTAATAATCATTTGAATATTTTGACACCGGAAATTAAATACAAATTTGAACATTATTTATCACAAATTAATTATAGTTTATATGAAAAAGAAAATTACTCTTAAAAATGCGCTTCAATTGTTTTTCGTAATGTTGTTTAGTATGGGCCTAAATGCTCAAACAATAGTTACAAACGGCGATTTTGAAAGCTGGACAGCAGGCGTTCCCGATGGCTGGACGACCATTGACGCCGGAATTACCGTTACAGAGGAAACTACAACTATCCACGGTGGTAGTAGTTCTGCTTCAATCGATGTTACAACAACAACACAAGGCGATACTGATTTCCGCCAAGACGTTAATGTTGTTGCCGGAACAACTTACGATGTTAGTGTTTGGGTTTATCACACCGAAGGTAATGTAAAAGCAAGATTATATGTTGGCACTTATCAAGGTTATTCCGACAACACGATTACGGGTTCCTGGCAGGAAATGACATATACCTACTCGGCAGGGTCAACAGGGACTATAGAAATAGGTCTCCGTTTTTATGACCAAACCGGTTTCGATGGGTCCGAAATTGTTTATGTTGACGATTTTGTGATGACCCCACAGGTATCGACGGCAACTGTTCTATATCTGGAGGGCTTTGATGCAAACCTCGGGCAAACAACACAATACTCGGCTACCGGGGCGGAAGTATGGGAATTTGTCTCAAGTTATGGCCTGCCACCCGGCTGTTCCAAAATGAACGGTTATAACGGGGGGGCACAGGACAACGAGGACTGGCTGATCACCGATGCCATCGATTGTTCCGACTATACGAATATCAAGCTTCGTTTCGACCATGCCAGGAACTATGCCGACAACACAGGCTTGTTTGTTATGGTTTCCACTGATTATGACGGAGTTGGCGACCCCAATAGTTTCACATGGACCGATTTGACCAGTCAATTTACATTTCCCGACCCGGGCGGGTGGACCTTCATCGATGCAGGAACCGTGGATATTACAGCGAATTCGGGAGCATCCACTTATATAGCGTTTAAATATACAAGTACGACCGCCGCCGCCGCAACATGGGAGGTGGATAACGTTAAAGTCGAAGGCGACTTCAATATAACGGCTTATGTTGCCGGTACTTTCAATTCATGGAACGCCTCCGACCCGGCTTACGAGCTGTCGTTGAATGCCAACGATGTCATGGAGCTTACCAAAAACCTCCCGGCAGCAAATCACGAATATAAAATCGTGGAAGACGGGTCATGGTATCCCGGAACCAATCAAACAATAAACCTTTCAGCCTCAGAGGATATCACGTGGAAGTGGAATTATCATGACAACCTGGTTACACATACACTCCCGGTTGTGGCTGGAAACTTTTTGAGCACGCTTGGCGGAAACGATTGGGACCCCACCGAGCTAATGGGCGAAATGAGCGACCCCGACGGTGATGATGTCTTTACATTGCAGCTTACGATACCTCAGGGAAGTTATGAATGCAAGGTTACCCTCAACCACAACTGGGACCAAAGTACGGGAGGTAATGTGCCCTTTACGACTGATGGTGTAACACCAACGATTTTTACTTACGAATTTGCTACAAATACCACAACTATTTCCGGGCCCGCACCACCATCGGCAACGGTTACGTTTATTGTTTACGACACTCTGGGCCAAAACTATGACGGCTTTTACCTTAAAGGAAGCTGGGATGCGGATGGTAATTATGACCCTTCATGGAATAATGGCAATGAGCATACTCCTTTTTATGATGATGGCACCAACGGCGACCTAACCGCTGACGATAATGTGTGGACGTGCCAACAAGACCTTACTTCCGACGACGGTGCAAATACCTGGGAATGGGGTGTTGACGATACCGAACATAATTGGGTGGACGGAAACTGGACTTTCCAGGTAATAGACAGCACAGCCCAGACTCAATCGTGGGAAGTGCCTGATTCACCCTATGTCATCATTAACGAAATAATGTATAACTCACCCGGTGCCGATGAAGAATGGGTTGAGCTTTATAATCCTACATCAAGTTCTATTGACCTTGAGGACTGGAAACTCTTGGATAGCGATGCCGGCCATACCCCAATTGTTATTACGGCCGGATACTCAATCCCTGCCGAAGGATATTTCACCATACAGGTTACAGATAACGGCAACTTTCCTTTTACTCCCGACTTTGATGGTTCCGGAAACTTCGGCCTCAACAACGGAGGTGATAATGTCAGGATGTATAATGCCGACGGTATCCTGATAGACCATGTACCTTATCTTGATAATGGCGACTGGCCAACGGAACCTGACGGAAACGGCCCTTCGCTCTCGCTTATAGATCCCGATACGGATAACAGCCTGGGCGCCAGCTGGGACGCTAGTCGCCAGGATGGCGGCAGCCCCGGCGAGGAAAATTTCCCCCCCCTTCCTTATGTTACCGTTACATCACCCAATGGGGGCGAAAGCATCCAGCTCGATTCCTATTTCGATATAACATGGGAATATGGCGTTTGGGAAGGCAATATAAAAATTGAAATCGCAAGGGAAGGCCAAAACCCCGAGCTTATTACTTCCGGGATAGACGTGGCCGATACAGTATATTCATGGTATGTTTTCGAGACCCTCGAACTTGCCAACGATTATAAAATAATTATCACCAGCCTCGACGACGAAGATGTTAATGACGAAAGTGATGATTATTTCTCGATCGTCCCGCATTATAATATCCCTCAGCTGGTCTTGACCGAAATTATGTACAACCCCCCCGAGGCAGGAGAGGATTCCCTAGAGTTTATTGAGATCTACAATAATGGCGACGATACCGTTAATATGGATAACCTTTATTTCTCACAAGGTGTTGAATATGATTTCCCGGATATCGATATCCTACCTGATTCATTCCTCTTGGTAGCTAAGGATTCCTTGTCGATGCTGGCAACTTTTAATGTTAATGCTTATCAATGGGCCAGCGGTGGCTTGAGCAATGGGGGCGAAGACATCGAGATCATGGATAATTATGATAATGTAATCGACTATGTTGACTACGATGATTATCTGCCATGGGATACTTTAGCCGACGGCTATGGCCCCTCGCTTACTCTTTGTAATCCCGAAGTTGACAATAATATCGCAGAAAACTGGACGCATTCAGTAAACTTTATTGCAACTAATTCGGTTGGCGATTCCATTTGGGCCACTCCCGGTTTTGGATGTCAAATCGAGTTATTAGCAGGTTTTGAAGCTGATTTAACACAGATATTAGTCGGCGGCTCGGTTAACTTTACTGACCTCACCATCGGGGATCCCACTATATGGACCTGGACTTTCGAGGGCGGAACCCCGGCAACCTACGACGGACAGACCCCTCCTCCAATCACCTATGATACCGCAGGGGTTTACGATGTAACTCTTTATGTATCCGATGGCAACAATGAAGATGAAATAACATATATTGACTATATTGAGGTTGTTTATCTCGACCCGCCCCTCAACCTTGTTGGCGATGTAAGTCCTGAGGATGATGTTTTGCTTAACTGGGACGCTCCCGGTACCGTGGCAAGCAGCGAGTTGATTTATGATAATAATGAAATAACCGATGCTTATAGTTATGAAGGCTATACTATGTCAACTCACATGTCGCCTGAATCAGCATGTAAAGTGTTGTCGCTCAAATATTTCACGACAATACAGGACGGAGACAACACATTCAATGCCAATGTGTTCGGCTGGGAAACAGATGCCCCGGGCACAGATCTGATCTATACGGAAGTAGCTACCGCTATCGATCAGGACTGGTTGGAAATTGATGTTTCTGCACAGGACATTTTCTTCGACGGCGATTTCGTTGTTGGATTTGGATCTATAAACGCCACTACTTTCGTCGGTTACGATGGAAACCTCGACAACGGGAGAAGCTGGGATTTCGATAATGTTTCAACATGGACCCCATGGAACGAAGCCTATCTGATTAGGGCGGTGGTTCAATATACGGATGGTAAGATTGCTGAGATCGGAAACCTAAGCGCTGATATCAAAATTAACAGGGCTGGTTTTGCAAATGTTGCACATCCAACTGATTATCCTGATGTGGTAACTGTAGACCCCATAAACAATATTAACGGAAACCGCGACATGCTCGGATACAATGTATATCGCGACGATGTTAAAATTAATACCGCATTGGTAACGCTTACCGAATATACCGACCTTCAGCCTCCGATAGCCTCGCATGATTATTATGTTACGGCCGTTTACGACCTGGGCGAGTCGGAAGCCTCAAATGTGGTTACCCTCCTTGTTACTGATATCGATGAGATTGAAGGAGACAATATTTCAGTATATCCGAATCCTTCCGATGGGTTTTTTACTATCGAAATTTCCGCCGATGCGGTTTACGATGTGAAATTAATGGACATCAGAGGAAAAGTTGTTTACCAGAAGCTTATACATCAATCTACTACTGTTAACACATCTAATCTTAAAAAGGGTATCTACCTTATTAGTTTAATAGATAAATCATCAAGTGATATTACTGTTAGAAAACTGATTATTAGATAAATAAAATTAAATTTGACGATAAAACCAGATACTGGGCTCAAGGCAGGCATCTGGTTTTGTCGTCATTATAATTAATCAAATAAATTTTATGCTTATGAAAAAAATAAATTTACTCGGACTTTTTCTTTTGATTTTTGCATCAGTATCGATGATGGGTCAAAACCTTGTTCAGAACCCCGGAATGGAAAACTGGGACGACGACGCTACTCCATCCTCATGGGATAAAGCAGAAAATATCTCAAAAGAAGCAACTAATATCCATGCGGGAACATTTTCGGCAGCACATCTGTCTGCTAGCTCGACTAAGGATTTAAGTCAGGATGTTAACGGTATTGTAGGAGGACAACAATACAGGATCCAATATTATTATCTGGATAACTCGGCAACGGCGAGAACCCGGATTTGGTCCTATTGGATGGACGTGGACGGAAATTATCTTGATGATAACGCCGATGTTCTGCGCCCTGCTGATTATAGCGTGGACAGTCCCGATTGGCAGCATTTTGACGAAACATTGATTGCACCTTCCACTGCGGCCCAGTTCCGCTTCGAGATCAGGGTTTATAAACAAGACGGTTTGACGGATGGCAATGTTTATTATGACGATTTCTCACTGGAAGCCGATGTTACCAACAACCCTGAACCGTCAAATTACCCAACGGATTTTATTGCCGCGGCCGCCGGGCTCACGATAGAATTAAACTGGACCGATGCTATTGGCGACGTCCTGCCTGTTGGCTACCTAATAAAAGGGGAGCTGGCACCCATCTCGGCCTCGGCGAATATTGATTTTCCCGTTGACGGGACGCCTGAAGCCGACGATCTCGACTGGAGCGACGGAACAGGGGCCGTTAATGTCGCTTATGGTGTCGAAAATTATACTTTTAGTGGTTTGTCCCCCGGCGAAACTTATGTTTTCTATATTTTCCCTTATTCCAATTCAGGTGATAATATTGATTACAAAACCGATGGCGATGTCCCTGTTGCCGATGCACAGATACCGGCAGTTATTATCATTAACCAGGAGGATTTTGACAACGGCCTTGGCACTTGGACCCCATACAACGTTTTGGGTAACCAAGAATGGTATCAGTCGGATTTCGGCAGCAAGACATTTGCCAAAATGAGCGGCTACGACGGTGGCTCCTTCGATAATGAAGACTGGCTGATATCCCCTGTCCTGAACATGGTTGACTTCGACTCCGTTTTCTTTAATTTCGAGTCTGCTTATAATTATAGCGGCCCTGCGATGCAATTATTTATTTCAACCGATTATGACGGAGTTGGCAACCCCAACGATTTTTCCTGGACTGATATTAGCGATATGGCTGTTTGGTCTGACGGAAGCTGGAATTTTGTGGAATCAGGCGACCTTAATTTAAAGGACTATTTGCAAAATGGCGTTTACTTGGCCTTTAAATATACATCCACTACCGATGGGTCCGCAACCTGGGAACTCGACAGCTTTCTTGTTTTCGGAAACATCCATGTTGGCTTGGGCGAAAATGCTTTTGCCGACATACGCTTATTCCCAAACCCAGCCCAACAGCAGCTATTCCTGAACTCAAATACCGATGCCGATGTGGTAATTTATTCCATAAATGGGCAAAGGTTAATGGAAACATCAATCAGCCAGGGTGATAACTCCATAAATATAAGTGGCCTTCGGTCTGGAATGTATGTTGTCCGGATTAACACCAAAAATGGTGAGACCTTAACTAAAAAGCTGACCGTTGAATAAAAGCACATTTTAATAATTTTTAAAACCTGCCTGTTTACCAACATGGCAGGTTTTATTAATTTAGCGCAACTTTGTGCAAGCACAATACAAAGTGCACAAGCAATATATTACTTAAAAATTAGTTTGATAAAAAGATTGAAAACCATTCTTAAAATATCTTTAACACTTGTAATAGCGACTTTTACAACAGTTGTCCTTGCACAGGGGCTGAACACTTTGCGTTTGGAGGTCCCCGCTGATATCGATGTTGAGTCGTATCATGTGGAGCAAGTTGGCAAAAGGGGTGTCATAATATTTTATGAGAGTAATGAATATGCCCCCGAGAAAAGACGTAAGTGGTATTTCGGGCTCTTCGACTCCGACTTAAATCAAAAATGGCTGAAATTTGTTCCTTTGGAGGATAAATTGCAATTTGAGTTCGCGTCAAGCACCCGCGATGCTATTCATTTCTTCTTCAGGAACACAGAGGGAAGGAGAAACGAGGCTGGTTATTATGAAATTGTTAGCCTAAACTTCAAAAAAAATAAGTTTGAACAAATTTCAGGTACTTTTCCGGCTAAAGCCGAAGTAATGGCTTTTGAAACATTGGGGAATACCGCTTGCATGGGCATTAATATTTCGGGCAATCAAACGGACTTGTTGTTTATAAACCTTGATACCGGCGAAATAAACCCCCTCAAGCTGGCCGAGGACTACCCAAGTGTTATTGAAGCCGTTTTTGCCAACAAAACTGACAACAGCTTTTATGTGGCCCTGAAAGTCAAGCAAGACGGCAATAAATTGTCTGACTTTATCCATGTTCTCAATGCCAATGGCAAAACATTGTCGGTTAACGAGATAGATAACAACGACAAAAGCAAGGTGTTGAGGAAATTTAGGTTTTATGCCTCAAAAAACAAAGCGATGGCAGTATTTGGCGTTTACGATATCCACAAAGGGCGGCCACCGTCGATCGATAAACTCGACAATGAGGACAACCCTAAAACAGCAGGCTTGTTCTTTTTTGAGTTCAACAAGGAAGCGGTGAAAAACATCAAATTCATAAGTTTCATGAAATTGGACAATATTCATGGAAGCATAAATCAATGGAGAGGTACCTCAGGTGGTAAAAACACTGGTGCTGTTGAAACCGGCAATGGCCGCGTAAGCACCTTTTTCAACATCAACAAACCCGACATTCGAAGAACCACCGGGGGCTATCTTTTTAATGCCGAGGTTTACAAGCCTCATTATGTTACCGAAACGCGCATGGATTACGATTTCTACGGAAGGCCTTATCCATATTCATATAGCGTTTTTGCCGGTTATCTGTTTTTCGATGTTATAATTGTTTCAATAGATGATAGCGGAAACATGATCTGGAACAACGATTTTGTCCTGCGCGACCTGCGGTCATTTTCGCTTAAAAGGCATTCCTTAGTGTTTCCCGACAAAAATTATGTTAGCGCCGCTTACGTAAACAACGGTAAGATATACTCAAAAACCTTTGATGGGAGAATAGACATTGGCAGCGACGAAACAATAATCGCCTCGGGCAACGATAAAGACAGGGTGGTTGAAGACGAGAACAACCATATAGAGGAGTGGTACGACAATTATTTCCTGATTTATGGATATCAAAAGATAAACAACAGATCATTGTCAAAAAAAGATGTAAGAGTTGTTTTTTACATGAATAAGGTCGCATACAAATAGCTGCCGTAAAACAAAAACAGAATTTTACACAAGCACCTTGTATTTGCGCTAAAACACGAAGGGGTTGATTTGTTGGTTTTAAAAGCTATAAGCAATCATTATAGCGAAATAGAGTTAACGCAATTATTAAGTATAGGGCCAACCGGTCAGTACTCACGAAGATTGTGGTTTTTGATAGAATGGGAAGAAACAAAAATTGTGTTATATTTGAAAGAAAAATATATGGGGATGATTATATTAAAAGCACATAGTAAACAGATGAAATCACATACAAACGCATGAAAATATTTTGGCACATCTACACCTTTATCAAGTATCTCGCACTGTCAAGGTCTAGGTATAAGACACATTCCCCCTTTGTTTATAATTTTATAGAAGGAGCATTGAAAGGCGAGGACGAGCCCGCTGACTTCAACAAGCTCAAGGATTACAAGAAGAAACTGCTTAAAAGCAAAACTCCTGTTGAAACGGTTGATTTCGGAAGCGGGGCAGGAAGTTCAGCCTATAAAACCTTTATTGTTGAAATTGGCAAATTGGCAAGAAAACGGACCCATTCGACTGCTCAATTGGAGGATTTGTATAAGATCAGCAGATATTTCAAGCCGGGAACTATTCTGGAAATGGGTACCGCGACGGGGTTTAGTTCCTTATATCTCAAAAAAGGAAATCCCGCATCCCGCGTTATCACCATGGAAGGTTGTGCCGGACTGGCTAATATAGCCCAAGAAAACTTTGCCTTAAACCATGCTGACGACATTGAAATCGTTATCGGGAACTTCGATCACACCCTGCCCGAGCTATTGAACAAGCTCGAGTCCCTCGACATGGTATTCTTCGATGGGAACCATAAAATGGGGCCAACGCTAAACTATTTTGAGCAATGCCTGAAACTGGCCAACGAGGGCAGTGTTTTCATTTTTGATGATATTCATTGGTCGAAAGGGATGACCAGGGCCTGGGAAAAAATCAAAAAACATCCTGAAACGGCTTTTACGATCGACATTTATTGGGCCGGTTTGCTGTTTTTCAAAAAAGGTTTTGCAAAGCAACATTTTATTATCCGTTATTAATTCAGTTAATATTTTAATTACTAACTTTGAAATTTAAAATAAGACAATGGCTAATCAGGAAATATTAAAGCTAAAAGACATATCCCGCTTTTATAAAGTTGGAACCGAAACTGTTAAGGCACTAAACTCCGTGAGCATGAGTATCGCAAAAAATGAGTTTGTTGCTTTGATGGGCGCATCAGGGTCGGGGAAATCAACAATGATGAACATATTGGGCTGTCTTGATACGGCTACCGCAGGCACTTATCACTTAAATGGCACTGATGTAAGCAAGATGACCGACAATGAGCTGGCAGATATTAGAAATAGGGAAATAGGTTTTATCTTTCAAACATTTAACCTTTTGCCTCGGTCAACAGCACTCGAAAATGTCATGCTTCCGTTAATTTATGCTGGAGTTACAAAGAGAGACCGCCAGAAGACCGCAACGGAGACTTTGGGGAGGGTTCGGCTGGCCGACCGCATGAGCCACCGGCCTAACGAGCTGTCGGGCGGGCAAAGGCAAAGGGTTGCCATTGCCAGGGCGTTGGTCAATAGCCCGTCCATAGTACTTGCCGATGAGCCAACCGGCAACCTCGACTCAAAAACATCCGTCGAGATTATGGGCTTGCTGGAAGAAATCCACCGCCAGGGCAATACGATAATTGTTGTTACTCACGAAGAGGACATTGCGAAGCATGCCCATAGGATCATCCGCTTAAAAGACGGGCGGATAGAATCGGACAAAATGAACGAAAACATAGTAACTGTTAGCAGCTACCAAACAGAAGCTGTTTAAGATGGCTGATTTTAAGGTCTATACAAAAACCGGCGATAGCGGCCAAACATCATTGGCAGGAGGGAAACGAGTCCCTAAGAACCATGAGCGCATCATGGTTTATGGAACCGTTGACGAACTGAATGCGTTTGTCGGGGCCCTTAGGGATATTGTTGAACAGGAACGGATAAGCAAAATTTTGATCATTATCCAAAACGATTTATTTATCCTCGGCTCTTTACTGGCCAACGATGGTTCGTCAAAAGTAAAAATGCCATCGCTTAGCGCGGTAAAAATCGAATTTTTGGAAAAGCAAATCGATTTAATGGATAAAGATCTGCCGGCCTTAAAGAATTTCATCCTACCGGGTGGCCACCCAACCGTTTCGGCTGCACATATCTGCCGCGTTATTTGTAGGCGCGCCGAAAGGTTATTGGTTGATGTGATAGAAAGGCATGAAGTTGATCCACTATTCATAAAGTATTTGAATCGCCTTTCCGATTACTTTTTTATGCTGTCGAGAACGCTGGCTAGGATTAACAATATCGCTGAAACCCCTTGGATACCTGATAAATCCTAGGCTTTTGAGAAAATATTTTTTTTGCTTGACTTGCATGAAAAAAAAATTATTTTTGCAAAAATTAAAATAGAACATTTGTTATATGTATTGGACTTTAGAGTTAGCATCAAAACTAGAAGACGCTCCATGGCCGGCAACCAAAGACGAGTTGATAGAGTGGGGCATCCGCACAGGCGTCCCGGCCGAGGTAATCGAAAATCTAAAAGAGATTGAAGATGAAGGCGAAGCATATGACCGCATCGAAGATTTATGGCCGGATTACCCGACAAAAGAAGACTTCTTCTTTAACGAAGATGAATACTAAAAGAAAGAATAATTACTATCTCGTACCGCTTTGATGTTTCAGGGCGGTTTTTTTATTTTAGGGTCTGCTGAAAAAGTCCGTAGTGCATCATATACGAAGCCACAAGGTGAAGATGTATAATAATACTGCGAACCGCCGCAATGAAGTAGATGATGTACTACGGGCTAGCAAACAAGATTTTTAGGAAAAATGCAGGCTTCTTTAATAAATCCTTGAAAAAAGTTTGCATCCGTAACTAACAAAATTCGTGTAACAACATATACCTCACGTTGTTAGGCGTTTTTCAGCAGACCCTATTTTAGGGCTGCAATGTTTCTTCATACCAAGTAGGACTGCCCGTCGCGAAACCTGACGTTAACTGGTAAAACTTCTCGGCAGCCTCCACATGGACCCAGTGCGACGTGTCTTCAATGGTTATTATTTCGGCATTCGGGAAATTGTACCTTATCTGTTCAAAGTCTTCCAGCAAAATATAATCGGACGCGCCACCTTTTATGAAAAGTGTGGGCTTGTTGAATTTTACGGATGTGTTTATGGCATCGAACATTTGGCTCAGGCTTTTCTCTATGCCCTCATAGTGCAACCTCCATTCAAATTTCTGCTTGTCGAGGCGATGAAGGTTCTTTAAGACAAACCACCTGATTTTCTCCTCCGGTATGAACTCTTTCAACTGTTCCTCCACCTGGCCCCGCTTGCTTATTTCTTCCAGGTTTATGGATTTTATTGCTTCAATAATCCTGAGGTGTTGTTTTCTGGGGCCGTAAGCTTTGAGCGATATGTCAACGACTACGAGTTTCTTGAGCAGCATAGGGTTTTCTAGGGCAAAGCGCATAGCGATCTTGCCGCCCATGGAATGACCGATAATTATAGGGTCTTCTATTTCGTGATCATCGATAAAGTCGAAAAGATCGTCGGTCAAGGCCAGATAATTAAAATTGTCGCTCCTGGGCGATTGCCCGTGATTACGCTGGTCGGGGACAAGCACATCGAAGCCCTCCTGCGAGAGCCTGCGGGCATAAGTAACCCAATTGTCTGATATACCGAATAATCCGTGCAGAATTATAACTGCCTGATCGCCCGGCTCGCCATATCTCCTGTAGAATAATTGCATGCCGCAATTTAGGTTTTTTTTTGTTCGCCGCAGTACAGCACAAAAAACACGCGTACAATCAAGGCTTTCTTTTTTAAATTTGTAAAAAAATATTCAGCATGGAATTTTATGACTTGATAAAAAGCCGCGAAAGCGTCAGGGATTATAATCCTGACAAGAAAATCCCCAAGGAAGTGATGGACAGGATACTCAATGCGGGCCGGCTGGCGCCTTCGGCATCAAACAGGCAGCCGTGGAGGTTCGTCTTGGTTTCTTCACCTGAAAAGTTAGCGCAAGTGCATGACAGCTATCGTCGCGACTGGTTTAAGCAATCCCCTCACGTCCTGGTAATAGTGGGCGACAAATCACAATCGTGGAAACGCTCGTACGATGGCTTCGACTCCGTCCAAATCGATTTGACGATCGCCATGGATTATATGATTCTGGCGGCCGAGAATGAAGGCATCGGGACATGTTGGATAATAGCTTACGACTATGAGCTGCTTGCAGATGCGATAGGCCTTAAAAAAGACGAAGTAATTTATTGTATCACGCCCTTGGGATATCAGCATCCCCATTATAAAAAGCGTGACAATAAAATCAGGAAGGATTTGTCTGAAGTCGTTGAAATAATTTAGCCTGTGTAACCTATCAGCATGAAAAGATCAGGCTTATTGATAAGCTATCCCCGCGCCCTCTTTGTGAGGCAACTATTCCGAACAATATTTGATGCCTAAGCCTCGGGGCTAAATCGTCATCGGTATTATTCGAGCCCTTCCTTATAAATTTCCATGCCTTCTTCGGCAAGCTTGTTTATTGTGGGGTTGAGCATAAAGGATGATACATGCCACTGAAAACCGAACTTCCCGCTTATTTCCTGCTCCAGGGTAACGGCCGAAAGAGAGTCTATTCCATACGACATAATATTCTTGTCGAGATCGATTTCATCGCGGCGGAACTGCTGATTGCGGATAATCCAGCTTATCAGCCATTCTTTAATTGCCTCCTCGCTGGGAACTATCGACGAAGCTGTTTCCGCTGTATCCTCGCCAGCCTCGCCCCTGCTCCATTCCTTTACTATGTTCAGCTGTTTGTTAAGATAGTCGTATTTTGTTTGCCGCCTTTGTATCTTGCCGCTAGAGGTAAGAGGGATGCTGCCTGTGCGGATCAAACAAACAGCATAAACATCCAGTTCGTATTCATCTGATATCCTTTCCCTTATAAGGGAAATCAATTCGTCGTGATTGTCTTTTCTGAGTGCGGTACGTTCCAGTTCCTGTACAATAACAAGTTTTTCCTTACCATCTTTTATTACCGGGATGGCAGCACCGCCGTTTTGCCTGAAATCAGCCGAGTTTTTTTGTATGGTAAACTCAATATCGTTGGGGTAATAGTTAACCCCCCTAATTATAATCATGTCCTTAAGCCTTCCGGTAATATAAAGCTCGCCATCATTTAAAAATCCCAGGTCGCCGGTCCTGAGAAAAGGCCCTTCACCGCTATTTTTTATGAAAGCATTGAAAGTCCGTTCCGTTTCTTCCGGCTTCTCCCAGTATCCCTTTGCCACTGTTGGCCCCGCGACCCATATCTCACCTACATTTAGTTCAGGCAGCTTGTTGAAAGTCCCCGGGTCAACAATCTCTATCACCGTTTCCATCCATGCATGGCCACAGCCCACAAGCTCCACTTTCCTGTCATAATCATCGGTGGCGATTTCTACTTTCCCTTTCGACAGCTTATCGGATTTCAGGCTGATATATTTCGGGGCTTCGCTCTGATAACCTCCGCTGGCAATCAATGTTGTTTCAGCCATTCCGTAAACAGGGTACATCTGTCTCGTCTCTATGCCGAACTCTTTCGAGAAAGCCTCCATGGTAGGTTTCCTAACGGGCTCGGCGCCACAATAAAAGGTTTTTACCTTTGACAGATCCAGGAGCTTTTTGTCCTCGTCCGAAATTTTCTCCAAACAATAGTCGAAGCCGAAATTAGGTCCGCCGCCGGTGGTGCCGCCATATTTTTCCATTGCCTTTAACCAGTTAAGGGGGTTTTTAAGAAAAGCCGTAGGTGGCATGCCCACATTCGTCAAACCCAGGTAAGCCGATTGCAACACACCGCCTATCAAGCCCATATCATGGAAAATCGGCAACCAGTTTACCCCTACCGAACTGCTGTTGAACTCGAAAGTGCGATGAATATATTCCGAATTATATAAAAGATTCAACTGGCTCAGCATCACGCCTTTAGGGTTACCAGTAGAACCGGAAGTGTATTGAAGCAAGGCAATGTCGCCGGGGAATATCCCAGTATCGGCCCATTTTAGGGCATCATCGTCGCTAACATCCTCATAAATTATCCACCTTATGCTTTTTAGTTTCTCGTCATCGGCAAAATTCCTTTCAATATCATTATAAACCTTACGGGAGATAATGCTGATGCCGGCTCCCGAATCGGCGATAATGGTGTTTAGCCTGGTGAGCTTGTGATTCCTCCGCGGAGGATAAGCAGGCACCGCAATAAAACCACTATAAAAGCAGGCGAATATGGAGGCCACATAGGATAGTCCCGGAGGGAAGAGCAGCAGCACCCTGTCGCCCTTCTTGCCGTATTCCTGCATTTTGGCGCCCAAGGCCTTCGACCTGAGTTCCAGCTGCCTGTAGGTCAGCGATTCGTTTTCGTTGACGCCGTCGTTCAAAAACCTGAAAACCACATGTTCGGGCTTTTCAAGGACCCTGTTTTTTATTACTTCTATATATGTTTCGCTACCATTTACGGCCGCATCTTTAAAATCCTTTAAAAAATCGTGGGGCATATATTTAATTTTCGTCAAAAGTAAAAAATAAATCGGCCATTTCAGCCATAGTTTTTTTATACAAAATGAATCCGGCATATCGCAATATAGCGGCAAGCCAGCGACATTGTGGAAATTTTATTATCTTTATCGGATCAATAGTTTTTGTGTCACGCTAAGCGGCAAAACCGCTAAGCACTTACTATCTGGATTATGACTACTTATTACGGATTTTGCAAGTGTCTGACATTGCGTATGTTATAAAACCTTAAGGAACAATTGTAAAATGGAAACATTAAATAAAAAATCAACAAATTTCTTCATTTTGCCCGTTGTTCTTTTTTATAGCCTTAACTTATTTGCGCAAAACCAACAAATCGATATCCCCGTAGGTCTGGGCGAGAATTATAGTATTGTGGGCGAGTTAATAACTAGCGGCAAAAGTGCTTATGAAATATTCACCGGCAATGCCCATACGGCAAGCGTCCAAACAGGTTTCCAGGCCTTGAGGCTCTGCCCCGATCCCATAAACCGGAAACTCTATGTTTATAACGACCTTAACATCCATTC
>JAADIS010000037.1 GCA_013151215.1 Chlorobiota bacterium | reverse complement strand
CAATACCGGTCTTGCCAAATTCAAGGAAATCTGCCGGTTTGAGATATCCGGGATAATATGCTATTGGCTTGCCTTCGGTATTAAGTATTATAAGCGATGGATATGCTTGTATCCCAAACTTCTTCACTAGTTCGGCACCATCTCCCTTTTCGCCGTCAAGGCTTAGGTTTATAAAGTTATCGTTAAAGAATTTCCCGACCTCCTCATCCGGAAAAGTGTTCTTTTTGAGCATTTTGCAGGGCGCGCACCATACTGCCCAAACATCCAGGAAGATAGGCTTATTTTCTTCTTTCGATTTTATAAGGGCCTCTTGCCAACTGCCATCGAAAAATATGATGCCTTTCCCGTCCGCCTCTTGCGGCCGGTCTTGTGCCTTTGCTGTATTCAGATTAAAGGCTACAAATATGATACTGATTATCAATAATTTAAAGTTCATAATATTCCTTTCTACCTTAATTTATCCAAAGCCGTTAAAATATCCTTCACTGAAGCACGATTATGGTAATCAGGGTCGAACTGGCGCCATACTATCCTGCCATTGGTATCGATTATAAAAGTTGCCGGTATTGGTAATCGCTGCGATTTATCGCTATGCGTATTTTTTAGGTTTCCCATCAACAGCACATTATAGGTAAACAGTTGTTTCGACGAAGGTTTGAAGTTCACGTCGAAGGCTCTTGCTATTTTGTATTCTTCGTCGTAGAGCAAGGAGAACTCGGCACCGGTCTTTTCGGCCATTTTATCGAGATATTCCGGTTTCTCCGGGGATATTGCAATTACTTTGCCCCCTTTTGCCTCGATAAGCTTAAGGCTGTCCTGGATGCTGCCCAGGTGCTTGTTGCAGACAGGGCACCAAAAACCACGGTAAAATATCAGTACGACAGGGCCTTTTTTTAATTCCTCGCTTAAAACAAAACTTGAGCCGTCGGCATCGCGGGCTGTGAACATCGGGGCTTCCGTCCCAACTTCCAGGCCATGGGCTTCCTGTACGCTTTTTTCCGTTTGGGAACTTGAGCTTGTTGCAAGCATAAAGCCAAATAATAATAATGTCAGCCTAACAAAGGTCATTTTATTTTTCTTCTTTGATGAACATCACGGTAACGACACCATAAACAATATGCCCGATAATGCTTCCTATTACGAGCGTCATCATATTTCCTGTGGGCTTTGGTATCCCGTCGGTCATAGCACCAATAAGCTGCATCATTATCTGGGCAAAAACAAAAACGGCAAAGCCGAAAACAGTGCCTTTAAGTACTTTGTTGTCAAGTTTTGAAAGCAAAGCCTGCAAAAGGAAAGAGTAGGCAAGCGCAAAAATAACGCCTACTATAAAGTGTATAAGCCAACCCATTGCCAGGGGCACCCCCATCATGCCCGACATCATGTCGGCGGGGTTCATTTTCGGCATCCCCATCATGGGTGCCACAAACATTATTAATGTCATTGCTGCGGTTCCTACTATACCGCCGATAATTGATTGTTGAATCTTATGTTTCATTTTTTTTGATTTAATGTGTTTGATATTAAGTCGTGAAAATGGCAATTCCTGACAAAAAACAGCAAACTACGTGATGATTAACACATTAAGTAGAAGGTTTTATATGTTCTTTTTGATTCTGACAATACCGCTTTCGGTACAATACCGCTTTCGGTAAATTGTGCAGGATATTCCATGCCGAATTCAGAATAAACTGAGGCAGGGATGCCGATATCGGCGATAAAAATATTAGTGGAACACAAAAGGGGGATGAGTTCGGTTTTCATGGCTGCCATAGTTAATATGGTGTCTGGCTTAAAGGGCATCTCCATATTATCCTTATTAAAACCAGTTGGAAGGTCAAGAGAAATAGTTTTGGTACCGGAGGTGCTGATAATTTTCAGCACCTGCTTGATTTGACCTGGTATAGGGAGCCTTTGTGAGAAGCCCATGAATGCATCAACAAAAATATCGCAATCGATATTGGCAACTGAGCTGTCATTAAGTTCAGTGGTTTTTGCACCAAAGGCAATTGCCCTATTAAATTGCTTTTTGGGTAGTTCATTTAGTTTGTCGCCTGGCAAATACAAATACACATCGAAGCCCCATGCCGATAAGCGCCTGGCAGCAACAAGCCCGCCACCGCCATTATTTCCTTTTCCGATACCTATAAGTATTTTTCCGGGTTTTCCCGATTGGGAGGCAAGCAGCCTTGCAAGGTGCAGGCCAGCGTTTTCCATCATCAATTCAATGGGTAGGCCGAGTTTTTCGATTGCGGAGAAATCCATTTCCTTGAAAGTTGAAATGGCAATATGTGTTTTGTTGCTTAATATTTGTTCAGGGAAAACCATGTGGTTTTAGTTTTGCC
This sequence comes from Chlorobiota bacterium, assembly GCA_013151215.1. Lineage (GTDB taxonomy): Bacteria > Bacteroidota > Bacteroidia > Bacteroidales > F082 > BM524. The sequence continues at coordinate 7,655 of JAADIS010000037.1, read as the reverse complement.
CGTGATTTGTTTTATCAAGGATGGATTTTTTAAAAGCATCCATATCGACATCAATTTTTGCGGAGCCTCCTAGATTGTGCAATCCCTTGTCAATCAATATACTTTGGTCTTCGTAATTGGAACATGCTTCACACATTGTCTTATGCACTGCCAGTTGTATTTTTTCGGTAATACTAAGTTTAAAGGCAAGTTTTTTTTCTATCAGTTCTGTTGCCTTTAGGCAGGAAAGAAACATTATGTTCATCAATCTCTTCATTCAATCTCTCTGTTTTATATATTAATTCGGCCTAATGATCATTATACCAGTTAGTTTCGATGCAGTCTCGCAAGTTTAGTTTCGACCTGTGTATTATCTGCCACAGATTAGTAGGCGTAATTCCCAAATCCTGACAGATCTCGTCGCCTTTTTTATCCAAATAGTATTTCATCGAGATGCAAGCATTCCATTTTTCGGGCAAGGCCTCCAGGCAATTCCTCATAACGAGCCGGAAATCCGGGTCGTCAAGGATATGCGAATCGTCATCCTCCCATGCCCTTGGTTTCTTAGGATCGTTCCACTCGCCTGTTTCGGTAAAAAATTTCAGCAGCGACTGGCTTGCAGGACTAACTGTTTGCCTGGCCTTCGAGCGGTAATAATCTATTATCTTGAAGTTTAAGATGGAGTACAGCCATGTTTTAGGTGAACTTTCCCCTTTAAAGGTATGAAGTTTCTCGGTGGCGGCCAAGAAGGTGTCCTGTACAACATCTTTTGCGATCTCAGTGTCCGATATCTTAAACATTGCTCTTTTCAACAAGCCGGCAGCATATTCATCAACCCATTTTGCAATATCGGGAGTGTCCAGTATTTTCATTTTTTGATTTTGATGGCTACAAAGTTAAAAGAATTAGCAGATCACAGGGAAATAATAAGATAAGATTTAAAACTCAAACGCAATTCCTGCCATAGGCCCTGAGAAGTTGGCCCTAACAACATTTATTTCGCCTAAAAAGTCCCATGATGGTTGAGGTCCAAATAGTTCCATCCCAGTTTCAGGTTGATATGCTTACCGCTTTTGTTTATTGCCCGGCTGATCCTGGGCGTTCAGGGCAAAGCCCATGATCAGGAAGGCCAAAAGCAATATGGCATTAATTTTCATTTTTTCATCAAAAGGACATCTCTTTTCGTTGCGATTTTTACCTGTATCCAAATTTAATCGTGTTTAATAGTAGTGTGTTCAACTATTGGAAGTCCTGTTGATTTATCCGAACAGTGTTTCTATATCATCCATTTTCATGCTCTTCAATACACTTTCGTCATCGACTTTTATGAGGTCGCCGGCAATTCTTTTCTTTTTTGCCTGTAACAGAGTAATTTTTTCCTCTATGCTGTCCTTGCATATCATCCGGTATGCAAAAACTTTTTTGTCTTGGCCTATTCTATGGCAACGGTCGATTGCCTGCTCCTCCACAGCCGGGTTCCACCAGGGGTCGAAGATATAAACATAGTCGGCCTCCGTGAGGTTCAGGCCTGTACCTCCGGCCTTTAAGCTTATTAAAAACACCCTTAGATCCTTGTTTTCCTGAAATTTAGCTACGCTGTCGCGTCGCTGATCCTTTGTACATTGCCCGTCGAGGTATTCGTATTGGATGCCCAAATCCTCTAGTTTTGCCTTAATAATGCCAAGCATGCTAACAAACTGCGAAAAAACAAGGATTTTATGCTTAGAAGTTTTCTCGGTGATATGCTTGATCAACTCGTTTAATTTTCCCGAAGGATAGTTTTTATACTCCCCGTCATTGACCAGTTCGGGCGAGTTGCATATTTGCCGCAGTTTGAGAAGTGCGTCAAGGACAAGGAATTTTGATTTGCCCAAGCCTTCGTCCTCAATGTTTTTCATCAGGCTTTGGCGATAAGCATTTTTTCGTTCATCATATATTTTCCGCTGTTCGTCCTCCATTTCGCAATAAATGACATCCTCGGTTTTAGTGGGCAAATCAGTGGCTACCTGTTCCTTTGTCCTTCTTAAGATGAAAGGGTTGACGATTTTTTGCAGTTCGGCGGCTATTTCCTTGTTGCCATCCTTATCGATGGGGTTTGAATAATGTTCCTTGAAATTCTTGATGCTGCCGAGCATGGCCGGGTTTAGGAAGTTCATTTGTGCGTATAAGTCGAAGGTGCCGTTTTCTACCGGGGTCCCCGTCAAGGCGAGTCTGTTCTTGGCGTTTAGCAGGCAAGCGGCTTTATATCGTTGCGACGAGGGGTTTTTTATGGCCTGCGATTCATCGAGGATAACATAATTGAAGGTATACTTTTTCAATTCTTTAATGCTGCGGGTGAGTAGCCCGTAAGTAGTTATGATCAAGTCGTTATCCTTTATCTTGCTCTTGCTGACGGTTTTGTTTTGCCCATAGTAAAAATGAATGTTCATGTCGGGGGCAAATTTCCCGACTTCGTTTTCCCAGTTGAACAGGAGTGTTGTCGGTACAACTATTAAGCTTGCGGGCGAGGTCTTGGTCTTGATCATTTCCAAAAAAGTCAAGACCTGTATGGTTTTGCCCAGGCCCATATCATCGGCCAGGATCCCCCCCCATTTTAGCTTGTTCAGGAATTTCATCCAGCTAAGGCCTTCTTTTTGGTATGGGCGCAAATTTGCCTTAATGGTATTTGGCACTTTAGCACGGCTTATTTTCCCCGCATTCTTAAGCAGTTTTTTTTTCGTATAAAGCTCTTTTAACACGGTTTTGTCGTTTATCTCCTTGAAAAGCGTATCGATAATCGAGAACCTAAGCTTCGATATCTTGATCTTGCTGTCCTCGACCAGGCCGTTCCTGAAAAACCTCTTCATTTGCTCAAGCCATTTTTCCGGAAGCCTGCCAATACTGCCGTCGCTGAGCTTAACATAGGTTTTACGGGCTTGAATGGCTGCTTTAATAGTCTTTAAATCAACAACTTCATCACCAAAACTAATATTTATCTCAATATCGAACCAATCGATGCCCGATTTTATCGACGTGCTTGTTTTTGCCCTAAAGGGCGAATATTTCAGTTTGCTTAATTTATCAATACCGAAAACCTCAATTTCTTCCTGGAGGCATTTTTCGAAGAAACCGATAAACCAATCGTCCTCAAGCATCTGGTCGATGCTCAGATAAAACAGATCACCTTGCCTTTGTTCCCGGAAGGAAGGGTGTGCGCTGAGCATGAAGTCCTTGTAAGAGGCTTTGTAATCGGTTTGCTCTGAATACTCGACGAGTTTGTTCTCTTTTGCCGACACCAGCTTGCTGTTGGACAAAACTGCTGATTTCATTTTGTTGCTGTATAAGATCATTGGCTTTAAAACCACAAGATTGTCCTGTTCCGATAGAAATATTTGTTTCTTTTTGGCTTTTACCTTTTGTGTTTCTTTCGAGAACCCCTTGATTCCGTTGAAGTCGAAGCTGAAGTTGGCCGCAAGGGGTTTCACAAGCTTGTCGAAAAACAAATCCTGATGTTCGCTGCTCATCATGGGCGGAGCATCAAAGGCGGTCAGATAAGCGCACATCGCCATGCTTTTGTGAAGATGAACATATCCGTTGAAATGGCTGAAATAATAATATGACCTAAGCTCGTCGTCACCGGGATCGATCAATCGGTCTTCCAATTTTAAATAGTGCTTCAGCTTATAAAAGCCTTTCGGGTTTTCGACATGAAAAGCCAGGTCCAGTGTTTTGTCGCTTATCTTGCATTCTTGAATGTTGCTTTTGTTTATGCGGCCATGTTGGGCGCAGCTGCCTATATACACATACTTTTCGCCGGAGAGCAGCTCGAAGGCTTTGGTGAGCAAATTAAACAAGGCCGGGCTTTCGCTGTTTTTCGACTTTCTGTTTATTTCTTTGATGCTGTTACCGAGCTTGATGATCTCTAATTGGTTATTGCTTAAAGCAATGCCGGAGGAACTTCTGTTCGCATCTTCGTAGAAGCTTAAACCGCTCAGCTTGTCGGGATTTCTCTTGAACGGCTGTCCTAGGACGGTCGTGATCTCAAACCAATCGAACATTTCCCGCTCTGTTGCATAATATCCCTGCGACTTAAAGATATCGATAACAAAACCTGCCTTTTTGGCGGACATTATGGGAGTGGATATTCTTGAGGGAGAATCTAATCTGCTTATGTCCTTGATCGCGTCCAGCAATGGGGCTGTTATTTTCCCGTTAACGGGGATAAGCCCTCTGATAATTGGCTTTTGGGAATATGTTATTCCTTTTTCGATATTGATAAACAGTTCAAAATACTTGAAAAAGTGAAGGCCGGAATCAAGTCCATAGCTCGTTAAAAGGTTTTTTGGGATTTCCAGGTGCTTCTTTTCCTTAAAAAGGCTGAACAGGTCAAAGTGTTTTAGGTTAGCGATTATATTTAGCAGAACGGCTTCTTCGTCAGTCAGGCTGCCACACTTTCGCCTTGAAGACAACTTGATGAAAAAACCACCTTGTTTATCCTCGATCTCAATGCTGGCGTTATTGTCTCCGACAACACTAAGTAAGCGGAATACCATTTTGTCTCTTTCGAGTTTTATGATCTCGGCCCCTTCTTCCGAATATAGGTTCAGGTAGTTATAATATCTGCCTGCAAGGCTTGAGTTAAGCAATTTGCTTATTATCCAGTTTGTGTTGACCTGGCTGCCGTCGCCAAGTGGGAAGTATTCGGTCGTGAACTTGCGCACTGCCCCGGATTTGGCTTTTAATTTTGTTTTTGCCGGCTTTCCAGACCCGCTATCCCTATAATTGGCAAACAATATTTCTTTATGGCTGTCGAGGTATAACAAAGCAGCCACCTTATGCTTGCAAACGCTGCTCCAGTCGTAAGGACAGTTGCAAGTGGTGTCCATATTTGTCTGCAAGGGGTTTTCGATAACGACCTTATATTTACTCCCACCTTTTACGCTATAAAAAACACGGTCGTGCTCTTTGTCGAAAATCTCATTGCTGACGGCACCTTTCAAGAACAGGTCAGTCCCCCTTTTTATTATTGCATCAGTGCAATGAAAACCTATATATTTTTTTACTATGTGATCCACGAAAGACTTTGTTGAACGAAAAAAACAAAAATAAACAAAACGACTAAAGAAGCCGGTTTCTGAAACTTTTATTCTTGCAATTTCATTATTTTTGCATTTTTAGGATAAAAGTGATATTAATCGGTATATGTCAGATAAAAAAATAATATTCTCCATGGAGGGAGTTAGCAAGGTTTACCCTCCCAACAAACAGGTTCTCAAAAATATTTGGTTGTCGTTTTTTTATGGTGCCAAAATCGGGGTCTTGGGCCTCAACGGTTCCGGTAAGTCGAGTTTGCTTAAGATTATAGCAGGCCTCGACAATAACTTCCAGGGCCATGTTACCTTCGACAGGGAGTATAAAATTGGTTATCTGGCACAAGAACCCGAACTTGACGAGAGCAAAACGGTTAAGGAAACAGTGCAGGAAGGTGTTCAGCATATTGTTGATATAGCGGCTGCTTACGATGCTGTTAACGCAAAAATGGCAGGGCCAATGGATGATGACGGCATGATGAAGCTCATCGAGGAGCAAGGGGATTTATTGATAAAAATGGATGACCTTAACGCCTGGGACCTCGACCACACATTGAACCTTGCGATGGAATCGCTGCGCTGCCCCCCCGACGAGCAAAGCGTCCGCCTGCTCTCGGGAGGTGAAAGAAGGCGCGTTGCCTTATGCAGGCTGTTGTTGAGCAAGCCCGACATCCTGCTGCTCGACGAGCCAACCAACCACCTTGATGCCGAAAGCGTTCACTGGCTTGAGCAATATCTTAAGAATTTCCCGGGAACGGTTATTGCCGTTACCCACGACAGGTATTTCCTCGACAATGTTGCCGGTTGGATACTGGAGCTCGACAGGGGAGAAGGTATCCCTTGGAAAGGGAATTACAGCAGTTGGCTGGAGCAGAAATCGAACAGGCTGGCACAGGAACAAAAAACAGAAAGCAAAAGGCAAAAAATATTGAAACGCGAGCTCGAATGGGCGCGCATGGCTCCTAAAGCCCGCCATGCAAAGGGAAAGGCACGCTTGAAGGCTTACGAATCATTAAGCAATGCCGAGGTGAAGGAGAAGGAGGCAAGCCTCGAGCTTTATATTCCCCCGGGGCCTCATTTGGGCGATTCGGTAATAGAAATAGATAAGTTGTCGAAAGGCTTCGACAACAAACTGCTGATGGACAGGCTCAGCCTTTCCATACCAAGAAATGCCATTGTAGGCATTATCGGCCCTAACGGCGTTGGGAAATCAACCCTCTTTAAGATGATAATGGGTGAGGAAAAACCCGATTCAGGCAGCATAAAAATTGGGGATTCCGTAAAGCTCGCCTATGTAGATCAGTCGCATAAAGACCTGCTGCCCGAAAAAATGATAGTTGAAGTTGTTGGCGGCGGAACAGAGTTTATTGAAATAGGAAACACAAAGATCAACACCCGCGCATATCTTGGCAGGTTTAACTTTACGGGTGCCGACCAGCAGAAAAAAGTGGGGACGCTCTCCGGCGGCGAGAGGAACAGGCTGCATTTAGCGATTACCTTAAAGGAAGGCGGTAATGTAATCTTATTGGACGAGCCCACTAACGACATCGACGTCAACACCTTGCGGTCCCTTGAGGAGGCAATAGAGAATTTTGCGGGCTGCGTCCTGATGATTTCCCACGACCGTTGGTTTGTAGATAGGCTTGCAACACATATCCTGGCTTATGAGGACGACGGCAGCTGGAGGTTCTTCGAGGGCAACTTTAGCGATTACGAGATAAACAAAAAGGAACGGCTTGGGGACATTACCCCCAAAAGGCCGAGGTTTAAGAGTTTGCTTTAGCCTAAAAAAACGATATTATTATGATACCATTCCCATAATTATCGGATATTTATATTAGTACTACCCCTATAATATCGAAAATATTTTAAGAGAAATCAATAACGACCCGGAAAACATATTTCGTTTTTTGGAACGCCCTGCCAACCCCATATACTCGAAACAAAATGAAGTATTTTATTTATTGATGAGATTCAGTATGCTGCTAATCCCTCAAATTTTCTAAAATATCTTTACGATACTTATAATCCTTATTTAAAAATAGTAGTTTCAGGGAGCAGTTCGTTTTATCTGGATCAAAATGAGCAAGTACAAACTGTTTCGGAAAACCTATCCGGAAATACCCTTGAAATTTGTTTCCTTCACAAACGAGGACATGATTGAAGGCGTAATTTCCTCGATTAAAATATAGCAGCAAGTATTGTTGTTAAAGGATGATGCTTTTACCTCAAATAATTTCCTGGTGGCATCTCGCCTGCAACATTTGTGCGTCTATATGTTTTGTCGATTACAACTTGTTTTTCCTCATTAGTCATTTTCGACCAGTTTCCTATTTCCTCGCCGGTACGGCGGCAGCCGAAGCAAACATCTTGCGTATCGCGAAAGCATTGTTTTATGCAGGGGGAGTGTATTTCTGACATTTTTTTGTTTTTTGTTGGAGGCGTAAGAAACAAAAAAGTTTTCAACTATTTAAAAAACGGGCATAAAATATATTAATTTTAGCATTCAAATCGAAATACATGAACGCCGCACAACCAACATTTTTAATCTAAAACCAATGCAGGACAAAGCCATAGCAGCCATAGGGGCACTTCAACTTGAAAAAA
>JAADIS010000147.1 GCA_013151215.1 Chlorobiota bacterium | reverse complement strand
AGAATTCGTCAGGGTTTTTTTTGATCTGATGACTTATTACGTTTACATATTGTATTCGGTCAAGGCCGGCGTTTTCTACAAAGGGCAGACCAGGGATGTGCGGTTCAGGCTTTTTTAATAAATCCTTGAAAAAATTTTGCATCAGTAATTAACAAAAATCGTCTAACAATATATATCTCACGTTGTTTGACGTTTTTCAGCAGACCCTAGTTAAAATAACCCTACCCAATGGGAACGCCTGACAATAGTTCCGGGAAATCATCGGAAAAGATTATATCATCCTTTGATAAATTTGCTAAGGAGGTTTTTATTGAATATCAAGAAAAACCCCAATCACCGGAATTATAATGTTATAATAGTTTTACTTTTGCAAGATGCGGAGAGGAAGACATACATCGGCCAATACTGATTGGATCACGATATTTTTGTATGCTGTTTTAGTGTTTTTTGGATGGTTGAGCATATATTCGGCGAGTTCGGGCGATGAGGTAAACACCGTTTTCGATTTATCGCAGAGATATGGGAAACAACTGCTTTGGATTGCTTTGGCTGTTGTTTTGGCTATATCGATCATGATCATCGATGCTAAGTTCTTCTCTCAATTCGCATTTGCGTTTTATATCGCGATGATGATAATCCTGATTGGGGTATTGCTGTTCGGCAAGACAGTTGCCGGCTCAAGATCATGGTTTCAGATGGGGGCTTTTGCCCTACAGCCCGCGGAATTTGCCAAGTTTGCAACCTCCCTTGCCTTGGCAAAATATCTAAGCACTTTGAACGTGGATATGCGGCAACTAAAAACCCGCATTGTCTCTATGGCCATTTTAGCCATGCCTGCTGTTTTTATTTTGCTTCAAAACGATACGGGTTCTGCCTTGGTATATTTTTCGTTTGTCTTGGTTTTGTTCCGTGAAGGAATGTCGGGGGCGATTATAGTCGTGGGTGTTTTAATGGCTATTTTGTTTATCTTAACTCTGTTGTTTGGGGAAGTTTATGTTATTTCCTCCCTTTTCCTGGTTTTTTTGTTGGGATGGATATTTTATAAGAAATTCAGGAAACAATTTAAGCTCAGCTTTGCTGTTTTGGCCTTGGCATCGGCATTTGTTTTTAGTGTTCACTATGGCTACGAAAACGTTTTGGCGCCTCATCAGAAAAAGCGGATAAATGTTCTCTTGGGGATAGAGGGCGATATTCACGGGGCCGGATATAATGTCAATCAATCAAAAATAGCGATTGGTTCAGGAGGCCTTAGCGGAAAAGGGTTTCGGCAGGGGATGCTTACGCGAAACAATTTCGTTCCGGAGCAAAGCACCGATTTTATTTTTTGTACCGTTGGTGAGGAATGGGGTTTTCTGGGCACAACGGCCGTCATCTTGATTTTTCTGGCTTTGTTGCTAAGATTGGTGTTTTTAGCCGAACGGCAGAGGTCGAAGTTCGGCAGGATATATGGATACGGCGTTGCCTCTATTTTGTTTTTTCATTTTGCCGTAAATATTGGAATGACTGTGGGTCTGGCTCCTGTTATCGGAATTCCGCTTCCCTTTTTCAGTTATGGGGGGTCATCACTTTGGGCATTTACTATTTTGCTCTTCATATTTATAAAGCAAGATGCCAACAGGTTAAGCGTATTATAGGGCCTTTCGGCCGAAGCCAATGCCTCTATCCCCGTCACTACTGCCTATGCCCAAATGCTTTCCGCACAAATCTTTTTCGTGTTAAACCCTATCCGTTGCCACTGAGACGAACAATGGACATATTTTGCCCGCTTTTTTGTTGGGCAAAGCAGTTTCCGGCACAAAAAAAGCCGCCTTGCCTTAGGCAAGACGGCTTCAAGATATTTTAAAATTATTTTAGTAGTACGAAAGCCTGTTGTCTTCGATATCACTAATTTTATTTAAGGCTTTATAAATGAAATCGCCATCAACCCTGCGCTTTAGCTCGGTAGTAACTTTTTTCTTGGAGAAACTATAGTCGCTGGCCGAAACGGCAGGTGTAAAGCCTTTGATCTTAACAACAAAAGCACCTCCGACACCGGCAATTGGCTCAAGTGTGGTTGCAGCCGATTGAGCAAAAATGCTACCGATAAGCTTATTTTCCCTGCCAAAGCTTTTGATGTTTCTGGAAGAGAAGTTCAATGCCTCCACTTTATCTATTTGCCCACCTAATTCAGCAGCTATTTTATCTATATCACCATTAAAGGCTTTCATTTTTCTTGTAATATATTCACCTTTCTTTTCGTTTAGCACAAAAGTATGAAGCCTTGTTTTTACATCTTCCATTTTGGGGAAGCCTGCTTCATATTTGGCAGCGACAGTTGCAACCAGAAAAGCGCCGTCAAGGTCGAACACCTCGGAGACGTCACCTGTTTCGGTATCGTCATTAAATGCCCATCTAACTACTTGGCGGGCATTGTTTACCCCGGCGATATAATGCGACATCTTTTGTGTTTTTGGAGCAGTGCGTTTATTTAGCCTTTGTTTTTTAACGGCTTCGTCAAATTCGGCTTTGGTATGGTTCTCGGATGCGAGTTTGCTGGCTTTAGCGTAAACACTTTGGTATGTTTGGTTGCTGGCCAGTACTTCCCTGTTTATAATGGCTACCCTAACTTTTTTGGAAACATCCTTTTTGCCGGTTACTCTTATAATGTGAAAACCGAAAGGTGATTCAGCAAAAGTAATACCGCCTTTTTTGGTTTTTACGGCAGCTTCGTTGAAAGCAGCCACCATTGCCCCGTCAGCAAACCATCCAAGGTCGCCTGAATTGCTTTTGACAGATCCATCGTCGGAAAATTCTTTTGCCAGTTTTTCAATCTTGTTCGGGTGACGCTTGACCACTTTTAAAAGGCTGTCAGCCAATAGTTTGGCATCAATGGCCGTTCTGGTCACGTTTTCTTGGGCGCGCATGGCGCCTGAGTAGGCAATAAGAATATGGCTTGCCCTCATTGAGTCGGGACGCATCTGGGTGTCGATTAATCTTCCCAAGTTGAAAGTGTAACCGTCGCGATAAGGTTGGCTCACGGTCCCGATCTCCGAGTTGAACATCAATGAATCAATCTGTACGGGGAGGCTTCCTTGTTTCTTCCAGGTACTGTCGTAGGCGTTGTCAGAATTAGCGTTTACAAAAGCAATCGGATTTTCTGTTTTCACGAAGTCGTCATATATGGATTCGATTTCCTTAGTGGCCGCCCCAACATCTTCAGCTGACGGGCGTACGTTGAAAACTACGTAATCTATATCGCGACTTTCTTTTTGCTCGTACCTGAACTTGTTTTTCTCATAATAATTATTGTAATCATCATCGGTAAGTTTAACAAGGCTGTCGCTAACGCTGATATATTTAACGGCAACATATTCAATGTTGGCTTTGTCGTTATCCTCGGAATAAATTTGCCTGGCCAGTTGTTCAGGAACATAATATGCCATAGAGATCATGTTATTGTACTTGGTCATCTTCCTGTCTTCCTTTATATAATTCTCAAGCTGGATCCACTGTGCCTTGGCCTGAGGGTTCATCTTGTCAAGGTTTTGAAGATAATTAAGCACTAAGTTTTTGTCGAACACACCTGTTTGAGGGTTCGAGAAATATTGCTTGATGATAGGGTGGGGGTTAACACCCTGGACAAGGTCGAACAATTCGTTTGACGTAACATCTATCCCAAGGCTGCTGTATTGCTCGTCCATCACCTTTTTGCGAACTATTTGCTCCCAGGTCTGGTCGCGAACCGTATAAGTCTCCTGCTGCGACAGCCTGTCCTTTTTTTGTTTTGTTTTAGTGTTCTCAATATTTTGATCCACTTGGCGGTTAAAATCCATAATTGTGATTTCATCACCATCTACGCTACCTATGTTAACACTTTGCCTTGGTTTTCTTTTAACAAAATCACCTAAGACAAATGCTGCAAGGGCTACTCCGATAATAATTACAAGGAGAGCCGAACGTTTTCTAATACTTCCAATTAAGGCCATCTTTTTATCACGTTTAAAATTGGCTGCAAATGTACAAATCTGTATGAAATATTAAAAAAAAAGTTTTTCTTGGGCATAGGGTTCAATAACTTAACTGATTCCCTTGTTATTATTGCTTTTTTTAAAGATTCTTTTTAACCAAATAGGCAAAATGACCACACCTATGATGAGGTATGGATAGTAGGAAACCAGCCGCCAGAACAAAGCCAAGGGTGCAAACCACGAATCGTTTGGCACAAAACCGCTCATGAAATCCGAGAATATATATTCGGCAATGCCGGACCCTCCCGGCGTAGGGCTGATAAGTAAAATTATCCACATGCTCAGCTGTCGCCCGAAAATCAAAAAATGATCGTAAAGGTTATACCTTTCTTCAAAAAAGGCCATTAAAAGCACGTTGACGACCCAATATCGTGCTGTCCAGGAAAAAATAGTGGCGATAAAACTTTTGGCCCAATACTTAAAAGGTTTTCTTTTTATTTTAATAGATGTCCTTATGAGCTGGTTTGCCGACCTGCGCGCCCTTGTCCGCCACCTGATCAATATCGGGAACAGAAAAACCCACGAAACAAACGACTTGAACAAATGCGGGTTTACGAACAAAGCATAAATCAAGAAGAGGGTGTAAACCAAGATAGCAATATAACCTCCATAAAACGCAAATAGGATTTCGTTGATCTTTAGCGATTCGGGAGGAAAAATATTGTTTCCGTAAATCAAATACAATACCGGGACGGCAAGAAGGAAGAATATTTCATCAAGTAAGATGGCTGTTAAGACCACCGCCGTGCTCTTGCCGCCACTTACTCCCTCTTTGTGGAGGAAAAATATTGCAGGGCCGGTCCCCCCAACCACCGAGGGCGAAACGGCCGAACTGAACTCCCATAACATTATTACGTTAAATGCCTGCCGCCACGAAAGTTGATAGTCGCTTAAAACGATGATCCTATAAATATAAGCCAGATCCCTTACGGCCATCATCACAAATGCCAGCAGGGTATAAAAAACAGTATTCCACGTAAACCGGACAAACGAAAAGGTTTCTTCGTTGAATGAATTATATATCAGTATAGTACTAACGCCCAGCCCGAAAATAATAGGCCAGATAATCCGCTTAGGCTTTAAACTGTTAATAATCTTGTCCAATATGGAAAATTTTGTGCAAAGATACTAAATGAAAGCAACTGACTTGTCAATTTTCAATTTGTTAACATGACAGGATGGCTTGATAATAATTATTGAACTGCCATATTGACCGATATGCTTAAAAGGAACAAAAATTGAAATGATGCGAAACGTAAATAAATGAAATTATAAATTAAAATTATAGGAGGAAAAATCATGAACTTAGTTAGATTTAATCAACATCCGGTTTTTTCGAACTTTTTCGAAAACTTTGAAAAATCATTGTCTCAAACATTTGATGCCTCGCAAGGCGATATGCCGATGGTCAACGTAAAAGACGAGGACAAGAGGTTCGTTGTTGAACTTGCCGCTCCCGGAATGGAGAAAAAAGATTTCAACATAAGCCTGGAAAACAACAGCTTGACTATTTCTTCGGAAAAAAAAGAGGAGAAAACAGAAAAGAATGAGAATTATACCATGAAGGAGTTCTCGTTTAATTCCTTTAGCCGCTCATTCGCTTTGCCGAAGAACATCAAGTTGGATCAAATTGACGCAAACTACAAAAACGGTGTTCTCAGCATCAGTCTTCCGAAAAAGGATGAAGAAGCCAAGTTGAATCGCAGGATCAGCATTAAATAAACAAGATTCAACAGTATTAAACAGCAAGACAAACAGGCATCCCGCTAAAAGCGGGATGCCTGTTTTTTTATTAAAGGAACATCAACAAGCTCAAGGCCATAACGGCCATTCCGGCAATTAAACCATATATGGACAAATGGTGCTCGCCATATTCTTCGGCCGAGGGCAAGAGTTCGTCCAAAGAGATGAAAACCATAATTCCTGCCACGCCGGCGAACAATATCCCGAAAACCGCCGGCCCCATAAACGGCATCAATATCAAATAACCCACAAGTGCCCCTACCGGCTCGGCCAAGCCTGAGAGTAATGATAGCCAAAAAGCTTTCTTTTTGTTGCCCGTGGCATAATAAACGGGAACGGAAACTGCAATTCCTTCCGGAATATTATGTATGGCGATGGCTACGGCAATGGCAATGCCCAGGCTTGGGTCGTTCAGGGCGGCGGTAAAAGTGGCAAGGCCTTCAGGGAAATTATGAATCGCAATTGCCAGGGCGGTAAATAAACCCATGCGCATGAGCTTTTTGCTCTTATGCTGTTTTTCATCATACATTTCCTCAATTTTGACAACCTCATGGGGGTTTTCAACACTTGGGATCAATTTGTCGATGAGCGCGATCAGCACTATCCCTCCAAAAAAAGCGCCTACCGTTACCCAGCTTCCCCTAACCGGCCCCATATCCTCGACCAAAACGATCCTGGCCTTTACGAATATCTCAACAAACGAAACATAGATCATTACGCCGGCCGAAAAACCCAGGGACACGGACAAAAACGCCGTATTTGTTTTCTTAGCAAAAAAAGCGATGGCGCTTCCGATCCCTGTTGATAAACCTGCAAATAAGGTTAATCCGAAAGCTATTAATACCGATGATGTTTCCAAAATTATAATTTTCCATAAAATTAAATAAATGTTTAAGCCCATGAAATGGATTATTATATTTTTGCCAACAGCTTGACCTTTTCTTGATTTGGTAGTATTTTTATCGAATTGTTTAAGCTATGTTTTTAATAATAAAGGATAATATGATGAAAATAAGAGGTTTATTAAGCGTAATCTTGGTTTTGTTCGCAGCTGCGATATTCGCACAAGGTTTCAACCAGACGGTTCACGACAAGAAACTTGATAAGGATGTGCTTGTCGGGTATTGCGATTCAATAGGTTTGCACCAGGATTTGTTCGGTGTTTATTACAAAACCCAATACGAAACATATAAACCGAAAGAATCCATTGTCCGAAAGGTCAAAGCAATTATTAAGGGTGAGGATTATGAGCTTGTAATAATTTTTGGCGATTGGTGCTCAGATAGCAAGCTGCAAGTAGGAAGGTTCGACAAGGTGTTGGACGAAGCCTATTTCCCTAAGGATAAAAGGAAACATATAGCTGTTGACAGGGACAAGAAAACAAGGGATATCGATATAACGAAATACCATGTTGGAAGGGTTCCAACTTTTATAGTCTTCCATAACGGACTGGAAAAAGGCCGAATTGTTGAAAGCCCCGATAGAACGCTTGAGAAAGATTTGTACAACATCTTAAAGAAAAAGGAATAATACATCATCCTTGATGGAAAGGTTCTCTAAGATATCGGATAGCACATCTTTCATAAAACAACTGAAAGAGGAGGGCAAAACCATTGGCTTTGTGCCAACTATGGGGGCTTTGCACCAGGGGCACCTCGCCTTGATGCGAAGGGCAAAAGCGGAAAACGATGTCTTGGTGGTGAGCATTTTTGTAAACCCCATACAGTTCAACAGCAAATCGGACCTGGATAAATACCCACGGGTGATGGATGACGACATCAAGCTTCTGGAACAGATAAGATGCGATGTTTTATTTTCCCCCTCCGTAAGCGAGATGTATCCCGAGCCAATCACAAAAGAATATGATTTCGGCATTCTGGGCCGGGTGATGGAAGGGGCAAACCGCCCGGGGCATTTTAACGGGGTGGCAATAGTAGTAAAACGCCTGTTCGATATCTGCATCCCCGACAAGGCATACTTTGGGGAGAAGGATTTCCAGCAATTGGCGATAATAAACAAATTGGTAAAAATCGAGAATATGGAAGTCGAAATTGTATCTTGTCCCATTGTCAGGGAGAACGACGGATTGGCAATGAGCTCAAGGAACATGCGGTTGAACGAAAAACAGCGAAAGCTTGCGCCATTTATATTCGAGACCCTCAAATCAGCAAAGGAAATCGCGGCCGGGAAAAACGTTTACGACATAAAACAATGGGTTGAAAAACAGTTCATCAATAAGAAAGAGTTTGAGCTGGAATATTTTGAGATAAGCGAACCAGTTGAATTACAGCCCATTAACAACTGGTCGGATGCAAAAACGGCCATGGGTTTCATTGTTGTGAACATGGGTTCAGTAAGATTGATAGACAATATCAGAATATTTAATAATTTTGCCGTTTCAAATTAGGCAATTAATAAAAACGCCATGAATATTGAAATACTAAAATCGAAAATACACAAGGCCCGTATTACTCAGGCCAACTTGAACTATATCGGCAGTATCGGAATAGATGAGGATTTGATTGAGGCAGCCAATTTAATCGAAAACGAAAAGGTTGATATTTATAATATCACAAATGGCGAAAGGTTGAGCACTTATGTGATAAAAGCCGTACGCGGAAGCGGCATTATCTCGCTAAACGGTGCTGCCGCCCGCAAAGCAGCCATAGGTGATTACATTATTATCGTATCTTATGCTACGATGGATCTTGAAGAAGCAAAATCACATAAACCTGCTATTATTTTCCC
>JAADIS010000081.1 GCA_013151215.1 Chlorobiota bacterium | reverse complement strand
CACCCATGTTTCAGCATGGCGCAGAGAAATTACCCACAATAATAGATGACGAGTCTATTATTGTTCGATAATCCAAAACCTCTAAACCTTCAAAAAAGTGAGCAATGAACCATAGCCGCTGTTGTGCGATGGATTGCACGAAGGGAAAGCGGCGGCGTTATAAGCGTAGAGAAATAGCCGCCTTTGCAGGGGTGCAATATGACGCACAACGGGGGGATATAAACAGTTAATCGACAATAAACGATTAATTGTTTATATCAAAACAAAATCAAGAACATGAACAAACAAGCACAAATTTACCGCTATATTAAAAAGAATCCGGAAACAACTTTGCAGGAAATAGCCGACGCCATGCCCTGGGATTACTTCCATAATAGAAACAAACATTTTGGTGAAATTTGTAGCCGAATGGTCAAAAGAGGAGCGATCCAGCGCGTGAAAAAAGGTATTTTTATCATTAACCCAAAACCGCACCGGAGCCCATTTCCACAAAAAGAGAGTTTTGAAAATCAATTATCTTTAAAATTTTAAGGAATTACCCAAGAGCTTTTCTTACAAATCCAGGTCGAAAACGTAGTTTTCTTGACAGTTGGATAAAGAATATAGCCGCTTACCTGGACAGCTTTATAATCATGGAACCCGGCACTCTCTTTAATATCCTCCTTAAAGGTATTGCCGGCAAGTTGAAATTTATAAACACCATCTATTGAAATATCATAGGGGTTTTTAGATGTATTCGTGATGGTAACATAACCGATGTTTTCTCTTTCACATTCACGCTTCTCAGCTGCCTGCTTAGAGCATGATGAAATGAATAATACAAGCAAGGGGATTAAGAACAAAACTCTTTTCATTTTTTTTGGTTTTAGGATTTATAATTTGGACAGACAAATATAATAAAATTGTAGTAAGATGAAAACCCGGGTTTTTCCGGGCTTCTTTTATGCATTTTTAGAAAAATAATACATGTATTTTTTTTCTATTTAAAACTAAATGCCTAAATCTTCCTACCATCTTACTACAAAATAGTTTTTTAATAGTTAAGTATTTAATAATCAAAGTGTAAAGTTTTAAAATTTGTAGTAAGTTGTAGTAAGAAAGCTAAAATTTGTAGTAAGATGGTAGGATAAAAAACACTTTACAAATTTCCTACAGAAAAAAAACGTGTGTCCCCGTCTAAAATCGTTGCGGTTTTGGTCGTTTTGTGCATTTCTTGCGCATTTACCGCTATTTTCTTTAGTTTTCAGTTGCTTATCTAATTTGCGGCAAAATTCAAAAACTATGGAAGAAAAAAAAGCCATTGCCGTTACTGGTAAGATCACCATCGCGGACTTTGAGAAACTTAACAAAGTCATCAAAGAAAACCCACACTTAAACAAAAGCTACATCGTATCCAAAGCAATTTATGATTATCTGCACAAAAAAGGGGATGAAGAATTTGATAAGGAGTTGGAAACGTTGAAAACCGAAAATCAGCAACTAAAAACCAAAGTTGATGGTTTGATACAGGAAAACGAAACCCTGAAAGCCGAAACCCAGGCACTCAACGATATATTAGAGAGCCGCGAACCAGGCGACAATCCATCTGAAATGGAAGCGCTCCATCAGCAGATAGAAAACCAACAAACAGAACTGGAAACCCTGAAAACTGAGAATGAAACGCTAAAAACCCAACCGGAAAAGACCCGTAAACTTACCGAAAATCAGTTACTTATCAATTTACCCCCTACGCTTCAACCATTTCTTATTGAAATTGCAAACCGCGAAACAAACAGAACCGGCCACAAAGTAACAAAAGAGATGGTATTGTTAAATCTGTTTTGGGCACAGGTAAGCAGAGGCCCCGGCGACCATTTGCCGCTTACTTTTTCGCCCTCCGAAATACGGAAACGCCTCGAAATCGTAAAACAGCAACAAAAACCTACTGCTGAATGAGCCCGGCAATTATGAAGATGCTAACGGCAATGGTTGGCCCCGAACAAATTGCCGAAATGGTTGATGGTCTATCTGCACAGTTGATTACCTATAAAAACAGTTTTGCCCTCCTTGACGGTGAGGAGGAATTAACGATCATCCTTTTTGAAGACGAGGGACAAATGGCCGCTACCATTGCCGCCTTGGATGAAAATAACAAAATTATCCGCCAGGTTGAAACTGTTTTTATCAAAGATTTGTTTTTGAAAATTCTCAAACCCCAAAAAGATGCTTAAACCACCTGAAATAAAGGAAGAAAAAAACACAGGTTTGGATTACAAAGTAAACCTAAACAATATTGATGAATTGCTGGGCGAATTATCAACACCCGTGCAGGATTTCAGGCCAAGGGAACCCATAGCAGGGGAGGAGAAACCAGGAATATATGATCCGGTGGGTAATGAATACTCCGAAGTTGGCGAACATATTGAAATTTCGCCCGAAAAGAATGCCCGCAACGGTGAGCGTACTGCTAAAATTTTTGATGGTATTATCAGTATGGGCGCCCAAACACTTGCAAAGGCCGAAACCCGCGATTCTTATAAAGCCAGTAAGGATGATCTAAAAGATATTGGCGATGAGTGGGCCAACTACACAAAAGACAAGCCCTTTAACATTCCACCATGGGCTATGTTGGCCATGCTTTATATTACCACTTATCTGCCAAAAATCACTAAAGCTATGAATGACAGACGTATTAACTATCTTTCGGATAGGATTGCGAAGCTGGAAGATAAAGAAAAAAAGAAATGAGCCCTTTTTTAGACCCTGAAATAAAACGCAAAGGCACAATATTACCCCTTGCCGATTGCTCTATCTGCCAAAAATGTGTTATCCCGGTAAATACAATAGAATTAGAGTTCTCTTTCCGGGCCGCCATGTTTTGTATAAAAGAAAAACGCTATCTGATTAAATATTTTCATCACGGAAGATATATAACCGGAATTGAAAACGCCAAAACCTGCCCTAATTTCAAGAAAACATGACCGAACGCACCACACAACTTATCATAGTCCTCGGCTATAATGGTACCGGCAAAACCACACTGATAAAAAAAATGATAGCCGAAAGTCTGAAAAACGGACGCCGCGTTTTGATAGTTACCCCGGATGATATTGAATTTTTAACCATCCCAGTTGTGCATCCCAAGTTCACACACCATCTGCGTACTTATACCGGCGCACGGCGCATGATCTATGAGGATAAAGATACGTTACACTCCATTATCAACCATTTTTCTAACGGACTATTAATATTTGATGATTGCCGGGCCTATTTTACTGCTGCGCTGGATAAGGAACTTCACGAGCTTTTAATTCGCCGCCGGCAAAAGATGCTGGATATTGTCGCTGTGGGCCATGGCTTTACCGAAGTGCCTCCTAAATTCTTTACGTTCGCTTCCAAAGTAATCCTTTTCCGGACAAACGATAACATAGACCGCAGAAAAGATGTTCTAAAAGACTTCCAAAAAATGGCTTTCTATCAGGAAAAAATCAACAAAGAAGCCGAAACCAGCCCTCATGTTTACACCATAATAGACCAATTATGATATTTAAACAAACAAAAACAAAAATTGAGGTGGCTATGATGCTAAATATATCCCCGGCTACTTTGCGAAAATGGCTAAATATTCGCTATTATGATGAACTTGCTAAACTTGATTACTCAAAAAATCAACAAATATTAACACCTAAACAACTCAATTTCCTTGCCGAAAAAGTAGATTTATCCCCATTAAACCCATAAATATATATTAAATTCTATATAAACCATTCTAAACCGCTATGCAGGCGTGTGTTATGCAATACATTTGCCAAACATTTTAAACCAAAAATTTAGAAAAAATGCAAATCGTACCCACTACCACAAAAGGCCTTTCCTTGTATGTTTTAGCCACCTTTTTAATTGTCGCCATCATGTTCACGCAGCAATATGGCTGGGTTAACTGGAACAAATACCTGAAAAAAGGCACGCCAACCCAGTAAACAAGAAACAAAATAAAAAAAATAAAATTCAAATCAAAAATTAAAAACATGCAACTCGGAAATTTTTCTTTTCAAATTAAAAGTACAGCCGCCGCAGCCACACTTATAGTTTTGCTGCCCGGAAGCTTTCCGGTAATTGGAATTAGCGGCGCCGACTGGGCCTCTAAAAAAATCCATTACCACAATGCCGCCGCTATCACCACTGCCGGCTACAATGTGGATGCGGTCATTGACGATGGCACAGGTGATGATGCCGGCGATGTTGTTTTCACACCTGCCGACAGCGAATTTGGTATCCAGCATTTTTTGCAGCATATCAAAAACAACCCTTACAAAGTTCACGAAATTATGATCCAGGCCGACAACCCGGATGTGTTTAACGAAAAACTGGTGATCCAGCGCGACAATCCGACTATGGGTACATCGAAACGCTTCATTCGTTTTACTGAACATTTCAGTCCAAAACAGTATCAGGATAACAAAATCGTAATTGCAGAGCCAAATCTGTACCTGAGCGATGAAACTTTCATGATGCTGACCATGCCGGCAGCCCGTACGATAACTTTCCATTATAACAGGTTGGAAAAGCTTTAAACATCCTTTTTTGATTTTTTAGATTAAGACAAAAGCCCGCCCCAATATTTCCGGGCGGGCTTTTTAGAAAAAAACAAAACAGTAGAAACCATGAACGCAGAAAATATTGCAGCAAAACACGAAATAGACCTTGCATACGAGGGGATTGAAGGCTCCGGAGACCCCGGTACTGGTACAGGAACCGGCACGGGAACGAATTCTAATATTTGGGGTTCCTCCGGATTTTGGAGTGCCGTTAACAATCTCATCGGCTCCTTTGGATCAATGTTTGGCCGTCCCAATCAAGGCGCATACCCGCCACAGCAGCAACGCCCCGTAGTTAATCCAATGTTCGCTTATGCCGGTATTGCACTTGCATTGCTTATAGCCCTTGCCCTTGTTTATAAGATCATCAAATAAAATTCATCTAAAATTCATCATAATGACAATTTCAAGAAAAACGCGAGCCAAAAAATCTGCTGCCATGAAAAGATACTGGGCCAAAAAAAAACGCTCAAAATCCGGTAAAAAATTAACATGGGGTCAGTTTCTAAAGAATAAGATGAGCAAATACATGAAATCTGAGGGTAGCCATAAAGGAGCCATGAAGCGGTTAAGCCGTGAATGGAAGGCATATAATAAAAAATAAAACCAAAAAAAATGAAAAAACTTAAAAAACTTTTGGAATCCGGCCCCGGCAAAATTATTGCCGTAATTGTAGGCCTTATTGTCCTGTTTTTTGTCAGCGCCTCTTACCAACAGGGAAATGCTATTGCTAAAATTATTGCAGAAATGAAAGCAGATAGCGGATGGTTGGCAAATATTCAAACAAAAGCAACTGCCGCCGGCATTACGCTCGATAAACAATTACGCCTCGATGCATTGTGGGTACTATCACAGGCTGACGAATATAAGGGGAAGTGGTGGAATTTTTAAATCATTAAAAAGTGAACAAAGCAGATGGATCCAATTTCCATGATAACAATATTTTTTACGAACGTTTTCGGTTATGTAAAATCGGGGCTTGACTGGCGCCATCTTGTCAATGCTTATGAAACAGATAAATCCTATTTCGTCGCACGAAAATATCGGTTCAGTATTTTTCCCATTGACTTTGTTTCTATCCGAAATTCGTATTTTCCATATAATAATGATAAACATGGCGGCCCGGGGGATTATGCTTCAACATATATAAAGGTAAAAGATATTTATCCTTTTATTTTGAACGCTCATTCATCGTATGTTTATGTTCGTAGCTTCCACAAATCCAATCCATCCGCTTTTGATCGTGTTCAATTAAATACTGGTTATGGTTACGTAATGGGGACAGATGGTCGTTTTCACGCTATTGACGCTAATCATGTGGGTTATGACCAGCCGGGGACACCGGGAATTTTATCCTTTTTTATCAGCAATGATCCAACAGGAAACCGCCGGGCACATGCTATCACCGAAAGCGGAAAAGCTTATGCCCTGGCTCCAAACGTACAACCCAATATTTTGACTGAAATGCAGGTTTTGGTTAAAGGCGAAAACTGGATTTATGGGATGATCATCTTTTTGATATTCATTGCATTAGTCATAAAATCAAAACAAAAAGTAAAAAAATGAGACTTACTATTTATCAAAAAATTATCGTTGCCGCCCTTGTTTTAGTTGTTATTTATTTGATAGCGAAAAAAGAGAGGGCAGAAAAAACAGCGGACGCCAAAAACAATGATAACAGCGATAATGATGAAAATCCTAATGACAAGCATCCTTATGATCCAATACCGACACAATCGGAACAGGACGAATATTATGCAAAAAACAGACTGCAAAAGAGTGAATTAATTGGACAATCTTACGCAACAAAATAAGCATGAACGCCGCAACAAAGGAAATAATCAGAACAATTGCCCCGCCTATCATTAGTGCCTCGGTATTGCTGTTTATTATTTGGTTGATATACCGGAAACTAACCGCTCCATCGACAGATGAAAAAACTTGGCAAGGCGACATACATACCAACCGGCTTAGCTATGCAAAATCTCAATATCAGAATTTTGCAGATGCTTTATTGTCATCTTTTCAAGGAACTTGGGGAGATGATGAAGATGCTATTTATGACGTTTTTAGGCAGATGAAAACGGATAGCGATGTTTTGCAGCTTGAACTTGCTTGGGGAAAACGCACCTTTTTTACGATACGTGATGGCTTGTATTATTCTGCAACCCTTTCGGAAGTGCTTACCGGGCAATTGAGCAATAAAGAAATAGCAAAAGTCAATGAAATTTTATCCGGAAACGGTATAAACATAACTTTTTGATATGAAAACATTTATAATAAAAGTGACCATTTTTGGTGGCTTGCGTTTTAAAGAGGTGGAAAAAGTACGTGCCGCCAACCCCCGCAGCGCTGCCGATCGCTTTAGCATGCAGACCATAAAACCGCGACCCGGAGAATATGGCGTTTTTCAATATGGACAGTTAAAACATGAATTTGAAATAAAAAAATGATACTGGCAACCTACGTAAGCGAAAACAGACAGCTCTTTATTAAAAAAATGGAGCAAATAAGTTATGATCTTGGCATCCCTGCCGATTGGATTATGGCTGTTATGTATAAAGAAAGCAGATTAGACCATCGGGCTGTTAATCGTTTTACCGGCGCCACCGGCCTTATTCAATTTATGCCAACTACCGCCAGTGGTCTTGGTACCAGCACGCAGGCCCTCCGCAGTATGAGCAATATCGCACAATTGGACTATGTGAAGAAATATTACTGGCCGCTCCGTTACCGTGTGAAAAGCTATACAGATGCTTATCTGGCAGTTTTTTTCCCGGCAGCAATGGCGAAATCCGAAAATTTTGTTTTACGCACAAGCCATTTGGCCGCCGATACCCTTGCAAGGCAAAACAAGGTTATCGACTATAATCACGATCACGAACTCACAAAAGCGGAAGTACAGCGTTGGGCGCTATCCGGCTTTACTTCAGGAATACAGGAAATTTTAAAAAAAAAAGAGGAATGACTAATAAACAAATTGACACATTGAGCACTGTTTTTTTAATCGGGCTCTTAGCTTTGAATATTTATAAACTTATGAAAGGCAGTAATTAAAATGGTACAGGATACAGACATTTTACAGGGCACATTAGGGCTTTTGCTTCAAAAAGCCGACACAGTTCACAAAGTATCAGAGCTTGAAATATATTTAGGGTTCTGTCAACAGGGGACGGCGAGCAAAAATGATAATGCTTGGGCCATTTGCCGGATAACACAGACCTCCGAAGCCCCGCCCAACGATATGGAAATAATGTGGGCCAACGGGCAGCGGCAAAAAGTTCTGGCTTTTTCCGGCTATGCTGACTATAATTATTTATACAAAAACTTCTAAGGTATGCCGATAGTATATAACCCTTTCACGGGGAATTTACTCCCTTCAACAACAGCCGCCGGCTTTCAGCGCGATAATTTTGAAGCCGTGGACGGACAAACTGTGTTTAATCTAAATTTTGTATTAAAAGCGGGCGCAAATGTTGTATTTGTTAATAAAGCGCCGATGGATGAGGATACATATATAGGTACCGGCACAAAAGTTTTGACCTTTTTGATACCGCGGAAACTCTACGACAAAATAATAGTTATTGGATAAAAATTAAACCTATGAAAAAGATAATCATTCTATTTGTTAGCCTGATAGCCCTAAACTTTAGTTTGTTGGCGCAGACGAATAACATAAGCACTGTAAGCGTTCCGAATAGTTCAACAGCGTACGGGGTTAATCTACCTGCCGGTAACCAGATATATGATTTTTCCTCATTCAAATTATATATCCTCAAATCTCCCGCCACCAAATTGCAGAGTATTAATACGTCAAACGTTGTATTGGTAACGCTAAACGATTCGGTAGCGAAGAATAAAGCAGATATAGCTACCAACGCGGCTAACGTCAGCACGAATACGGGTAACATCAGCACCAACGCCGGCAATATAAGCACGAACACAACAAACATCGCGGCCAACACGTCTCGTCTAAAAATGTAATTCAGGATGATACGCTAACGGCCCATAACACCCGGATACTTGCCGTCAAATCGGCAACTATTACTAACGTCTCAAACATAAACATCAATGCTGCGGATATTAGCACCAACGCTGGTAATATCAATACAAACACGTCTAACATCAGCACGAACACAACAAACATCGCGGCCAACACGTCCGTCTAAAAATGTAATTCAGGATGATACGCTAACGGCCCATAACACCCGGATACTTGCCGTCAAATCGGCAACTATTACTAACGTCTCAAATATTACAATAAATTCGGACAGCATCGCCGCTTTGCGTGCCGATGTTAGCAATACCGCCCTTAACAAAGTCGAACGGTTCTCATCAATTCAGGGACAAGCAAAGTTTGGCCTTACAAGCGCTTTGACAATTAATAATCTTATCTTTTTAAACGGGAACCTTGTAGATATTACCCAATATTCCGGCGTGGGAACTGATACTCTAACATTCAAAACACCACTTTCACTGTATGATAACCTTGTGGTTTTCTATCAGGTTGGCGCCAACACATCTAACCAAATATACTGGTACGGCGTTGAATGGGATACCACCGTGGCCGATCCGTCTGTTACGCGGATAGGGAATGTTCAATACCAGGCAAGTTTACCTATCCAAAACGGCATGGTAAGGGCCGTAGTCAATGATGACCGCACGGTTAATTATTATTTAGACCCAAATAATTCTAATAAAAAAGCTGACGGGACAACTGCAAATTTAACCGGAGCAGATGGGCAGGTTATGGTCATTGTTCCAACCCATTGGGAAAGATTTGAAAGGGTAGGGACAAAACGAAGAATAGAATTAGCAACAGTAGCCTTGCCCGGATTTACAAAAGTTACTAAATACGCCATCGGCGCCTATGAAGCCTATTACAACACCACAACCGGCAAGCTGGAGAGTCGTTCAGGAGTAATGCCTACAACAAATAAAACAAGGGCAAATTTTAGAACCTACGCGGCGGCAAGGGGAACGGGTTGGCACCAGCTCGATTATAATAGTTATTTTGATATATTTAGCTTATATCTCACCGAATATGCAAGCTTTGATTCACAAACCGTATTGCCTGGAGCTACAAATGCAACGTCAGCAGACTGGAGCACCTACAATGGTTCTAATCCTGTTATCGCAACCGGGGCAAGTAATTCATACGGCAACGCAAGCGCTTCCGTTCCCTTTTCGATTGCTAATTTTGTCGGCGGCACGGCAACGCTAAATTCGCATGAGGCAGATTACAGAGGGATCGAAAATGTATATGGTCATATTTGGCAGTTCGTGGACGGTATCAATATCAATTATACATCCTCAACATCGGCCTATGCTTATATAGATTCTGACCCTTCAACTTATGCCGATGACACGCCAACCAATTATGTTTTAGCCGGGAAAATTACAAACGCTTCCGGCTATATAACGAGTTTATTAGATAACTCATTATTACCGCAAACGGTTGGTGGCTCTTCCTCAACCTACATGACAGACTACACGTGGGCAAGTAGCTCACAAGCAGGCGTTTGGCGGGTTGCGCTTTGGGGTGCTTCGCTCAGTTATTCGTCGAATGGTGGATTTTTGGCGGCCTCTTTCGACAGTCCGTCGGGCCGTGTGTACGGCTCTATCGGGGGGCGCCTTTGCTTGAAAATCGAATAGAACGGCAGAACGCTTTCCGCCCGACTTTTGAGGGCGGAAAATTTAAAAATAGAAAATAGAAAAATGAAAAAAACGGTGATTGTATTGATGTTTGTCTTGTGGCGGGTTGCGCTTTGGGGTGCTTCGCTCAATAATTCGTCGAATGGTGGATTTTTGGCAGCCAATTTCAACAATACGTCAGGCAATGTGAACGGCAATATCAGGGGACACCTAAGCTTGAGGCTAAAAAATATTTCCCCTAACTATACAATCACCTTGGCCCTTGCCAAAAAAAATAAAATTACAAACGGTATTAGTAGCGAAAAACGAAAGTTCTGTTTTATTCAAGCAAACAACAATATGAAGCGATTTGGTAATTTATATGAACAAATTATCTCTAAAGAAAACATCCTTTTGGCATTTAAAAACGCGCGAAAAGGGAAAAAGCATTACAAAGAAGTAATGAAAATAGATACCGATCCGGAATATTATCTTTCCGCGCTTCACGAAACACTAAAAAACGGACAATTCGTTAATAGTAAGTATTTTATCTTCAAAAGAAATAGCGGCCATAAAATCCGGGAAATATACAAGCTGCCTTTTTATCCGGATAGATTAGTTCATCATTGCATTGTGCAAATTATGCAGCCTATCTGGATTAACAGCTTTATAA
>JAADIS010000005.1 GCA_013151215.1 Chlorobiota bacterium | reverse complement strand
ACGCTTAACAACGTGAGATATATATTGTTACACGATTCTTGTTAATTAGGGATGCAAACTTTCTTCAAGGATTTATTAAAAAAGCCTGCATTTTTTCTAAAAATCTTGTTTGCTAGCCCGTAGTACATCATCTACTTCATTGCTGCGGCCCGCAGTATTATTATACATCTTCACCTTGCGGCTTCGTATAAGATGCACTACAGACTTTTTCAGCAGACCCTAACTAATCCACAATACCATTCTTGATCGCAAAGCTTATTAAGCCGGCTATGTTCTTCAGCTTGAGTTTTTTCATCAGGTTGGTCCTGTGCGTGTCAACGGTGCGGTGGCTAATAAACAGCTCCTCCCCTATCTCTTTGTTCGTCAGGCCGTTGGCAATAAGCTGAAGAATCTCTATCTCGCGACTTGTAAGATTCCCGACAATTTCTTTGTTGTTGCTCTCATCAGGGCTCATCAGGCTATGCGTAACCCCCGACGAAAAATATTGGCCTCCTCCGGAAACCTGCTTGATCGCATTGATCAATTCTTCCTTACTGCAGTTTTTAAGCAAATAACCGTCAACGCCTATATCTATAAGGTTTTTAATCATCCCTTTATCCGAATGAACAGATAGGATTACGACCTTGACATGCTTGAATTTCTTTTTTATCAACGAGGTGGCGTCCAAGCCATTAAGCACGGGCATGTCGATATCCATCAGCACTATGTCTATGTTTAGGAGGTCAAGGGCCTCAAGGGCCTCTTTACCGTTATTTGCTGTAATGGCCACCTCGCAACCGTTTATGCTGCCCACCAAGGCCTTTAGTCCGTCAACGATAATTTGATGGTCGTCACAAATAAGTATTCTAAGCTTCTTCATCCAATGGAATTCTAATTGTAACCTCAGTTCCTTTTCCCGGCGAGGATTCAAAATTAACAAATCCTTTCAATGCATCGACCCTCGATTCAATATTTATCAAACCTATCCCGTCCGATTGTATATTTTCCTGGTCGAAGCCGATCCCGTCGTCCTGCAAAATAACAACAAGGTTTTTGCTATGGCGGAGTATCTGTATGCTTAAATTATCGGCTTTGGCATGTTTAAGGACGTTTCCGCAGAGTTCCTGTACTATTCGGAATACGCCAAGTTCTATATCGGCCCTAAGCCTGCCCTCCAACTTTAAATGCTGGAACCCGCAATTTATTTGCTCCCCCTCGAACCTGTGTTCCAAAAAGCCTTCGATAGCCGGCAATAGCCCGAACTGCTCCAGTTCCTTGGGCAGCATCTGATGCGATAAATTCCTGACCTCGTCAACGGCATCGTCAAGCATAATGGCCACGCTTCCGATATTCAAGCTTTCTTCTATGCTGTTTTGTATATTCGACCATCGTAGCTTTATGCCCGAAAGCGTCTGTCCTACCCCGTCATGCAATTCCCTGGCAATTTTTCTCCGCTCAACTTCCTGGCCGTCGATAACGGCTTTTATCATTTTGTGCTTATGTTCCATCCTGGCCTTGCCAAGTGCTTGTTTTTGCTTTTGCTTTCTACGGTACAACATAAATATCGCTAGGCCCGAAATTGATATTACCACAAAGATCAAGAGCCATATTTCCAGTTTTCGCTGTTTCAGCTTCGACTCGGCAAGTGCGGTCTTGCTGCGATATAGCTGCAAATCCTTATCTTTTCGCTCGACATCGTATTTTGTTTGAGCGTCGATGATTTGTTGATCCAACCTGGCCGAATACAAGGAATCAATTGTTGAGGTATAAAGATTCAGGTATTTATAACTGCTATCCTTGTTTGCGAGCGAGATGAAGAGTTTTGATAAATCGTTATACGACTGGAGTTGTTCGGCGATTACCCCAATCTCGGAGGACAGAAGTCTCGCCCTGCTTAGGAACTCATAGGCTTTTTGATACTCTGCGGTCTCCAAATATAATTTGCCCAGTTTGAGCAAAGAAGATGCAATGGCCTTTTTGTCCTTTAACTCTTCCCTGATTTCCAGGGATTTATCCAAATATCTCAAAGCAAGCGGATAATCCTTTTTATTTAAATATATGCTGCCGAGGTTTGAGAGCTGTACGCTTTCGGCCTCCTTGTTTTTCAATATCCTAAAAATCCTTAAAGCATTTTCGTAGTTTCTAATTGCCGGGGCGGTATCGGACAATGCTAGTTCAACATTTGCGATATTACCGTACGAAGCAGCAACCCCATATTCATCGTTCAATTTTAAACGAGTTGAGAGCGCCCTGTGATGATATTCCAATGCAGTTTCCAAGTTGCCGATATTGAAGTTTATTATGGCTATGTTGTTCTGGGTATAGGATATCCAGAGGGTTTTGTTCAATACTTCATAAATTTTGAGGGCGTTCATCTGGTTGTCCAGCGCAAGGTCAAGCTTGCCCTCTTTCTGATAAACAATGCCTATTTTATTGAAGGAGGCGGCAATACCGATAGAATCCGACAATTCCTCCCTCAAGACCAATGAATTGGTAAAATATTCCAAAGCCCGGCTTAAGCTTCCTTTGTCCAGATAAACAATGCCCAAATCGTTATAGGATTGGGCGATACCGACCTTGTTGCCCGACAATCTCGATATCTCCAGTGCCCTATGCCCGAACATTAATGCGGAATCCGGGTTTATCAGTCGGTATTCCCAGCATAAATCGCAAAGTGCCTTAACCTTTTGGCGACCCGTTGAATTATCGGCGATATTTATCAGGCTATCCCTGAGCTGCTGATCAGCCATAAGCGTATTCGCCGCAATTAAAAAAAAGAGAGCTATCGATAATTTCACTAAGATGATTGATTTAACAATACAAAGATATCTTTTAAAACATGATTAACAGTAAACTAAGTCGATAACTTAACATATATTTAACAATTATTGCAAATTACCAAACAATGAATTGTTCAGCATGGATTAATGCTCAAAAAAAATTCCCATATTTGTCCAATTATTATTTCTAATCAGAAAATTAATTTATGAATCAGTTTTTACAATCGCTTGACAATGCAATTGTTTGGTATAACGATTACATTGGGGGCTATGCGATCTTATTGTTTTTAATCCCTACGGGCCTGTATTTTATTTTCAGGCTTAAATTTCTGAACGTCACCAAGTTAAAACACTCGATCCAAATAGTTGCAGGCAAATACGACGACGATGACATAAAAGGGGACGTAAATAGCTTTAAAGCATTGACTACGGCTCTTTCAGCCACGGTCGGGACCGGAAATATTGTTGGTGTATCGCTGGCCATATATTGGGGCGGACCGGGCGCCGTTTTCTGGATGTGGGTAACAGGCTTCCTGGGCATGATATTGAAGTATGCCGAAACAACCCTGTCGCATAAATACAGGGATTTTAATTCGGACGGCACAGTTTCGGGAGGGCCAATGTATTCCATAAAGAAAGGAATAACGGAAGTTTATAACTGGCCTGTTTTCGCAAAGGTGTTGGCCGGGATTTTCGCGGTGGCAACAATATTGGCCTCGCTTGGTACGGGAAACATGGCACAGGCGAATTCCATCGCCCATGCCATCAATGTCAATTATAACATACCTGTGTTTTATACCGGACTGGTAATAGCGATTTTAGTGATGATAATAATTATAGGGGGCTTGAGGCGAATTGCAGACGTAACATCCAAATTGGTTCCGTTCATGGCCGTTACCTACGTAGTTGCGACGCTCATTGTTATTGGCTCTGAGTATCAGCAAATTCCTGCCGCTTTCGGGATAATTATCAGCAATGCCTTTACGGGAACTGCAGCAACCGGTGGTTTTGTGGGCTCGGCATTTTTAATGACACTCGTTTGGGGCGTTAGACGAGGGCTTTTCTCAAACGAGGCAGGTCAAGGCTCCGCCCCTATCGCACATGCCGCGGCCAAGACAAAGTACCCTGCCCGCGAAGGCCTGGTTGCATCACTGGAACCACTGGTCGATACACTCATAATCTGCACACTGACAGCATTGATGATAGTTACAACGGGAGCCTGGCAATCGGGGGCAAAAGGTGTGGAAATGACAATTATCGCAATGGACAGCGGTTTGGCCCAAATCGGCATCTCGGGTATCGGAAAACATATTATTGCATTCGGGATATTCTTATTTGCCTTCTCAACGGTAATTAGCTGGTCGTATTACGGGACCAGGGCCGCTAATTACCTGATGGGCGAAAAAGCAATAGTGCCTTATCGGTTCCTTTATGGCGGCTTCGTGTTCCTGGGCTCAATATGGGGCTTGGACCTGGTTTGGCATTTTGTCGATATGGTGATCACCTTCATGACGATCCCCAACTTGCTCGGACTGCTATTGCTTTCGGGGGTTATAATCAAAGAAACAAATTCTTATTTCGACCACATGAAGCAGTATAACAGTAAGAAGTGATTTTTCAGCTTGTTCCTGAAACAAAGACAGATTTTTTTAATAGCCAAAATACTAGGAATTTAATAAGTGCGTTATAGAGATTAAAAATTATAATTATGTTGAAAAAAAATATGTTATCAATAGGTTTAATGGCATTTTTTGTTGCCCTTATATCGTTTAGTTCCTGTAAAAAAGACAGCGGCCCATCCTATGTTGAATCAGTAATGCTCATTGATAGTATCTCATATCCCGATACTGTTTCCATTAGCGATGAGCTTCCTATTCAGTTTTATGGCGTGATAGGGAACGGTTGCGACTTTTTTTCCCGTTTCGAGGATGTTGAGCTTGACAACAGTGATTCGGCAAATACGCTCAAGATAAAAATATATCGCAAAACGGAACAAGATGTCGCTTGCACCGAAGAGCAGAAGTATCTGGACAATGCAGTCTTGAAGCTAACAGGTATGGGGTCAGGTGATTTCTTCATTAAAGTAGTGCAGCCCGACAACAGTTATCTTGAAGGAAAAGTTTTCGTCAAACAATAAATCCTTATAAAAGAATATTATAAACCGACCGCGAGCATGCTCATGGTCGGTTTTTTATTTTTGGAGCCGTTTTGGCATAGCAGAAACATCACTTAATTTTAGTAAATTTGCCAACTCAAAAATAAGGATGTGGAAATACTTGATAAACTGGAAGTAATTAAGAATCGTTGGGAGGAGTTGGCGGAGCAAATGAGCGACCCCAATGTTATTGCCGACATGAAACGATTTATTAAAATAAACAAGGATTATAAAGATTTGGAACCGGTTGTTCTAGCTTATAAGGAGCTTAAAGCCCTGGTGGAAAACATCAAAAATGCTCGCGAAATCATTGAAAACGAGACTGATGCCGACTTTAAGGACATGGCAAGAGAGGAATTGGACGAACTTGTCCCACAGCAGGAGGTCCTGGAAGAAAAAATCAGGCTGCTGATGATACCCAAGGATCCCGAGGACGACAAGAATGCCGTTATGGAGATCAGGGCAGGCACAGGTGGGGACGAGGCCAGTATTTTTGCCGGCGATCTATATCGCATGTATCAAAAGTTTTGCGATAGCAAGAAATGGAAAATAGATATAGTCAATGTAAACGAAGGCACTTCAGGTGGCTTTAAGGAAATTGTTTTTAACGTAAACGGATCAGGTGCTTACGGCCTTCTGAAATTCGAATCCGGCGTTCACAGGGTTCAAAGAGTTCCCAAGACGGAAACTCAGGGACGGGTACACACATCAGCCGCCTCAGTAGTCGTGTTACCTGAGGCAGATGAGTTCGACATAGAACTAAACGAGAAAGATATCCGCAAAGATACATTCTGTTCATCGGGGCCAGGAGGGCAATCGGTGAACACCACCTATTCCGCCATCCGGCTTACCCATATCCCTTCAGGTATAGTCGTAAGCTGTCAGGACGAAAAATCACAAATAAAAAACCTTGCCAAAGCAATGAAGGTTTTAAGGACGCGCCTATATGAGAGGGAATATGCAAAACACCTGGAGGAGATGTCCAAAAAACGAAAGACAATGGTATCCACAGGCGACAGGTCAGCAAAAATAAGAACCTATAACTGGCCTCAGGGACGCGTTACCGACCATAGGATAAACCTTACCCTCTACAATTTGCCCTCTATTATAGGAGGCGATATCGAAGAAATAATCGAGAAGCTTCAAATGGCTGAGAACGCCGAACGGCTTAAGGAAGAATTTGACAGCTAATATATTGTTGATGAATTAATTACAAAATACAGATGAATAAACAAGAGCTGTTTGACATTATCAAGAAAAAGAAATCGTTCCTTTGCATAGGATTAGATACCGACATAAATAAGATCCCTTCCCATTTGCTGAAAACCGATGACCCGATTTTCCAGTTCAACAAACAAATAATAGATGCCACCCACGATTTATGCGCTGCCTACAAGCCGAATATTGCTTTTTATGAGGCCTTGGGGCCGAAAGGATGGGAAAGCCTCAGGAAAACCGTTGACCATATAAAGAACACAAGCAAGGACGTGATGATCATAGCCGATGCCAAGCGTGGCGATATAGGGAATACCTCGGCCATGTATGCAAAGACCTTCTTCGAGACCTATGATTTTGATGCTGTTACGCTGGCTCCCTATATGGGACTTGATACCGTATCGCCTTTTTTGGAATATGACGGTAAATGGTCTGTAATACTTGCCCTGACATCAAATAAAAGTGCCGACGACTTTCAATACCTCAGGGACATGTCCTCGGGCGAGTTATTGTACGAGAGTGTTTTGAGAACAGGAAGCAGCTGGGGGACAACTGACAACATCATGTTTGTCGTTGGTGCTACCAAGGCTGAATCATTGAGGAACGTAAGGAAATTCGTGCCTGATAATTTCCTTCTCGTTCCGGGTGTAGGTGCACAGGGCGGAAGCCTGGAGGAGGTTGCCAGAAACGGGATGAACTCGCATTGCGGGATTTTGGTGAACTCCTCAAGAGGCATAATATACGCCGCGGCTGACGAATCCTTTGCGAAAACATCCCGCGTGAAAGCCATGGAACTACAGCAAGAAATGGCCTTGTATTTACAAAAAGCCGGATTGGTTTAATTATTGACAACCACTTGCCACTTGCCCGATTCGAAGATCTCGAACTCAAACGTTACATTGTGCCGGGAAGTATGTGCCGCATTCCAGCTAACATACTTAATCTTGACCAGTACCGGAAACACTACGTTCTCAATCCCAATCGAGTTGCCAGTCTCAAAATAATTCCCGCTAGATGAAATTAAAGAGAAGTCCTCAATGTCGATGTTTGCTTGCCCGTCGCGCCTCAAATCAATAAAGATCCTGTCGCCTTCCGCATCTCTTCTAAAAGAGTACCTGGTAACAAATTCTTTTAAGGTTACACGCGGCATTTGCGGCTTAGGGCCTTTATATACGTCTTTGCGCCATATACCTGATTGTATGGAATCGTGTCCGTCAAAGGCAAATCTATAAACTCCTTCGCCATCTCTTTGCCCCATCTTCCAAGTTCCGTCGTAAACATCACCTGAAGCCCATGTATAAACACCTTTGCCATCGGGATAGCCCTTTCTGAAACGACCTTCGTAAGTGTCAGCGCCAACGGCTTTTCCAAGCCCATGCGCAAGCCCTTTTTTGCATTTTCCGTTATAAGTGCCCTTTAAACTATCCATCAGCACTTTGCAATTATTTTGCGCACTGCACGAAATTGAAAATAAAACTGCCACTATAAGCAGCCCTGACATAATATACTTTTTCATAAGATTAATGGTTTTTGTTTAGTTATTGTTTAAAATCGTATTCGTTTATATTTATTTTAATTCAACTACTACCCGCCCAACGACTTATATATATTGCCGGAAGAATATGCCTTCTCCTTACAATCTGTCTTTCAGGACAAGACACTCTGTATTACTTGTTAGCCTTCAAATAATTTTATGCTATTATTTCCCATCATCACCTAATTTATTAACAGAATCGTCTTTAAGTAAGATTAACCGGTATAAGATTCTGTTTAATTGCGTCTGTATGAATACGGTAGTTGATTTTTATCAAATTGCGTTTAATATCCCAACCTAATTGTTTTTGTTCATCTTCTTTAAGTCTTTGAAACTCTTTTATTATAAAGAGTTTAAATTCCGCAGAAATCCACGATGCAAACTCAAAAGCAATATCTTTATGTGCATAAGTTCCACCATATCTTCCTGCTTTCGAAATAATTCCTATGGCATTTGTTTTGTTTATCCAATTTTTGCTGGATAGAATAAACCCATTTGAGCCGGCATTATTTTTAATGTTACTGAATTCCGTAACATTAAAATCAGGGTTGTGCATTTTTTCCCAAAAGCCCATAAACTCGATTGTATATTTTGTGCTTAACCAGTGAGAGATAACTAAACCTGTAGTATCAGGATTTTTATATTTTGCTATATCAGTTATTGAAATATAATCCTCTTTATTTGATTGAACTATTACAATCTCTTTACCTTGTATCTCTATTTTTCTGTTTTTTTTACTCATAATAATTTAATTCCAAATTGTAAATTATGAATTACGAATTGTTTTTTTGGATACTACCAATAATTTTTAATAACTCATCAATATCTTTCAATAAACTTTCACTTTGCTCATTGTTAATATAATCGGTATCTGTCAATAATCGTATCCAATAATGAGTTTCTCTCGCTTCTTTATATGAAATTGTGAGTTTTTCAAAGAAGTCTTTCTTGCTCTGACCTCCAATAGCTTCTTCAACATTCGCCCCAATAGAAGTTCCACAACGCAATAATTGCTTACTTAAAACAAATTCTTCCTTCTCTGTACAGAGATATTGATATACTTTTACAATCCTAACAGCAAAAGCATAACTCTTTTCCTGTACAATATTATCTCTCTTCATAATTCGTAATTCTCACATTCGTAATTCATAATTCCTAATTCATAATTCCTAATTCATAATTCCTAATTCGTAATCAAAAAGGTGTATCAATATTTAGTTCTTTGCAAAGGACAATTAGTTCCTTATCTGTATCGCTCATTTTATTTTCGAGCGTTCTTAGTTTTTCAGAAACTTTTGCAATATCAACAGGCTCTTCTCTTCCTCCTCAAAAGTATTTACATATCTTGGAATATTTAAGTTGTATTCATTTTCGTGAATTTCAGTAAGCGGTGCGAGATAAGAGTATTTATCAATTATGAATTGCGAATTATGAATTACGAATTTAAAATTGCCCTTTTCTTTGTTTTGCCATTCTCCGTTAACAACATCAATATTTCCTTCAATAAGTTTGTTTAAATTTCGGTTAGTGTAAAGTCTGTAAGTTGCAATAATTCGTTCAATGTCCTCTGGTCTCAGAATATTTTGAGTTCCTCTTTCAAAATGTTTACTGCTATCAATAAAAAGTACATTTTCAGGATTTTCCCTGCACTTTTTGAAAACCAAAATGCTTGTAGGTATTGGTTCTCCATAAAATAAGTTTGCAGGTAGTCCAATTATAGCATCAAGAAAATTACGGTCTTCGCCCATACATTTTAAACTTCCTTATATCCAATTTTCAAATACCTTCTATTATGGAAGTCCAGCCGTGGGTATCCTCTACCGTTCCTTCCTGAATACCCCGTAGGGTTTCATAGAGTTTCCTGGAAACCGGGCCCGGTTCCGGGCCATAATCCACTGATTTTCCGCTGTCATGGTCATAAATTCTCCCTATGGGGGAGATAATGGCTGCCGTTCCGCATGCTCCTGCCTCCTCAAAACTATCAAGCTCATCAAAAGCAACGCGCCGGCGCTCGACCTTCAGTCCCAAGTCCCTGGCAATTTGCTCCAGGCTCATATTGGTGATAGATGGCAAGATACTATCCGATTGGGGTGTTATGTAAGTATTGTTTTTAATACCGTAGAAGTTGGCCGGGCCTGCCTCGTCTATATATTTCTTCTCTTTAGCATCGAGGAAAAGCACTGAGCCAAAGCCATTTGCATGAGCCCTATGCCCAGGCCTCAAACTGGCCGCATAGTTACCGCCTACTTTTATATGACCTGTTCCCAGTGGGGCCGCCCTGTCGAAGTCCCTAACAACCTCAATGGCAACCGGTTTGAATCCTTCTTTGAAGTAAGGCCCTACCGGGGTTACAAAAATCATAAACAAGTATTCCTCTGCGGGCTTCACCCCTACCTGAGGTCCGCTTCCGAAAAGCAATGGCCTGAAATACAGTGTAGAGCCCGTTCCGTAAGGAGGGATATATCTTGCGTTCAGCTTTGCTACCCGGTGCAAGGCTTTTTTAAACAATTCATCAGGCACTTCGGCCATCATGATGCCCTGGGCCGAGCGACGCATGCGCTTTGCGTTTTCTTCCCACCTGAAAAGCCTCACTTTCCCATCTGCGCCCCGATAAGCCTTTAATCCTTCAAATGCTTCCTGGCCGTAGTGCAGGCCGGTGGCAGCCATGTGGATGCTAATATTCTCGGAACTGCTTATTTCCAGCTCGCCCCATTTGCCATCGCGATAATAAGATCTTAGGTTGTAATCTGTTTTAAAATAGCCGAAAGGTAATTCACTCCAGTTTAAATCCATTTTTAAATATTGTTTAATTGTTTATATCCATGTCCGCCCGTGCGGAAAATAATTTTTAAATGTTCGGGCTAAGTTAATAATAATAATTATTCGCCTATTAATTTTATGCTAATATACATTACTGTTATTAAGCTTATTGTAATTTAATAACTCGATGTTTATGATAAAGTTTGGCTATCTGTTTCCATTCTAAACATTAAAATATGAGTTTTTTTCAGAAATATATTGTATGACCGGCCCGATTTGATAGAGCCACGATGAAAATAACTTAAATTTGCTGAAAGTTTTGAAATGATATTTATCGAACGCTCGAAAAGCAATCCCTATTTCAATTTGGCAGCCGAGGAATATGTCCTCAGGAATTATGATATAGATGTTTTGATGCTATGGGAAAGCAAGGATTCGGTAGTTATCGGAAAGCATCAAAATGCGTTTGCCGAGGTTAATTATCCCTATCTTGTCGAAAACCGGATTCCTTTGATCAGGCGTATTTCCGGAGGCGGGACGGTTTTTCACGGAAAAGGCAACCAAAACATCACAGTCCTCAAAAGCTCGATAGAGGCCGGAACGCAGGTTGATTTCCAAACTTTCACAAAGCCTTTGATGAGCTTCTTGGAGCAATTGGGCCTAAACCCCACTTTTGAGGGAAAGAACAACCTCTGCATCGACGGACTAAAATTCTCAGGCAACTCAGCCCATGTTTATAAAAACAAATCATTGCATCACGGAACCGTATTGTTTGATTCCGACCTAAAGAGGATAGATGAAATAATCAACCCCGGATTATCGGGATTCGAGGACAGGTCAGTTAAGTCGGTGGTGGCAAAAGTTGCTAACCTCAAGCCGTTTTTAGGGGGGAAAGCCGACTATATTACATTTAAAGAAAAACTTAAGGAATATCTATTTAAGTACTACAATATCAATATTATACATCATTTCACAAAACTGGAGCAAAGCGAGATACTTCGTTTGATGCAGAGCAGGTATAAGAGCTGGGATTGGAATTTCGGATACTCGCCCCCGTTCGTTTTCACCAATGAGATGCCTATTGAAAACGGGTATCTTTCTTGCAGGATGAAAATAATAAAAGGCAGTATCCAAGAGTTAATGCTGATGGAGGATGCCAAGCCTTTGGAATTTATAAATAATGCCTTAGTGAACAAAAAATTAATGCAAGTATCCATAAGATCCTGCTTGGCCGAGTTGGGGCTTACTGACAAAAAGATCACGCAAATCCTTAAATTGTTCAAACTTTCTAAATAGGATAAATTGAAAACAAAAGATATAGGGGAATTAAAAAAGGCTTTTTCCGGGGAGATAAAAATTGGGGAAGCCGATAGGATTATTTATGCTACCGATGCATCAGCATACAGGGAAATTCCACAATTTGTTTGTTTCCCTAAGAATACGGAGGACATAAAGCATCTTATCGCATTCGCGAAAAAGCACAAGACTACTATTATTCCCCGAACAGCCGGGACCTCGCTCGCAGGCCAGGTGGTGGGAAATGGTATCATAGCCGACGTATCTAAGCATATGAGGGGAATTGTTGAGCTAAACATTGAGGGAAAATGGGTAAAGGTCCAGCCTGGCGTCGTTCTTGACGAGCTTAATATGTTCTTGAGACCGCATGGCCTTTTCTTCGGACCGGAGGCCTCCACGGCAAACAGGTGCATGATCGGCGGGATGCTCGGGAACAATGCCTGCGGACTGCATTCACCAGTTTACGGAAGCACCCGCGACCATACCCTCGAAGTAGAGGTAATTTTAAGCGACGGCTCCGAGGCTGTTTTCGGAGAAATTGATAATGAGGTATTTAAAGAAAAACTAAAGCTTAATAAGCTGGAGGGTAAGATTTACCGCAATTGTTTTGATATGCTGTCTTCCGAAGAAAACCGGAAGGAAATAGAAAAACAGTATCCCGACAAAGAAATAACAAGGCGAAACACGGCCTACGCCCTCGACCTTCTCGGCGACAGCAGTATTTTCTCATCGGGGAACAAAAAATTCAATTTCTCGAAGCTCCTGGCCGGCTCCGAAGGTACTCTTGCGTTCACAACTGCCGTCAAATTGAATTTAGTTGAAATCCCTCCTGCGCATAAAGCCTTGATCTGCGTTCATCACTATAGTTTGGAGGAAGCCCTCCATGCTAATATACTGATCAGGAAACACAAGCCCAGGGCTATCGAGCTCATGGACAAAACCATAATGGACCTGACGAAGAAAAATATTGCCTTACAAAAAAACAGGTTTTTCCTCAGAGGGGATCCCGCCGCAATATTGATAGTGGAACTGGCTGAGAACGACGAACTTACCTTAAACAGCAAGTCGGAGGAACTTATAACGGACCTCAAACAGAACGCCTTTGGTTACGCTTATCCAACAGTTTACGGCGACGACATCAACAAGGTCTGGGACCTTAGAAAAGCAGGCCTGGGGGTATTGAGCAATATGCCAGGGGACGCAAAACCCGTTTCCGTGGTGGAAGATACTGCTATAAACCCGGAAAGACTTCCGCAATATATTGCCGAGTTCAATAAAATCCTGAAAAAATATGATCGTGATTGCGTTTACCACGCACATATCGCGACGGGGGAACTGCATCTCAGGCCCATCCTGAACCTGAAATTAAAAAAAGACGTCGATATATTCCACCAACTGGCCGAGGACACCGCCAGGCTCGTCAAGAAATATAATGGCTCGCTAAGCGGGGAACATGGCGATGGCAGGCTCAGGGGAGAATTTATACCCCTGATGTACGGCAAGAAGGTATATGGGCTGCTTGAACAAACAAAACAATCGTGGGATGCAGATGGGATATTCAATTATGGGAAAATCACCAAAACGCCCAGAATGAATACGCATCTGCGCTATGTTCCTGGCTCTGTGAACGATGAGATAGATACGATATTCGATTTTTCGGAAGAGCAAGGCTATTTACGGGCGGCAGAAAAATGCAACGGTACAGCGGCTTGTCGTAAAACGGAAATTATAGGCGGGACAATGTGCCCCAGCTATATGGCATCCCGAAACGAAAGCCAGACCACAAGGGCAAGGGCCAATGTCTTGCGTGAGTTCCTCACAAACTCAAAAAAGAAAAACCCCTTCGACCATAAGGAAATTTATGATGTTATGGATTTGTGCCTGTCGTGCAAGGCATGCAAGTCGGAATGCCCTTCAAATGTTGATATTACAAAGCTGAAGGCCGAATTCCTCCAACATTATTACGACGATAACGGTATAAGCTTAAGAACCAGGCTAATTGCCAATATCAGCCACCTCAACCTCATGGGCAGTTTCTTGCCCGGAATTTATAATTTCCTTATCAAGAATTCTTTCACCTCCGGCTTGATGGCTGGTGTATTTGGCTTTAGCAAAGAAAGGAAATTCCCCGAGCTATCGAAAAAGCCACTCGACAAATGGGCTGGAAAGCATCATGCAAAAAACTCGTCCTTCCCCAACGGCAAGGTTTATCTTTTTAACGACGAGTTCACTCGCTTCAATGACACAGCAATTGGTATAAAAGCTATTATGCTGTTGGAAAAACTTGGTTATGAAGTTGTTATTCCGAAGCATATTCAAAGCGGGCGTACTTATTTATCGAAAGGACTTCTTAGAATGGCTAAGAAAGTTGCAAATAGGAACGTGGGTTTATTGAAGGAAATAATAAATGATGAAAGCCCTTTGATCGGGATAGAACCCTCGGCAATACTGGCTTTTCGCGATGAGTATCCCGAATTGGTTGACGAAAGATTAAAGCAGTCCGCTTTATCCTTAAAGCCAAATTGCCTGATGATAGACGAATTCCTGGAAAGGGAAATGAAGGCCGGGAAGATTAAGAAAAGCCGGTTTACGCTAGAGCCGAAAAACATTAAGCTTCATGGCCACTGTCATCAAAAGAGCCTCGCGAGCACTTCCTCCAGCCTTTACGTTTTGGGATTCCCCGAAAATTACCGGGTCGGGGAAATACCTTCCGGATGCTGCGGTATGGCCGGGGCTTTCGGCTACGAAAAAGAGCATTATGATCTTAGTATGCAAGTTGGCGAACTGGTTCTCTTCCCCGCCGTGAGGAATGCAGGGCCCGAAACCATTATTGCCGCTCCCGGGACCTCCTGCCGCCATCAGATTAAAGACGGCACAAAAAGAGACGCGCTCCACCCGGTGGAGGTTTTGTGGGGGGCTCTGGCAGTATGACTTATCACTTAGCGTGCAGTAATTAACTCGATTTCCTGAAGAATTATTACCCCTTGAACAAGTGTACGGAAAACTTGGTTTTAATGCTGATGTAATTCGTTAAGCTGAAAGATTCTCTTGGATCAGGAAATACGATAAATGTATTTCGATCGGCAAGACAACTATAGCGCATTTCACGATTGACCGAAAATATAGAGCTTGTTATCGTGACACAATAGGCTGTGAACTAGGGATATGATGCCAAATTGACAGCCCGGTTTTTGCTAATGCCTAAATCTTTGATATATTAAAACTCACAGAAAAACAATTATTTAGCTAAACCACGAATTATTCTTCATTGCCCAGCTTGCTAATTTGGCATTTATTTTGAAAACGGATTGCTGAAATTGATTTAATAATTGTTTAATTAAAATTATGGAGGATTAAATTATGTCATTAGTAAGATTTTCAAGCCAGATGCCAAGTTTGTTCGACCGTTTTTTTGAAAACGATTTATTCGATTGGTCGAACAGGAATTTCTCAAGCACCAACACTACCCTTCCCGCAGTAAATATCAAGGAGGATGACGAGGGTTTTGAGGTAGAAATGTCTGCCCCGGGCTTTGACAAGAAAGATTTTAAAATCGAGCTAAACAACGATTTGTTGACGATTTCTTCTGAGAAGAAGAACGAAAACGAAA
The DNA here is from genome assembly GCA_013151215.1 of Chlorobiota bacterium. Taxonomy (GTDB): domain Bacteria; phylum Bacteroidota; class Bacteroidia; order Bacteroidales; family F082; genus BM524. Next base: position 65,146 of record JAADIS010000005.1, on the reverse strand, counting down.
CTAAAGAAGGTCAGCAATTCAATCGAAGGGAGTTTAGCTATCAGTCATTCAGCCGTTCGTTCACTCTTCCTCAAAGTGTTGAAGGTGAAAAAATTGCGGCTAAGTACGAAAATGGAATCTTAAACATTGCAATTCCTAAGAAGGAAGAGGCCAAACCGAAGCCGAAAAAACAAATTCTTGTTAAGTAATCTGTTGTTTAACTTTAAAGCTCAAGGTCATGAAACTAAAATGCTTAATGATGCTTGCAGTTACATTAGCCTTTAGTGCTTGCAGCGGGCAAGCTATAAAAACGGAAAACAATAAAGCTGTCAATTCAACAGCTTTGCCTAAAGCAGATGTCAAAGTGAACAAAGAGTATGACGAAAACGGCAATTTAATCAGATACGACTCAATCTATACTTATTATTATTCGAGTATCGTGGGCGATTCAATTGCTGAAGATAGCATTTATGAAAAGTTTAGGTCAATGTTTGATTCGGAATTCCCGTTTTCCTACGATCCTTATTTCAACGACATATTTTTTCAGGACAGCCTAATAAAATATGACTTTTATAAAGAGGATTTTTTCACACAAAGGTTCAGGCAAAACTTAAAGCAAACCGAAAAGATGTTCCAGAAAATGGACTCTATAAAGAACAAATTCTTTCTGGAACAATTTCCAAGTAAATGATTCTGCGCCAAGTTTCATGAATGCGGCTAACAGAATAATCATTCTGTTAGCCGCATTTGTTGTTTTACATGGAATTATAGCCGAACTTATATTAAAAATAATTTTTCTGTGTTATTTATTTCACAAAAACTAAAATAGTTTATATTTGCAAAATAAGTATTACTAATATTAAATTTCGTAACACTATGGCAGTAGTCAGATTTGGAGTTTCACTTGAAAAAGAATTGCTGAACGAATTGGATAATTTCGTGGCACAAAACCAGTTTACGAACCGCTCGCAGGCTATACGGCAATTAATCACCAATAAACTAGTTAAAAAGAAAACGGAGGAGAACAAAGAGGTTGCCGGGGCGATTACATTAGTTTATGATCATCATAAACGCGACCTGTTAAACAAACTTGCAGATATTCAGCACGATTTTTACGACATTATCCTTTCTGCCCAGCATTTCCATCTCGATCATGACAACTGCCTTGAGATAATAGCTGTGCGCGGCAAGGCCTTCAGGCTACAAAACCTTGCGAACAAACTCATTAGCTTGAAAGCCATACAGCACGGAAATTTAAGCATCAACAACGATAAATAAAAAGAATGATTTTTAAATATTAATAAATAATTTTACATAATAAGTAACACTATAATATATATACGTGTTACTTTAATACAAACCATATGAAAAGGCTTCAATTTATAATTTTATCATTAATAACTGTAATTCAGTTAAATGCACATAACTTCATAGAAGGCAAAGTAGTTGATAAGGAGAATGACCATCCCCTACCGGGAGTAAACATCAGTTTAAAAGGCACTAATGAAGGCTGTGTAAGCGATGAGTTCGGGAAGTTCAATATCGATACCGATTATGCATCTGGCATACTGGTATTTACTTTTCTGGGCTATAAAACAAAGGAACTTGAATTTACCTCCCATACGCAGTTCCTGTTGGTGATGATGGAGGAAGATGCGATAAACTTAAGCACCATAAACGTTACTACCTCAAAATCAAGTCCTTTGGAATCCATTGCCAAACTGGACATTAAGCTGCAGGCCGTAAAATCGTCACAGGAGGTATTGCGCATGGTTCCTGGCTTGTTTATCGCCCAGCATGCTGGAGGCGGAAAATCGGAACAAATATTCTTGAGGGGATATGATGCCGATCATGGTACCGATATCAACGTAAGCGTTGATGGTATGGACGTGAACATGGTCAGCCAGGCCCATGGTCAAGGTTATGCCGACCTGCATTTCCTGATACCTGAACTGATTAGGGAAATAGATTTCGGGAAAGGACCTTTCAAGGCCGAATACGGAAATCTTGCCACGGCTGGCCATGTAGCCTTTAAGACAAAGAACATGCTGAACCACAATTCAATTAAGCTGGAGGGAGGGAGCTTCAACACCATCAGGCTTAGTTCGCAATTAAAATTGCTAAGCCGGCGGATGAACGAAAAGGGCAAGAATGCTTATGTCGCCATCGAAAACTATTTGACCGACGGGCCCTTCACTAGCCCTCAGAACTTCAAGAGATTAAACTTATTTGCGAAATACAACAATATTATCGATGCCAACAACACCATAAGCATCACTGCCTCAATGTTCAACAGCAGTTGGAACCAATCGGGGCAGCTTCCTGCCAAAAGTATCGATGAGGGTGTTTTAAGTCGCTGGGGCTCCATCGACCCCACCGAAGGAGGACAAACAAGCAGGAACAACATTATCGTAAAATCATATCACAATATAAATTCGGGCGTGTTGAGCAACCTGGTTTATTATTCCGATTATCACTTTAACCTTTACTCCAACTTCACGTTTTTCCTTGAGGACAAAGAAAATGGCGACCAGATAAGGCAAACGGAGGAAAGAAACCTATATGGTTATAAATCTACATATTGCAAAACTATCAATATAAATTACGATAATAACCTGGAATATAATGTTGGCGGCGGCTTTCGTTACGACGACATAAACAGCAGCGGGCTGCTCCACACCTATAAAAGGAATACGGTTGTTGACACAATAAACTTCGGCGATATCGACGAAAGTAATTTCAACTTATTTACGGATATCGATTGGTCGTTTAAGAAATGGGTAGTAAACCTTGGCCTGCGACTTGATTATTTTAAGTTCGAGTATAACGACAGGCTTATAAAGAATTATGAGTCCTTGGCGAAACAGGGCTCCGTCCTCAGTCCCAAGCTGAACATTATTTACAAGCTGAACAAGGATGCACAATTGTATTTTAAAGCAGGAAAAGGCTTTCATTCCAATGATACGAGGGTAGTTGTCTCATCTGATAGCTTAAAGACCCTTCCGGCAGTATATGCTGCCGACCTTGGGTTTAACTTTAAGATATTCAGCAGGTTGCTAATCAACAGCGCTCTATGGTATTCCTATATGGAAGAGGAGCTGGTTTGGTCGGGTGATGCGGGGACGTGGGAAGCAAACGGACGAACCAGGCGAATGGGCCTCGACTTCAGCTTGAGGCTGCAGATGGGTAAATATTTCTTTTTAAGTACAGACCTAAACCTTTGCGAGCCGCGCTTTATCGATCTTCCGAAAGAAGCAAATTATATTCCCCTCTCCCCTGTTTTTACTTCCACGGGCAGTTTAATCTTCGATGATTTCAAATCCTGGTCGGCTGCGCTTAGATACCGCTATTTGGCCAAACGTCCGGCAGACGAGACAAACAGCATTAGCACAACAGCCTATTTCGTTAGCGATTTCAATGTAAATTATTCGGTATCCCCACATCTTTCGATAGGAATTGTCGCAGAGAATATATTCAACTCCGAATGGAACGAAGCGCAGTTTGCGGGAGATTATAGGACAAGCCCAGTAAGCGAAGCGGAATATGGCTTAACTTATACGCCGGGAAATCCATTTACACTGAAACTTGGTGTTGAATATGTTTTCTAGCCTGGCTTACCTGGCAGCCCGCTTCCTATCGGTTTCGTTCAGAAGTATCTTGCGCAAACGGAGCGAGCGCGGTGTTACCTCAAGATATTCGTCATTCCTGATAACTTCCATATATTCTTCAAGCGAGAAAATAATCGGGGGCGGGATCAAAACCTTATTGTCGGAGCCGGAGGAGCGCATATTAGTGAGCTTTTTCCCTTTGTTGACATTTATTACCAAGTCGCCTGCGCGGGTACTTTCGCCAATAACCTGTCCGGCATATATGGCATCGTTTGGATGAATATAAAACTTGCCCCTGTCAATTAGCTTCCATATCCCGAAAGGAATGGCCGTGCCGGTTTCCATGGCTATTAGCGCACCATTGTTCTTGGCAACAAAATCACCTTTCCACGGTTCGAACCTATCGAAACGATGTGCTATGATAGCCTCGCCTTCCGTTGCTGTCAACAAATTGTTTCTCAGCCCTATAATACCTCGTGAAGGTATGCTGAACTCAAGCATCATCCTATCGTTCTTAGGCTCCATATTAAGGAAATCACCTTTACGGTTGCTGACAATTTCAATTACCCGCCCACTGAAATCCTCTGGAACTAAAACGGTAAGGCTTTCAATAGGCTCGTTCTTAACGCCATCGATTTCTTTTATGATAACCTTGGGCTGGCCCAATTGGAACTCATAGCCTTCGCGGCGCATGGTCTCGACTAAAATGGATAAGTGAAGAATTCCGCGGCCGAAAACAAGGTATGAGTCGGAAGAAGCCGTTTCCTCAACCCTTAGCGCAAGGTTCTTTTCTGTTTCCAGGAACAATCTCTCCCTTATATGGCGGGATGTAACATATTTGCCTTCCTTGCCGAAAAAGGGCGAATTGTTGATGGTAAACAGCATGCTCATTGTTGGTTCATCAATTTTAATTGATGGCAGGCCCTCCGGCTTTTCAGCATCGGCAACGGTATCCCCTATCTCAAAATCTTCCAGCCCCATGATGGCAACTATGTCGCCGGCCTCAACTTCCGTTTTCACCTTTTCTTTCCCAAGACCCTCAAAGCGGTAAAGCTCTTTTATTTTCGACTTTTTTAACGTTCCGTCGCGTTTGACCAGCGAGACGTTCATGCCCATTTTTAGTTTTCCTCTTATCAACCTTCCCACGGCAATACGTCCTACAAAGGAAGAGTAATCCAACGATGTGATTTGCATTTGCGGAGTCCCGTCAATGTATTTTGCGGCAGGAATATACTCAATGATCATATCTAGCAAATGCGATACGTCGTCGGTTTGTTTCTTCCAGTCGTCCGACATCCACCCGTTTTTTGATGAACCATAAACAACCGGGAAATCAAGTTGGTCTTCGGTAGCGCCCAAATTAAACATCAGGTCGAAAACCAGCTCATGGACCTCGTCGGGGCGGCAGTTTGGTTTGTCAACCTTGTTTATCACCACTATCGGCTTGAGTTTCAGGTCGATGGCCTTTTGCAGCACGAAACGGGTTTGAGGCATAGGGCCTTCAAAGGCATCCACAACCAGAAGGACACCGTCGGCCATGTTCAACACCCTCTCAACCTCACCGCCGAAATCGGAGTGGCCGGGGGTATCGATGATATTGATTTTAACATCCTTATAGCGTACCGAAACGTTTTTTGAAAGAATAGTAATTCCCCTTTCACGTTCGAGATCATTGCTGTCGAGTATCAAATCGCCCATGTCCTGGTTTTCCCTGAAAAGCTTAACCTGATGAAGCATACGGTCAACCAAGGTAGTCTTGCCGTGGTCAACGTGGGCGATTATTGCTATATTCCTTATATTCTGCATTTTAATAGTATGAATTAGTCTAATTTAACATTTCGCAAAGCGGCTGCAAAAGTAATCTTATTTTTTATTAATTTTAGGGCTTCCAAATTAAAAATAATGAAGCATATTGAGATCTGGAAGTTTGTTAACCTCATAATGATAATGCTATTGTTTTCTTACGGTTTAAACGCTCAAACAACGGATACTCTTGACTTTCCGTTTATTGAGCGTTTTACGGATGGCTCCCTTGAAACTAACAATTGGACAATAGATTGCGACAATTGGGGCATGATCCCAGATGAAGGTATGCCATCTCCCTCGGTCAGGTTTAGCGGATATCCTGAAATAAGCGGTGTTTATAACTGCCGGCTGACAAGCAATTGGATTTCCATGGCCAATATTGGTGAAGAAGGCTTTGTTTCATTAAAATTCGACTTAAACATGCATGCCGACGACAGCAGCTTGCTTGAGAAAATGTTTGTGGAAGTTTTCGATTCCGTTGAATGGCACACTATTATGGGGATTTCTCAAATAAGTCATATATGGGAAACCCGGAAAAAGGACATAACTCCCCTGCTCACACATAACTATTTTAAAATACGCTTTCGCATAAGCGGGTTAAACTCATCAGCAGGCGAATACTGGGGACTCGACAACATATTCGTTTACAACGGAGCCATTGCCCCTAAGGACATAATGGGTGATTATTATTGGGATGCCGACAGTTTTGGGGTAAAACTGCAATGGATTGATGAACAGCCAGTTGGGAGCACTGCCCCGATCACCTGGTGTGAATGGCCCTGGTTTGAAGGCAATACTGGTGTTGGCTCAAGCTCACAGGAAACATGGTCATGGGCAGCAAAATGGGATTCACTAGCTTATGATGCTGATAGTTTGCCGCTTACACGTATAAGAACTTATGTTCAAGATATTGATTTCGACAGCTTGGTTTTTAAGATATGGAGAGGCTCCGACGGGGATATTCTTCAATATTCAAAGAACATTAGCATTTATGCATTTGAAGGTGAGGTTTGTTCATTTTTTATAAGTCCGCCCCTGATGCTATACGATACATCTAAATTATGGTTTGGCTATACTGTTTACGGGCAGGCCGCTAATACGTTCCCTGCCGGCCTTGAAATGGAAGGCCCTGTAATTGGATACGGGAACTTGTTTAAAAACGGTGATCAAACATATTGGGATACCTTGTCGAATTATAATATGGATGGCAACTGGAGTCTGTTTCTGGATTTTAACGAGGGTGTATATCTTACTCATGATGGATATAATATTTACAGGAAAGATGATGATAGCGATGAGTATTCACTATTAAAACATATTGATTACAAAAATGCAGAAGAAAATTCATATTTCGACAAATATCCAAGTGTCGATTTCCAAACTCCCTATTGGTATAAACTAACAAATCAATATACCGATAATTCATGTGTTCCACCCATAACCTACGAATCGCTGCCTGCCTACGCACCGAATAGCGACGATGATTTTGTAATGATATTCGTAACTAAAATACTGTCGCACCACGAACCGGGACTTACCGTCTATCCAAATCCGACAATTTCAGTTTTAAACATCAATTCCCAAGTTCCAATTGATGAAATTATGATCTTTGATATTGAAGGTAAGAATATCGGCAGTTTCGAGGGCGGGAAGAAATCTCAAATTCAATTAGTATTAAGCGATTACAAAAAAGGTATTTATATAATTAAAATAAAGTCGGGAGTAAGGGTGTTTAGCGATAAGTTTGTCTTATATTAAAACAATTACGTTCATAAATCGTTTATTATGAAAGCCCTAAATTATCTTCGCTTGTTTGCTGCCTACAGTTTACTTTCCTTTTTTAGCTTAGCCTCAATGGCTCAAGATCAATTATCAAAGCCTGAAAGCGGTTTCTATCTCCCATTCACCGAAGATTGGCATTATGGAAACTTCACCAGCAACCTATGGCAAACGGGCAGCGACAACTGGAAGATTGATTCCCAGAACGGCAACGAAAAGCCTTCAGCAAAATTTCACCGTACAGGAGTTTTATCTAATTACTCATCAAGTTTGCTTAGCAACACCATCGATGCACAGAATATTAAAGTCGGGCATGTTTACCTAAAATTCGACCTTAAGCTCGACGACTACAACAATAACGGGAGCGAATATCTTAAAATCAAGGTAAAAGATTCCACTGGCTGGCATACCATTGACAGCCTGAGCAATACGGGCAGTTTCGATTGGGAAACCCACACTTATGATATTAAGGATTATTCGATTGGGCAGGTTTTTCAATTTAAGTTTGAGGCCACGGGCCAAAACTCGATGAACATCTTAGATTGGTTTATCGATAATATAGAGGTTTATAGGGAATGCGACGCACCGGAGGATTTGACCTTGGATATTGTTTTTCATTTAGATGATTTTGGCGCAGAAGTAGAATGGAACGCACCTGAATCGGTTTTTGAGCAAGAAGACACATTAAAATATGGTGATGGATCAAATTATTCCGCACTTAGCTTGGATGACACTCAAAATGCTTATTGCGCTATAAGGTATGATCAGGGAAGTTTAAACAAATATGAAAATGACACTATTGAAAGCCTCAGTATCTTTCTGAATGATAGTGGTTTTGATTTTGCTATAATTAAGATATGGATAGGCCAAAATGCTGTAAGCGAGATATATTCCGATACTGTCGAAAATCCATTATCAGGAGAATGGACCACGGTCGATATTTCTACACCTATTATCATTCTTAAGAATACTGAATATTGGTTTGGGTATGAAATTGTAAATCCGATACCATCAAAATATATTTTAGGAACAGATAACGGGCCGGCAACTTCTGGTTACGGGGATAAAATCAAACTTGATAATAGCGGTTGGGATAACTTATCCGACTTTGGTTTGGATTATAACTGGAATATAAAAGTGAGCGCTCATGCCTCTGCTGTTTTGGATCCAAATACTTTATTGGGTTTTAATGTTTTCAGGAAAGTTGGACAAGAGCCTACCTTTTCTTTCACTGATTTTGTTGATTTTGATGACACTTTAAAACATTATCTTCATTTTCAAAGCCATATTACTTTTCCTGATAGTTCACTTTATTTTGGAATATGCTATCAAGTAAATGGCGTATGGGCATTTAATTCCGACACATGTATTTCTGATTTTGCATTTAATCTTAATATCCCGGCTGAGGACACGACTTGTGTATTTATTACTGGTAATAATGAGTCTGAGAAAAGTTGGGTTGCTCTTTACCCTAACCCGGCTACCTCCTCTATATCGATAAAATCGGCCGAATTATTCACAGACATTTATATTTATAACAATCTTGGCAGTATAGTAAAACAAACAGAAAACAATAATCGAGATTGTGTAACAATGGATATTGGCCTGTTAAAGCCGGGTTTGTATTTCATAATGGCCAAAACCAATGATGATGTGATCATCAGAAAATTCATAAAGCAATAGTTGCCGTCTCCCGCGACCGAACAAACCACTAACTTCTTTCATTTCGTTTTTGCTCGGATAGCCAAAGGTTTTTTTGCCTGTAGGGCATAGATATCACAAGGTTGGGCAACGGCCATTATAATTCAGACAGGCAACGCCCATTCCCTGAAAGGGTTCCCGGACAAGAAAGCAAACAGAAATTTTCTTTGACTAAGAACCGGCTAGAAACTATAAAGGAAACCCAAAGTTACGGGTTTATAATAAATCAAGCTTATTCCACAATTAAAGTTTTACGGACTTTAGTCTTATCACTTTGGATATCAACTATATAAACTCCTTTTTTGAGAGCTGACACATCAATGGCCACGGAATTCGTGCTCAGATTTGGCTTCAGGATTACCAGCCTTCCTAAATTGTCGAATATTTGTATCAATTGGATATTTGAACCCTTGCTTTCTAGATTAAGTATATTTTTGGCAGGGTTGGGCCAGATGTCGATGGAGCTGCTTAAAGAAACACTCTCGTAATACCCCAACACCAAAGCGGTATTCACCCTAAACTGCTTTGCTATTCGCTCTTGCTGTCCATCGCTATAAAACGAGATCGCGGAAGTATATTTTCGTTCTTCCAGGGGATGGAACAGCAATTGCAGGTTTTTAGCCTCCCCGGGCGAAAGCGTAATTGGAAGCTCATCAACAAGCGTAAAGGCAGTATCGGTCGAAAAGAAACCATTCAGCACAAAATCATCTGCCAGGTTATTTCTTATCTCAATATCGAGAAGGGAAGTCTCGTTGACGTGTATCTGATCGATGAAATATTCGTCCTGATCGAAACTGATAGCATTTGTTTGCCAAAGATGTTTTACTGCTCTATATGACACAAAGCCAAATGTATCGATACTTCTAATCTCCAGGCTTATATTATAAAGGCTATCAAATTCCGTAAGTACATAACGCTTATTATTATAGCTCCATCCAAGAACATGTTCATTGGAAGGCCCTATTGAGTTGCTGCCCATAAAAGGGGAAAAAACCAAGGAATCAAGATGATTTAAATCGCCCACAAGCGTAGCTGTCATTGCATTAGTATCAAGTTCGTATGTTACCCCCCTTGAGAATTTGAAACTTCTTCCGAAACCGTTATCGTAAATACTATATAAATTATCTCCGCGGTAACGTATATGGTGCTGGGCAGAAAAAAGAATGCTGTCTCCGATAAACTGAAATTGGTTTTGGCTACCACCCAAGCGCCACATAATATTACCTGTAGAAATATCCACCTTTGTTATTTCGCTCAGATTCCTTGAGGAGATCAGCAGATTGCTGTCATAGTCAAAATCAAGTGCATTTCCATGCACATAATCAATTCCATTTGCAAGAAGATTTACGATGGCAGTATCAGCATCGGTAATCGGAATATGATCCATACTTTTCCATTGGAATAAAACATTGCCCTGATCATCAATATGTTGCACTATCAAACCGGTAACTACTGCATCCACTTGGCCACCAGGCACTATTTGGCTCATATCAACAATCCGATCATCATAGATCATCAACCAATACGACCCGTCCTCCCATAGCCTTAATTCATGGCCGTCAGCCAGATAGCCATTTTTTGCTTCATAAACGTTGTTTATCTGGTAGGAACTATCCAGACTATAATAAACTTGGTCGATTCCTGAAAAATAGGTGAGGTATCCTGTCTCTTCGTTAAAACTAAAATCACTTATAAAATTGGGGTACGCAAATTCCCTATAAAACACCGGGAAACCAACAGTGTCCATTATGATAAGATAAAAGGGGATTTGTGGGTCCTGGCTCATCCTGTTCATAATATAATATCCAGGCCCCGGATTATCGGAATTAAAAACTTCGATGGCAGGAAAGCCGGATGGCAGGCTGAAACGATTCCTGTATGCAGTTGCCTTTGCTGCGGCCCCTTGTGGCAAATCGCTGTAAACCATTGGTATATCAATATAATTCAGCCAGTCATGCTTTATTGTATCCCTAAACCCGATATTATTAAGCGTTTCAGTATTGCTAAGGGTTGAGGAAGGGTGTCGGTTTTTATGTATTGCATAAGATGGGCTTATGTTGGTTTGTGGAAAGACGTAAACCGGGATCAGGAACCATAGAAATATTGCAGAAATTTTTTTCATGATGAATAATTTGATATTTGCTTGGCATAAAATTACAAAAAAAAGCCTTCGGACAAAGTGACCGAAGGCTTAAAATATCTCATAATGATATACTATTTGAAGAATGGCGGCTTTTTCACCACTGCTTTAACAAGTTTGTTCCTTACCCTGACATAAATTTCAGAGCCTTCTTTCCAGTATCCTTTATCAATATAGGCCATGCCTATGCCCTTCTTGATCATTGGCGACATTGTCCCTGAGGTAACCTTACCGATAACATCGCCGTTTTCATCACAAACTTCGTAATCGTGGCGCGGAATAGCACGATCTACCATCACGAAACCTTTCAAACGACGAGGAACGCCATTTGTTTTTTGCGCTTCAAAGATCTTCCTATCGATAAAATCGTTTCCATCCACAAATTTAGTTATCCAGCCAAGCCCTGCCGCAATTGGCGAAGTTGAGTCGTTGATCTCATTTCCATAGAGGCAAAAACCGGACTCCAGCCGAAGGGTGTCGCGCGCGCCAAGCCCAATTGGCTTTATTCCGAATTCCTCGCCTGCCTCCATTACGGCATTAAAGATATGTTCGGCTTCGTCGTTAGGGAAATACAGTTCGCATCCGCCCGAACCGGTATAACCAGTGGTCGAGAACAATACATCCCCTACTCCGGCAAATTCAATTTCCTTGAAAGTATAATACTCCATGCCGACAATGTTTTCCGATGTCAGTTTCTGCATGGCTTTTAAAGCCAGCGGCCCTTGAACGGCAAGTTGTGAGGTCTCATCGGAAACATTCTTGATTTTAGCATCGGAAGTGTTGTGCTTAGTAAGGTTTGCCCAATCTTTATCGATGTTGGAAGCATTTACCACCAACAAATATCTTTCAGTACCAAAACGATAGCAAAGGAAATCATCAACAATTCCGCCCTTGCCGTTAGGGAAACACGAGTACTGTACTTTTCCGTCAGTTAGAGCGGCAACATCGTTGGTGGATATTTTTTGAACGAGGGAAAAAGCATTTTCGCCTTCTACCCAAAACTCACCCATGTGCGAAACGTCGAAAACACCTAATTTGGTTCTAACTGTTTCATGCTCAGCATTAATTCCCTCAAACTGAACAGGCATATCGAAACCGGCAAACTCAACCATTTTACCGCCCAAACGGCGGTGAACATCATTTAAAGCAGTCTTTTTCATACTTTGAAATTTTATTAAGCCAAGAAAAATATCTTGCCAGATTTTTATTTAGTCTTTTAAACAATAGAAATTAATTGTTGATTTCATTCTTATCTTAAAAGATGCGGCAAAAGTAATTTTTTTCATTTTCTTTAAAAAGTAAATTGGCTATTATTATTTGACGGTTTGCCCAAATTAATAATTTTGCAATAATGATGACTGATAATTATGATTCTAAAATCCTGGTCAGCGGAGCCGGGAGCTTTATCGGCAAACAGCTTATAAGGCATCTGCTGTCAAGCGCCAATAACAAAATTGTCGCGTGCCAACGCCCAAGAAGCAGCAAGTTGCTTCATGGCCCGGCATTGGTTTATGAAACCGCCGACCTGCTTGATTTTGCAAGACAAGATGCATTGTTTAAAAAACACCAGCCCGACTATGTGTTTCATCTTGCTGCAATAACAAGGCTGGGCCCCGCAGAAGAAAACCCCATCTTGGCTGTCAGAACAAATTATTTCGGCACCAAAATGCTGGCGGATCTATGCATAAAACATTCCGTAAAAAGTTTTATGGCGGTTTCGTCAAATCTTGCCAGGGAGGCCGAGTCGGTAGTTGGCCTGACTAAATATCTGTCGGAGATATATTTACGAAACCAAACCGGGGGCAAGTGCAAGATGGTTTCTTTTCGGATGCCTAATGTTCCCGGCAGCCCCGGCTCCGTTACTGAATTATTCAAAAAACAATTAATCTCGGGTGGGCCTATAACGATTACAGATGCAAGAATGGAAAGAAGGTTCATTGAGAGGGACAAGGCTGCGGAACTGCTTTCCAATTGTATGACATACTCAAAGCCAGGTGATGTTTTTATTATGGCAAACGAAAATACAAATATCGCCGATTTGGCCGCGGAAATGATAAAGAAGTCGGGTAAAGATATTAAAATCAGATTGATAGGTGCTAAGGCAGGAGAAAAACTTATAGAGCAAAAGTACGAGGGAGACGAGATAATTAAGACCGGAATTCCGGGCCTGGCTGTTTTGAAAAACGATTGGCAGCAAGATAAAGTCGAGAATGCTCTTAAAAAACTTAAAAATAAGTCAGAAAATCACCACTATGATTTATTGATGAAGAAATTAGAATTAAGTTTGCAAATGGAATAAAAAATATCTTTTTGAAGAATCTCATTAAAATATCATCACTCGTTATACTGTTAAGTTTTGGCATGCAAATATTTGCAGCGCAAATACTTATACCAATGGACAAAACACAAACAAACCATTTGAAGGCCTACGGGATAGCGTTTTGGGTGTTGCAGCAGGATGTTGAGATCAGCTGGCTGCTCAACTATAGGGGCGGGTCCTATCTCCTGCCCTATGCCGAAAGTTTCGAGAACGAATGTGTTGTAAGAGGCGTCAGCTATGTGGTAATCAGCGATGTTCAGGCCCAAAGCATAAGAATTGAGATCTCGGCTCCCGACGTGAACATGGATGATATGAAACTGCAAAAAGTCCCAAAAATTGCCGTTTACTCGCCCAAGAACAAGCAGCCTTGGGACGATGCCGTTACCCTGGCGCTTACTTATGCCGAAATTCCTTATGACGTGATTTATGACGAGGAGGTTATCGGCGGGCTGCTCCCCACCTACGATTGGTTACATCTCCACCATGAGGACTTTACCGGGCAATATGGGAAATTCTGGTCGCGATATCGAAGTTTTCCCTGGTATCAGGAAGGGGTTAAGGTTTCTGAAGAAATGGCTCACAAGCTCGGGTTTAAAAAGGTATCGGAACTTAAGCTTGCAGTTGCAAAAAAGATAAGGGAGTTTGTTGCCGGGGGTGGATACCTTTTTGCAATGTGTTCGGCCACCGACAGTTATGATGTTGCCTTATCTGCTCAACATACAGATATTTGTGATGTTATGTTCGATGGCGATCCAATGGATGCCAACGCCCAGCAAAAGCTGGATTATTCCCCTTGCTTCGCGTTCAAGGATTTCACTCTTGTTAAAAATCCCACAGAATATGAGATTTCTGATATCGACGTAACTTATACAAGACCGCGCTCGATAAATAAGTCAAACGATTTTTTCAGCCTCTTTGAGTTTTCCGCAAAGTGGGATCATATCCCAAGCATGCTCACCCAGGATCATGTAAAGATCATCCCTGGTTTCATGGGGCAGACAACGGCTTTTAACAAGGACAAAATAAAATCGGGTGTTATAATTATGGGCGAGAACAAAGCTGCGGGGGAAGTTCGTTATATGCACGGCGAATTCGGGAAGGGCTTCTGGACATTTTATGGCGGGCACGACCCCGAAGACTATCAGCACCGCATTGGAGACCCCCCGACCGATTTGAACCTACATCCCAACAGTCCTGGTTACCGATTGATACTGAACAATATACTGTTTCCGGCAGCAAAGAAGAAGAAGCGCAAAACATGATGTATTTCATATTCTTGACTAATCCATAATTTTTACATTTGCCGAAAAAGCGAATATGAGACTTGTTTTGCTAATGTTTTCGATGGCAACTTTAGGATTATTAAAAGCACAGGACCAAAAATCTGATAGTGTCGAAATAAACAAAAACCGAGGTTATATCGTCAATATCGGCGACAAGCCGGGGAACATACAGTTTAACTTAACTGACGGAAACACTCTTCATCTGCATGATTTAAGAGATAAGATCGTTGTTTTGCAGTTTACCGCAAGCTGGTGTTCGGTCTGCCGAAAGGAAATGCCACATCTAGAAAAGGAAGTCTGGCAAAGGTTTAAAAATGAAGGTTTTATCTTAATCGGTATCGACTTTGACGAACCTCTGGAAAAGGTGCTTGCTTTTAAAAAGCAGATGAAAACCACCTATCCCATGGCACTTGACCCTGATGCCCTGATATTTCAAGAATTTGCACACAAACGTGCAGGGGTTACGCGTAATGTAGTAATCGACAAAAACGGCAAGATAGCCTATCTGACCCGCCTTTACGACAGAAATGAATTTGAAGGTATGGTGGGGAAAATCGAAGAGTTGATGGGGGAATAATTGGTTTCATCATTCTCGGCCATCGGTTTCATCTTTTTTATTGAAAACAAGCCCAACCCTTTTTATATGGCTTGCTATCCCTGTATCTTAAATTTTATGAAATATCGAGTAATTTACTAAATCTTCACTTAACCCACTTTGGCTTTTGTATTTTTGAGGGGAAATCGATATTGTCGATCACTAAGTTATACCAATTTTCACAAACGGAAGTATCGCTAAAATATATAGTTCCGCTATATTCAACCTGACTGAAGTTTATGGTGACTACACCGCTTTTCATCCAGTTGCAACTTAAATCGCTCATAAAATCAGTAGTCGATCCTGTCGAAAAATCGTCTCCGTTCCTACAAATGCCATCCATTGTCCCGCTAAAAAGCAATAATTCAGGCTGGGACGACCCGCTTATCGTGTCGTTCTTCACTATATTTATCGAAAGGTCGGCATTAAAATAAATAACGCCGGTTGTATCCTCGAAATTACGGCTGCCATTCACTACTTTTAAATTAAATTTATCCATACCGTTTTCCTCACCCATATAACTGTAAGAGTAACTATCTGCGCTTATGGTGTCCTTAGTTAAATTGAAGTTAACGAAACTTATTTCAACAGGAAACTGTTGTTTGAAGAAGCCGCTATCCGCTTGAGCATATATCTCACCTTGGCGCCAGTTGCCATAGCCGTCGTCCTGTCCCCAATCAGGATAAAATATATGAAGCTGATAAGTGGAGTCCGGATAATAATTAATCATTGCCCCATCGATCGTTGCTGTACCGCTAGCGAACAGATTACTATCGTAAATCGCCTTAAAATAGGTGTTCGACAAGCTGAACAAAAGGTGCTGTGCGCTTACATAGTCGGAGCTGACTTCAACGCCGAAGGCATAATCCACGCTAGTGTTCTTATTGTCCTTCTTGCATGATGCAAGGTAAAATACCGAAACCAAAGCAATTAAATAAACAATTCTTTTCATAAGCCTACTTTGCCTTTCTTATATATTCTTCATACGAATAATTAAAATCATTTTTATCGTCATCGTCAACATCCATGGAGTAAACTAATTCCCAATCGTCTAACGAAATCTCGGGGAAAAAAGTATCTGCATCGAATTCCTTATGTACCCTTGTTATATATAGTTTGTTGGCCAAAGGCATAAACTGTTTATAAATAGAACCGCCTCCGATGACAAAGTTTTCCTTTTCACCGTCCATTTTGCTTATGGCATCGTCGATGGAATAAGCCATAAGGCAATTATCTATTTTTTCATCGGCTATATCTGTTATTATCAGGCTTGTACGATTTGGGAGCGGACGTTTAGGCAAAGAATAATAAGTACGCTTGCCCATCACTATAAAATGGTTCTCCGTAAGTTTCTTAAAGCGTTTCAGGTCGTTGGGGATATGCCATAGAAGGTCGTTATCTTTCCCAATGGCGTAATTGGAGGCTATTGCCACTATTATCGATATATTTTTGTTGTTTTCTTTCAATTTTATTAAATATTTTATTGTTAAATAGATATCGCCCCTTTGATGTGCGGATGTGCATCGTAAGCCGAAAGCGTAAAATCCCCGAACTTAAAATCAAAAATACTATTAATCCGCGGATTTAATGACATTTTAGGCAGGGGTTTAGCTTGCCTGCCCAGTTGCATTTTCACCTGATCTATATGGTTTAGATAAATATGGGCGTCGCCAAAGGTGTGCACAAACTCGCCGGCCTGCAAATTAGTAACCTGCGCTACCATCAGCAGCAGCAACGAATAGGAAGCTATATTAAAAGGTACGCCAAGGAAAATATCGGCGCTGCGCTGATACATCTGCAGCGAGAGTTTCCCGTCGGCGACATAAAACTGGAACCATGCGTGACAAGGAGGCAAGGCGGCATTTCCGGCCGCGACATTCTCTGCGAATGTCTTGCCACTTTCCGGCATTACCGAGGGATTCCAGGCCGAGACAATAATTCTGCGGCTATCGGGATTGTTCTTAATCTGGTCGATGGCCATGCTTATCTGGTCGATGCCCTCAGCATTCCAGTTACGCCACTGGGCTCCGTAAACGGGTCCCAGATCGCCGTTTTCATCTGCCCATTCGTTCCATATCCTAACACCGTTTTCCTGAAGATATTTGATGTTCGTATCCCCTTTTAAAAACCAGAGCAGCTCATAAATTATTGATTTAAGATGAAGTTTTTTTGTCGTTAGCATTGGGAACCCATCCTTTAGGTCGAACCTCAATTGGGGGCCGAAGTAACTGATAGTACCGGTTCCGGTACGGTCTGTCTTCTTTATCCCCTTGCTCAAAACTTCATTTAATAAATCCAGGTACTGCTTCATAAAGATATATGATTTTATACGCTCCAAAGTTATCAACATATTTAATTTTAAAAATAAATTGAGCAATAAAAAAATCAAATTATAAAATATTGATAATTATACGATTAGAATTTACTTAACAAAGATTCCAAAAAAACAAGCCTTTTATCCGGCGGATCAAAACCAATAATGACCTTATGGGGATATTTTGCGTTTTAAAAATATTTTACATTTACCGATTAAAATAAAAAAATCATCATGGGGATAAAGAGTAAGATTACAATAATGAACTTTCTGCAGTTCTTTATCTGGGGTGCATGGCTTATAACGATTGGCGGATATTGGTTTCAGAACCGGGACTGGACAGGAACGGAGTTCGGCGCTATCTTTTCCACCATGGGCATTGCTTCCTTATTTATGCCGGCCATAGCGGGCATTATTGCCGACCGCTGGATAAATGCTGAAAAACTGCTCGGGATTTTTCATATTATCGGCTCGGGAATTCTTTTTATGCTGCCCGAGCTAAACAACCCGACTTCTTTTTTCTGGGTAATGTTGCTCAACATGGTTTTTTATATGCCGACTATCTCGCTTTCCATAACAGTGGCATATTCGGCATTGAAGGGCGCCGGGCTTGATGTGATAAAGCACTACCCTCCAATTAGGGTGTTCGGCACCATTGGTTTTATTGTCGCCATGTGGGTTGTAAGCCTGTTGAGGATAGAAACATCGGCAGCGCAGTTTTATGTTGCAGCCGGAGCCTCGCTCATTCTCGGACTGTTCTCTTTCATGCTTCCCAAATGCGCCGTCAGCAAAAATGTGGAAAGCAAGTCGCTGGTGGATTCACTGGGATTAAAGGCTTTTACCCTGTTCAAGAACAGCAAGATGGCTATGTTCTTTATTTTTTCGATGCTGCTTGGCGCCTCCTTGCAGCTAACAAATGCCTATGGCGATACATTTCTGCACGATTTTGCGAAAATTCCCGAATACAAAGGTTTATGGTCGATTGAATACCCTGCAATAATTATGTCGATCTCGCAGATGTCGGAAACGCTCTTTATCTTGGCCATACCATTTTTCTTAAGGCGGTTTGGCATAAAAAACGTCATGCTCTTCAGTATGGTTGCCTGGGTGTTGCGATTCACCCTCTTCGGCTACGGAAACCCTGCCGATGCATTGTGGATGATAATATTGTCGAATATCGTTTATGGGATGGCTTTCGACTTTTTCAACATCTCAGGATCCTTATTTGTTGAAACTCAAACCGATTCCAGTATTCGCGCGAGCGCACAAGGTGTGTTTATGATGATGACAAATGGTTTTGGCGCCATTTTGGGCAGTTGGAGCAGTGGTTTGATAATCGATAATTTCTTCAAAAATGCCGAGGGGGATTTCGAGTGGCAAGGCATCTGGCTCACCTTTGCAGCCTATTCACTGATAATAGCAATCCTGTTTGCTATATTCTTCAAGCACGAGCACAAGCCTGCCGAAGTCGCAACAACGCATCATTAGCCGATCGTTATCTGTAGTCTTTGCTTTAAACGAGGGAATTTATATGAAATACCGTTTATCGGTTTATTTGTTTTGCCTTCTTTTTATTTCATCCCTAATTTTTGAGGCTTCCTCGAAATTCTCGTTTTCGACCGCTTTGGCAAGCATTTCCTCAAGCTCGGGCAATAAATAGTCGCTGTATTTTGTTTGCGGGCTATGCGGCTTTTCCAAGACTTCAACACTTTCATCGCCTTCTTCCATAATTATACCAGCTTCTTCCATAACTCCGGCCTCTGCGAAAATAGGGCAGTTGAAGCGCAATGCGAGGGCAACGGCATCGGAAGTGCGGCTGTCCAATTCCGTAAGATCACCGTCATTAGTAATGCATACCAATTTAGAATAAAAAATGCCGTCAACGAAATCATTGATAATCACCTCTTTAAGGCGAATGCCGAAATGAAGGGCGAAATTTTTAAACAAATCGTGCGTAAGCGGGCGGGTGGGCTTCATTTTCTCCAGCTCGATGGCAATGGCCTGTGCCTCGAAGCCCCCTATTATTATGGGCAAGCGTTTTTTCTCACCGGGAACCCCAAGCACTAAAGCGTAGGCACCGCTCTGGGATTGGCTATACGACATGCCCACGATCTCCAACTTTACCTTCTTCATTTATCAATATTAAATTGCGAGCATAAAATTATATAAAATATCTTTTATACAATATAAACGCTAAATTTGTTTTTAGTAATTTACTAACATTGTTGTTTTAAAAAAATAATATATTTACACCGTTTTTTGAATTTCATTTTAAGCAAACTTTTAAGATTGTTTATTAAAAACGCACTTTTAATAAAAAAATAAATTAAAAGCCAATAATAATTTCTAAATTTATATTTTAGCATTTTAATGCAAACGTT
Organism: Chlorobiota bacterium; assembly: GCA_013151215.1. GTDB lineage: Bacteria > Bacteroidota > Bacteroidia > Bacteroidales > F082 > BM524. The sequence goes on along the minus strand of JAADIS010000005.1, from coordinate 45,240 downwards.
TGAAATTTGTTTCATTTAACCATAATATTATGAAGAGAGTTTTATCATTTATTACACTGTTTAGTCTGCCGTTCATGACGATGGCGAGCGAGGCGGATTTAGTCATCCCTGACGGCATGAGGGGGGAAACCATTTTGTATTGGGGGTTCTTAATCACCATAGCAGGGTTTTTGTTCGGTTTATATCAGTTTGCCCAGGTGAAGAAAATCAGGGCGCACAAGTCTATGCTCGAGGTTGCGGATGTGATCTACCAGACAGGGAAAACCTATCTTATCCAACAAGGGAAGTTCCTTGCAATACTATTTTTGTTTATCGGGACTGCCGTAGCATTTTATTTCGGTTGGCTTTCCGATGCCCATTTCGGCTTTGGCGGTGTTGCTATGATCCTTGGTTGGACAATACTTGGGATACTCGGCTCATACAGTGTAGCCTGGTTCGGGATCAGGATGAATACCTTGGCCAACTCAAGAATGGCGTTTGCCTCATTGGAGAAAAAGCCAGTAAAGCTTTTAAACATACCTCTTAACGCAGGCATGAGCATTGGCGTTGTGCTGATTTCACTGGAGCTTACAATGATGCTGATAATATTGATGTTCGTTCCGGGCGAATATGCCGGTGCCAGCTTCATAGGCTTTGCCATTGGTGAATCACTCGGAGCTTCCGTTTTAAGGATAGCGGGTGGTATCTTCACAAAAATTGCCGATATCGGGTCCGACCTTATGAAAGTTATCTTCAAGATAGGTGAGGACGACCCGAGAAACCCGGGAACCATTGCCGACTGCGTAGGCGACAATGCTGGCGATAGCGTTGGACCCACTGCCGACGGGTTCGAGACTTATGGCGTAACAGGTGTTGCCCTGATTTCGTTTATCGTTCTTGCCCTTCCATCTACGGTTACCGGCGAACTGAACAAGGTAGAACTGCTTACATGGATATTCGTTATGAGGATACTCATGGTTATTACATCAATAGTGTCATTTTGGATCAACGGTGCTATCACTAATTCTAAATATAAGAATGCTACCGATATCGACTTTGAAAAACCACTTACTTCATTGGTCTGGATAACATCAATAGTTTCGATTATAGTAACTTTTGCTGCCAGTTACTGGATGATAGGCGACATGCCTTACGATTTGTGGATAACGCTTTCAATAATAATCAGTGCCGGAACATTAGGCGCGGCGCTCATCCCTGAATTCACCAAATTGTTCACTAGCCCTAAATCAATCCACGTAAAAGAAGTTGTGGAGGCATCGAAACAAGGTGGTGCTTCCCTAAACATACTCTCCGGGTTGGTTGCCGGTAACTTCAGTGCTTTCTGGCAAGGCATGGTTTTCTTCCTATTGATGTTCATTGGCTATTATGCCAGTACGTTCGGACTTGAGAACATAATGATCTATCCTTCAATATTCGCTTTCGGCCTTGTGGCCTTCGGTTTCCTTGGCATGGGCCCGGTTACCATCGCTGTTGACAGCTACGGCCCTGTTACGGATAATGCCCAGTCGATTTACGAATTGTCGCTTATTGAGGAAAACAAAGAAGAAATTACCCCGGAGATTGAAAAAGAATTTGGTTTTACACCTGATTTCGAGAAGTCGAAATATTTCCTTGAGGCTAACGACGGGGCCGGCAATACTTTTAAAGCCACCGCCAAACCGGTGTTGATAGGTACTGCCGTAGTTGGCGCCACCACCATGATCTTCTCCCTGATCCTTGTTATTGAGAAAACTTTGGGTATCAAGCCCGAAGAGGTATTAAATATCCTGAATCCCTATACAGTCCTCGGATTCTTACTAGGGGGAGCGGTAATATACTGGTTTACAGGCGCATCTATTCAGGCCGTTACTACAGGTGCCGCTCGGGCCACAGAGTATATCAAACAAAATATCAATCTGGACCCCAATGCGGAGAAAAAAGCCGATATAAGTAAATCGAAGGAAGTTGTTAAGATATGTACCCTTTATGCACAAAAAGGCATGTGGAATATTTTTATTGCATTGTTCTCATTTGCTTTGGCTTTCGCTTTCCTGTCGGCTCCTTCCGGATTGAAAGACGGGATGTCACATGATGAAGTTCTGAGCAATTCATTGCCTGTTGCTTTATTTATCGGTTATTTATTATCGATAGCATTCTTCGGCTTATATCAGGCTATTTTCATGGCAAATGCTGGTGGTTCGTGGGATAACGCCAAAAAGGTCATAGAGGTTGACATGCAGGAGAAAGGCACCGACCTCCACGCTGCGGCAGTTGTTGGCGACACGGTTGGCGACCCATATAAAGATACATCCTCAGTTGCAATGAACCCTGTTATCAAGTTCACGACCTTGTTTGGTCTGTTGGCCATGGAAATTGCTATTTCCGTTCACTTTAGGGCTATTGCCCCTTATGTCGGGATTGTATTCCTGGCTATTGCGCTTTATTTCGTTTATCGCTCATTCTATAAAATGCTTATTAAACAATAAATAACACATCTATATTAAAAAAGGAGGTTTTGTGCCTCCTTTTTTTATTTTTGCAAGTTGTAATGGGTAGAATACTAGCACTGGACTATGGTCGTAAAAGGACAGGTATTGCGGTTACCGATAACGAGAAGATTATCGCAACGGCACTCTGTACTGTCCAAACAAAGGAATTGTTGAAATATATTAGCGAATACGTCAACAATGAGGATGTAGAGTCTATTGTTGTCGGCGAGCCAAAGGATATGAACAATCGACCCTCTGATTCAACAAAATACATTGAGCCCTTCGTGGGCGTGCTTAAAAAGAAATTCCCTGACATGAAAATTGAAAGATACGATGAACGGTTTACATCTAAAATCGCTTTTCAAAGCATGATTGACGGCGGTTTGAGCAAGAAGAAACGCCGCGACAAGGCAATGGTTGATAAAATTAGTGCCGTATTGATACTGCAATCGTATTTGAAATCGTTGGAATAAACTAAAGAAAAAAGATGTTGGCTATTACGGCGTATGGACATCCTATCCTTAAAAAGGTAGGTGAAGAAATAGAAAAAGACTATCCAGGACTGGATAAGCTGATCGATGATATGTATGAAACCATGTATAATTCGCGCGGTGTCGGGCTGGCAGCACAACAAATAAACCGGCCCATCAGGTTATTTGTGATCGATGCATCCCCCTACGCTGAAGAGTTTGAAGAGGCCAAGGACTTCAAGAAGGTTTTTATCAATGCAAGAATCACCTCTCTTGAGGGTGAGGAATGGGAAATGGAGGAAGGCTGTTTGAGTGTTCCCGGCATCAATGAGTTCGTGAAAAGGCATGAAACGATCAGGATCACGTATCAGGATCAGGACTTCGCAACTCACGAAGAGGAATATAGCGGCATGCTGAGCCGTATTATTCAGCACGAATATGATCATACCGAAGGTATAGTTTTCGTTGAAAGGCTTCCCCAACTAAAAAAGATGCTTTTAAAACGAAAGCTAAAGGACATCTCGAACGGTATCTCCCCCGCTGAATATAAAATGATATATCCGAGAAAAAAATCAAGACGTTAACATTAAATAATTGAATATGAGATATTTAAAATTGTTTACAATTAGTTTGCTTATTGCATTTATTAGTGGCTCGTGCAATAATTCGGAGCAAAAAGCCGATGAGAACAATATTATTGAAGATAATATTGCCGATAGCATATCGTATTATGAAAGAGTTCTATTTGCCAATGCGAACCCACAAAAAATAAATCGCGACGATGCTTTGAAGTTATCGGATTTTTATATTAAGTGGGCTAAAAGCAACCACGAGGACAGCCTTGCCCCGGAATACTATTTAAAATCGGCAGATATCTTAATGAACATGAGAAAGCCTGTTGCTGCCATTAAATCATTAAACATGGTAATTGATCATTACCCTGAGAGCAGCAATGCGCCTTATGCTTTGTTCCTGAAAGCCTTTGTTTTTGAGGATTTATTGAAAGACAATGTAAACGCAGAAAGATATTACAAAAAGTTCATTGATCAATATCCTGATAATGAATATGTTGATGATGCCACGATTTCCTTGAAAAACTTAGGTAAGACTCCTGAAGAGCTTATTAGGGAATTTGAGGACAAATAAGCAAGCAGGTTTTTATCGGTAGTTGTGGGCAATTGGGATAGACGCAAATACAACAATAAAAAAATAATATGACAACAAAGACATATCAAATTCAAATCGGGTTAAAGGGTAGTAAACCTAAAATATGGAGACGAATATTAGTTCCATCGGACTTATTATTATCAGATTTTCATAAAATAATCCAGACAACAATGGGATGGACAAATTCACATTTACATCAATTTATTAAAAACCGGACTTTTTATTTGCAAAGGATGGCGGATGATGATTTATGGGACGACTTGGACAATGTTGATTATTCAAAAATGAAAATTTCCGACCTATTGAAGAAAGAAAAAGACAAAATAATTTATGAATATGATTTTGGGGATAGTTGGGAACATGACATCATATTAGAAAAGATAGAGAAAAATGGAGTGAATGAGATTATTCCGACTTGTTTGACAGGAAAGAATAATTGTCCGCCTGAGGATTGTGGGGGAATTTGGGGATATTCTAATCTGTTGGAAATTTTAAAACATCCTGAGCATGAAGAATACGAAGAATATGTTGAATGGTTAGGCGGAGAATTTGACCCAAAATATTTTGACAAAAATGAGATCAATAAAATGTTAAAAACAAAAGATTTTGGGTGTTACGGATTATTTTGAAAGAAGTAAAACTGCTTACAACATCGGCTCATAGTACATGCCTGAAATTGAGGTAAATACAAAGTTCGTGTTCCAAATTCTAGTAGGTTTGTAAATAGAATAATTAGAAGTAGAAACAACGGCACGCACCATAGCCGTAACCCTTAAAGCTCCATTAGCTATATGGTATTATAATGGCATAAAAAAAGCCTCCTGAAACGGGAGGCTTTTTTTTATTCCGAGTTTTTTTAAAGCCCGAAGCTAATTCCGAACTTTGCGCTGCTCAAACCTGTATATCCAAGCTCTGCAAACAAGCCCATTCCGGGCGAGAACATCCATCGGCCACCAACAAAGACGTCCGGCTCGGGGATAGAGCCATATCCTTTCCCGGCAATCGAGATTCCGAATCCCACACCTCCATAAGCATCGAATTCATCGCTTTGAAAAGCATGCAGATGCCACGCAGCACGGCCGCCGATATAAAACTTCGGATAAATATCAATACCATTGTCGGCAAATTGAAACTCCGTCAAGCCGCCGAAGGAAACCAATCCCACGGTACCTGTGGGTATTGCCCCAACTTCCCCGCTAAAATTTATTGTAGGAACAAAGCCGTTGCTATGTGGCAATCCTGTGCCTGCATTGAACATTATGCTTCCCTTTTCAAAAACATGCTGAGCATCAACACCCAATGCGATTACAGCAAACATGCTGATCAAGATCAATTTTCTCATAATAATTTTTATAGTTTAATTTAACATTGCCGTTCAAAAAAAAGAATATTATTATTTAGCGTAACTTATTGCCCTTGTCTCGCGAATAACGGTAATTTTAATCTGTCCGGGGTAAGTCATTTCTTCCTGTATCTGTCGGGAAAGCTCATACGAAAGTTTATCGGCCTCGCTATCGGTTACTTTATCGGCGCCAACTATAACCCTGAGTTCGCGGCCAGCCTGTATAGCGTAGGTTTTCACAACCCCGGGATAAGCCAGGGCAAGCCCCTCAAGTTTTTTAAGGCGCTGTATATAAGCGTCAACGATTTCGCGGCGGGCGCCCGGCCTCGCCCCCGAAATGGCATCGCAGACCTGAACGATGGGCGCGATCATCGTTTCCATTTCTATTTCGTCGTGGTGGGCGCCGATAGCATTGCAGACATCGTGTTTCTCGCGGTATTTCTCAGCCAGCTTCATTCCCAACAATGCGTGGGGCAACTCGGCTTCGTTCTCCGCTATCTTGCCGATATCGTGCAACAGGCCAGCCCTTTTGGCAATTTTCGGGTTTAAGCCCAGCTCGGAGGCCATGGTGGCACTTAAGTTGGCAACCTCGATGGAGTGGGCCAACAAATTCTGGCCGTATGATGAGCGATATTTCATCTTGCCGATCAGCTTGATGAGCTCGTGGTGAACATTGTGTATGCCCAGATCGATTATAGTCCTTTTGCCTCTTTCGATAATCTCCTGTTCCACCTCGTTCTTGGTCTTAGCCACAACTTCCTCGATACGGGCAGGGTGTATCCTTCCGTCGGTAACAAGTTTTTGAAGCGAGAGACGGGCCACCTCCCTGCGGATGGGGTCGAAACCTGAAAGCAGGATCGCGTCAGGGCTGTCGTCGATAATAATCTCGATTCCCGTCATGGCTTCCAAAGCCCTTATGTTGCGCCCCTCTCTTCCTATGATTCTGCCTTTTATGGCATCGCTGTCGATATTGAACACGGTAACAGTATTTTCTATTGCGTGCTCGGCGGCTGTTCTTTGTATCGTTTCTATAACAATTTTTTTGGCCTGCTGGTTTGCAGTAATCTTAGCCTCTTCCATTATATCCTTGATGTGGACCATGGCTTCTGATTTTGCTTCGCCTTTCAGGGTTTCCACCAGCTCCTTTTTTGCCTCTTCTGCCGAAAGATGACTAATTTCCTCAAGCATCTTAACTTGATTTTTATGCATCTTATCAACTTCCTCTTGTTTTTTGTCGAGTATCTCCAGCTGGTTTTCTAAGTTGTTCTTGAGCGCATCGAATTCGCGCTGCTTTCTCTGTGCCTCCTCAATCTTTTTCGACAAAGTGCTTTCTTTCTGCTTTATTCGATTTTCGGTAACCTGAATCTTACTGTTTCTCTCGTTGATTAGTTTTTCATGCTCTGACCTTAACTGAAGGAACTTTTCCTTTGCCTGTAAGATCTTTTCTTTCTTTATCACCTCGGCCTTTTCCCTGGACTCCTCCATTCTTTCCTTAGCCTCCTGTAATTTTTCTTTCGCAGCCTCCATCAGCGATTCGCTGTCCTTGACAATCGACTTTCGTAAAACCGATTTAGCAAGGAAGAACCCAACACCAATGGAAACAATTGCAATTGCGATGTAAACTATTATCTCTCCCATCATTTATTTGTTTTGTGAGCAAATAGCCTGAAAAAATAAAACCCGCAAAATTCAGGAGTTTTGTAAACCCCGATTATGGAACGCATGGGGCTGCCTGGATATTCGAACGTCCAGCGTCCTCCTTTTACAAAGGAGAATCCCCTGACGTAAAAGTCAGGGTACTCAGGCCTGTCCTACCATCCTCGAGCTTGTCCCCAATTATTATACTGTTGAGTTTACAAACTGTTGAACTAAGCGGGTAATATTATATTTTAAAGAACTCTTTTTACTTTTCGTCAGATAATTGCCCTGCGAGCAAATCATCTATCTCCGATAACTTTTTCAACATCTCTTCATCGCGAAATGTTTTCTCATATTCCAGATGTATTGAATTTGCAGCGAACTGCAACGACATCATCGCGAATAAATCTTGATGATCTTTGTATTCAAACGCATTTGAATAATCTTTTATTGCCTGGTTAACCCTTTTTGCGGCTTCCCTGACCTCTTCCTCGTCGCTTTGGTTTATTGTTAAACTGTATGGCCTTCCTGCAATAGATACATTAATATTAACTTTCTTTTCGGCCACACCCAAACAATTATATTAGTCACTTAAAACTTCAATACACTTTTCAATCTCCACTAAAAGATTATCGATCTTTTTTCTACCCTCTTCAACTCCAAGTTCTACTTCAAGCGTATCTGCTATAGTATAGTTAAAAATTTCACTTTTCTTCTGCTTAAGCTCATTGCTGATCTGCGATTTCTCGTCGCTCAGTTTTCCCAACAATAATTTAAGCTCTTCGTTTTCTTTACTTAAAAATATATTCCTTTCAATTAATTTCCTAACTTTATGCTCTATTCCTGAAACTAAAGTTTGCTCACTTAACATATTAATATGTAAATTTAACAACGCAAAATTAACTAAACAAATTGAATTCACAAAGAATTAATTTTAACGATCAAACTATTGACTAATAAATCCTAAAAATATTTAGTATGAAAGAAGAGTTTCTAAGCTACCTCTGGTCGAACAAATTATTAAGAAACGACTTATTGACCACAGACAATCAGAGTCTTAGTATCTTAAGCCCGGGAACGTTAAATAGAGACAGCGGCCCTGATTTTTTTAATGCCCGTATTAATATCCAAGGGCAAACCTGGGCCGGGAACATTGAAATCCACATAAACTCGTCGGACTGGAAAAAACACGGCCATCAAAATGATGATAGCTATGACAATATAATTCTGCATGTTGTTTATAATAACGATTTGATAATCAAAAGGAAATCCGGTGAAAAAATCCCTTGCCTGGAATTAAAGGGAAGTTTCGATGAAAAGCTGATTGATATTTATGAGGACTTCATGTCGTCGAAGGCATGGATAGCCTGCGCAAACAGCATCTCGTCAGTAGATCATTTAAGCCTGCATTCGTGGCTCGACACTATTGGTATAGAGCGACTACACGACAAATCGAGGCTGTTTATCAACGACTTACATACGACGAACAACAACTTTCAGGAATTGTTTTACCAGAAGCTCGCACGTGCGTTTGGTTTTAACACCAACTCGGAAGCCTTTGAATTACTTGCCAAACAACTGCTGTCGTCAGTTTTTGCTAAGCACCTGGACAACAAATTTCAAATAGAGGCTTTGCTTTTCGGTCAGGCCGGCTTTCTCAACACCCATTCCATGGATGATTATCATAACAAATTAAAAAAAGAATTTGTTTTCCTCTCGCATAAGTATAAGCTAAAACCCCTTGATGTTAAAATATGGAAGCATCTGCGAATGCGGCCCGGAAATTTTCCATGTATCAGAATATCACAATTTGCCGATTTATTGCATAAATCCTCGGCAAAGCTTGTTAATATAGTTGAAACAAAAAAACTCGGGAATGTTAGGGACCTACTTGAATGCACGGCCTCAGCCTATTGGGACAATCACTACCGTTTCGGGGAAATCGTTAAAAAAACATCCAAGAAAAAATTAGGGAAGTCATCAATCAACCTATTGCTTATAAATACCATTGTTCCATTTATGTTCACTTATGGCCGATTGAACAATATGGTGGAACTAGAGGACAAGGCAGTGAAATGGCTTGAAGCCATTAAACCGGAAAACAATAATATTTGCCATAATTTCAATAAATTGGGCATCAAGGCGATAAACGCGTTTCAAAGCCAGGCCCTGATTCAACTTCATAAAAATTATTGCAGACAAAGAAAATGCCTTCACTGCAGGATTGGTTATAAACTAATGAGCTGAACACCAAGGCTGAAGCCGGGGGTTTGTCGATTCTATTTATTGCATGCCATCTTCGACGGCATTGAGCCTCCCAGAATGCGGGCTGAGACTATCGTCCTTCAATTCATCAAACCTTCTTTTTCTAAGTATATAATGCTCAAAAACAATATTGCCCCTATAAATCATGCTAAGGTGCCTTTGTTTTAATTTTTTGCGCTTCTGCTTGAGCTTGCCTAAGTTACGATAAAAATAGAAATGTGCTTTGATAACTGCGTAGGTATCGGAAAAACCTGCTTGGAAAAGGAATTTAATCCCGGCAACACCATCAAGGAACAACCTAAGTATAAATACTTTAAGAAGCTCATCCTGTGGCAGGTTCTTATATAATAGGCTGAAGTTGTTCCTGAAGTTCAAATATGTCTTCCTTGAGGATTTTTTAGGAAGTGTCCCCCCGCCCACATGAAAGACAGTAGATGACGGGCAAACCATTATTCGGTAAGCTGAATTCTTCATCCTCCAACAGAGGTCGATTTCCTCCATATGCGCGAAAAAGTCGGCGTCGAAGCCGTCATGGTCATGAAAAACATCGGAGCGGATCATCATGCAGGCGCCGCTTGCCCAAAAAACTTCCCGCTCATCGTCATATTGCCCCCTATCGGTTTCCAACGACTGAAAAAGCCTTCCCCTGCAAAAGGGATAACCATATTTATCGATAAATCCACCTGAGGCACCGGCATACTCGAACTTAGCGTTTTCATAAAACGAAAGAATTTTAGGTTGGCAGGCGGCAACATCATCATTGGCTTGCATTAAGCCCTCAAGAGGTTTTACCCAGCCATCACTAACCTCAATATCAGAATTCAAGAGGATATAATATTTGTAAGCCTTTGGCCGGATCGTATTTAAGGCCTCATTATAGCCGCCGGCATAGCCGGTGTTGGCTTTGTTGAGGATCAAGCTCACATTTGGGAATTTATTTTTCAGCAAGTCAACTGAATCATCGGTCGAGCAATTGTCGGCAACCCAAACATCAGCGTCCTTAACCGATTTTTCGATTACCCCCGGAAGAAAATCGTTAAGAAACTTCCTGCCATTATAATTTAAGATTACAACTGCTGTTTTTTTCAAGATCCAACAAATATTCGTTTCTGAAAATCAAGGAGCAAATGTAAATTAATTATCTGTTATCTGAACGTAGGATTAACGAGGAAGATTATAATTATCGTTTTGCTTTGAGCCCCAGCTATCCACGTCAGTATTTTTGTTTTGAACATTACCAATGCCGCTTAATCTATTAATGAAGGATTTCCAGTTATAATTGGCTAACTCCCCGATAGCATTTGAATGTATTAGTTGAAAATCGTCGGTAGCAATATCATGAGTATAAAAAACAAATTTTATATCTTTCTGGTTATCAGGCAGTACATAATAATGCCAAATCTCATAAGGGTATGAAAAAGGTTCGCTATAATTCTGGTTGATAACATCGGGGGCGCCATACTTTAAGAATATCCTGCCCCTGTCAGTATAAAACCCCGGAATGTTTACGGCGCTGAAACCTTTGTTTACCTGCAAAACCACGGCTTTGTATCGCGACCACGCGCCCAAAGGGTTTAATTGGTCGCGGTTGACCCAGAAATTCAGGAAATACCTTTGAAGGTCTTCAACAACAGTATCATTGATCAATAGGGCATTTGCAAAAGCTTTCTCGAATTCGGTGGAAATAGGGTCGATCCAACTAATGAATTTCTTCAAGGTGTCAATGTTGTTTATGGCAATAACAAAAGAATCCGATGGGTCGATAGAGTAAATATCGTTCATATCGACTTTTATCCGAGGATTGATTCTTTGAAAAAACATCTTTTTAGAAGTGATGAGCTCGTTTTCCCGGTTTCGTGCCTCAACCACCAAATAATAGTTTCCGCTGGGAAGTGTGCTAATATCGATATTGCCCACTATTGAATTTACCTTGCCGGCTTTCTTTCTCTGAACGATAGTATATTTGTCAAGACCCTTATCCAACTCAAAAGGGCGTAAATAATAAGTTAAAAGGAAGTTCTCGTTTGAAGTATCTATTTTATTGTTGTACAGTTCAGTATAAAACTTTAAAGTATTGGTGTTCTGAGGGAAGAAATTAAAAACATAAGGTAACATATAATATCCATTCCGTGTAAAGGAGCCTGCGGAATCAGACTTCTCATAAGAGGATAAAAACTTAATGTCAGAGAAACTATTCCCAAGCTTTGGGAAATTGATTTTATACGAATCGAGGCTTACCAAAGGCTCTTGGCCTGAATTAAGATCCTTCATTTTCAATTCAATATCAAAAGTTCCGTTTCCAAGGGCAAAGCGCTGAACATCAAGGAAGTTCGGAAACCCTTCAAGAGTATCGGAAACAGAAGGGCCTTTAAGCTCGTATTTAGCAAAATCAACTATCGAATCGTTTTGCCTGAAAATAATTTGAACTTCAACGCTTCCCTGATATTTGTTTTCAGAATTCAGGACATGTTTAACGCTGCTCCCCTTTACTGTCAAATATGTTTCAAGATAAGGCTGGTTGCCGGGCGTGTTGAAGGCGGCATACGACATATATGCTTTTAATCCCCCGGCAAAGGAAAGGTATGTTATTAGACTGAATACCAATATTATGAGCAATTTTTTCATCTTATTATCTTTTAATGATTAAAAACCGGATCCTATAAAAGATCCATCTTCAAATTTACAATGGTCTTATGTTCTTGGCAACAAAGTCGAAGATATCTTTTCTGTCGTCCGGCGAAAACCAATTTATTTCATTATCCCGTTTAAACCAGGTCATCTGCCTTTTTGCGTATCTACGGGTGTTTACCTTAATTTTTTCTTTTGCGGTCTCAAGATCCCATTCGCCATTTAAGAACTTGAACAGTTCTTTATAACCAACCGTATTGAGCGCATTTTCGTTCCGAAACCCAAAAACCGTCCTGGCTTCTTCCAGCCAATTATCGTTGAGCATTACACTTAAACGACTCTCTATTATTTCATAAAGTTGCCCGCGAGGGAGCTCGAGGCCTATTTTTATGATATTGAACGGCCTTTCAGCCTTCTTTCCTTTCCGCTGCTGCGAAAAAGGCATTCCTGTTAGCAAACAAACTTCTATGGCTCTTAACAATCTTTTTGGGTTATCCAGGTCAACTGTGTTATAATATACTGGATCAAGTAGTTCCAACTTTTTGCGCAGGCCTTCAATTCCTTCTTTCGAGAAGAAATCGTTAAGTTCGCCCCTCAGGTCTTCGTCAGCATCGGGCAATGCGTCAATACCCTTGCAAACGGCATCGATATACAGCCCGCTACCACCTACCATTATCATTGTCTTTTTTTCCTTGAAATAAGTTTCGAGAAGTTTGAGGACATCGCTCTCGAACATAGAGACATTATAATAATCCGTAACCGAGAGGGTTCCGACAAAGTGATGTTTTGCGCTCTTCAACTGACTTGCCGAGGGTGCAGCGGTACCGATAGGTATCTCCTTATAAATCTGCCGCGAGTCGGCAGAAACAATGTCGGCGTTCAGTTTTTTGGCCAATTCTATTGCAAGCGATGTCTTGCCAGCTCCGGTAGGGCCCACAATTACTATTAGGTTAGGCTTTTTAGTCATTGCCTGCCCCGTTTAAGTCAGTAGCCTGCTGTTTGCTGATCATAATCCTTGGTGAAAGCTGAAGTTTTTCCCCCTCATCAAGCATGAGCCGGTAAGCCTCCTCGTAATTATTCATTATTATCCCGTCGAGGATGGCTTCCCTGATGGCTAGCTTGATAATCCCAACTTTCTTTGAAGGCTTTATGCCAAAGGTCTTCATTATGACCTCGCCGCTGATGGGAGGCTGCCAGTTCCTGATTTTATCCTTTGCCTCCACTTCCTTAAGCTTTTGGCGCACAAGTTTGAAATTGCTCAGGAATTTCTTTACCTTATACTCGTTTTTCGATGTTATGTCGGCTTCGCATAGGATCATCAAGTCGTCGATATCATCACCTGCCTCAAAGAGCAAACGCCTTATGGCCGAATCTTTTACAATTTCCTGCGAGAGCACAATTGGCCTAAGGTGCAACTGTACAAGCTTTTGAACATATCTCATCTTATCGCCTGTGGGCAATTTTAATTTCTTAAAGATGCCTGGTACCATTTTCGCGCCTATGAACTCGTGCCCATGGAAGGTCCATCCCTTTCCCGGCTCAAATTTCCTTGTGAGGGGTTTTGCAATATCGTGAAGTATTGCCGCCCAGCGCAACATTAGGTTATCGCTGTCTTTAGCAAGATTGTCCAGAACCTCAAGGGTATGATAAAAATTATCCTTGTGCCCAAGCTTGCCGATCTTCTCAACGCCTTTCAAATCAGTCATCTGTGGAAAGATTATCTTTAGCAAACCTGTTATTTCCAATAACTTAAAACCTTCTGACGGCTTTGGGGAAAGCACTATCTTGTTGAGCTCGCCCAAAACCCTTTCCGCAGACACTATGGTAATCCTGTTCTTATTCCTGCTTATTGCATCGAAGGTGTTTGGCTCGATGTCAAATCCCAATTGGGAAGCAAACCTTATGGCACGCATCATGCGAAGCGGATCGTCGGAGAATGTGATATCAGGATCCAAAGGAGTTCTGATAATAAGGGCCTCCATATCCGAAACACCGTTAAATGGGTCATATAACTGTCCGAAATCCTTCTTTTGCAGGCTGATCGACATTGCGTTAATAGTAAAATCACGTCGTTTTTGGTCATCGGAAAGGCTGCCGTTCTCCACTATAGGTTTGCGCGAGTCCTTTCGGTACGACTCCTTTCTTGCTCCTACGAACTCAAGTTCCCATTCGCCGTATTTCACCATTGCCGTCCCGAAATTTTTAAAATATCTGGCAGAAACCCCCGGCCCGAACTTTATTGCCACTTTTTGCGCAAAGGCAATGCCACTACCTACAACAACAAAATCAACGTCTTTTGAAGGCCTATTAAGCAATAAGTCCCTAACAAACCCACCGATGACATAGACCTTTGTATTGCTTTCTTGGGCAAGCCCGGCTACGGTCTTAAACAGTTTTGAACCTATTTGTCCGGCAAAATTCATACTGCAAAGGTAATAAAGAGTTTTTGTTGTCGAAGGTTTTAACTTAATGTTTATGTCCAAAATTAAGATTTGGATTTAATATCTTTTATCTCAGGCACTTTAGCCAATTACATAGACTCCCTGAACAAATCTTAAAGTTTTAACGAAGTACTCGCTATGAACAGGGACAAAGCCATTACGCATCAACAACTTATCGGTATTCCGATTTAAATTACAACCTTCGCTAAAAGCTTTCCACAATGGGTTTGCAAGGTTTTGAAGTTTCTTATGCAAGGGCTTTGTCGAGTGAATGTGCTCCAGGATCAATAGCTTGCCCTTTGGCTTTAACAGTTTCCTGTAGTTTTTAATAGCTATATCAGGTCGGTCGATAGTACACAGGACCAAAGTGCTTAAAATATAATCGAACGACTCTTCCTTCAATTCGCTAAAAATATGCGGGCTAGTGATACTAGTCTTTAAGAGTCTGAGTTTATTGCAATTGCAGTTTTTTGCAGTACTAACATCAATCATTGCCTGCGAGGGCTCTATGGCGGTTAAGTTTATGCCGGGCTTGTAGAAGCCGAAGTTTATTCCTGTGCCTGAACCTATTTCCAGCAGATCACCTTCGACATTCTTCAAGAGTTCCAGGCGGTTCTCCCTAATTCGTTTCTCAAACCCTTTCATAAAAGGATCGTAGAATTGCGCAAAAACCGAATTATAGAATCCCATTAGTAATCTTTCTTGATTTTATCAGCGAAAACCTTTTCGAATTTCTTGACCTTAGGGTTTATCACAAAATTGCAATATCCCGCATTGGGGTTGTTCTTATAATAATCGTCATGATAATCCTCGGCCTGATAAAAACTTTTGAATTCGGTTATTTGCGTAATAATATGCTGGGGCCAAATCTTTGACATATCCAGTTTCCGCTTATAATATTCGGCCCTTTCCTTTTGGTATTCATTATGATAGAATATTACCGACCTATATTGCGGGCCTATATCAGCACCCTGGCGGTCGGGGGTTGTAGGGTTATGCGTATCCCAAAAAACCCGGAGCAAGTCATCGAACGAAATGACATCGGGATTGAAAGTTATTTGAACGACCTCCGCATATTTGGTGCTTCCCGTGCTAACAAGTTTGTAGGTCGGGTTTTCCTCGGTGCCCCCGCTAAAACCGGGTTTCACATCTATTACACCTTCCAATCGGTCGAAAATAGCCTCGCTGCACCAAAAGCAGCCGGAGCCAAAAGTTGCTGTTTCCATTTTTATTTCTTTTTGTGAAAATGCGCTTAAGCTAAATAGTATAAATATGTTTATTAGTAATTTGCGGTGAGCCATTGTAAGTTATTGTATTTTAATGATTAAAACATGAAAACCTAAGCCGTGGCAGGAAACGGACAGGTTTTTTTCATTAAGGCCATCCCCCTGACTTCTTAAAGAAATATAAGTTTCCTTCCGTATATAAGCTCTTCCAGCTCAGGTGGCGGGCCAAGGTGCCGTTCCTTAAAACCGTTCATCTCATCGATGGTCTTATCGGACAATAGTCCTGCCATGTCGTCAATAATGTCTTCACCTATTACCATAGGAGGCGTGTTCAGCAATAGCTTATTGCCTTTAAACTGGCCGATAAGCTGATACTCTTTCATCTCGCCAACAGGCTTTTCGGTAAAAAAGCATTTCGACAACCACTTATCAAGGTCAAAAGTTCTCAAATCGATCGTCATCGTATGCTTTCCGGCTAACATGATTTTTTGCCCATAGTAGTCCTGCATATTTAAAATAGATTCCTCCGACATGCCTTTCTGCAGTTCCAGATGGCAGTTGCCGCAAATAGCATATTCGTATATTGTTGACGAGAATTCGTATCCGTCGTAGTTTTTCATGGCCTTTTCTATCACATAAGATGTTTCGCCATCAAGCAAGTACTTTCCGCATACGAGGCAGTTCTCGAATGCTTTGCCGTCACCATCCGAATGAAATGATTTGGGAATGTCGATAAAATGTTCCACTGTTATATATTTTCCGCAAAACTAAATATAAATCGTATAAAACATCTTTTTAAGCATAAAAAAACAGGTCAAGCCCGTACTTTCACCACCAAAATCCCAAATGCGGCACGGATATTTTGTTTCCATAATATAATAGAACAGTAGGCTTAACCTTGACACCCTACTGTTGGCCTTGCCACAAACATCAGGCTGCGCCATGCCTCTTAGCCCAGGGTAAGTTAATCTTGTTGGACAATAATCGCATTGCGCGCCCTACCTTATCGATTGGCAGTGCCACAGCTTGCTAAAGTATGGACGAGGAATTAATTTTTTATCAGGCTGCCCGATCCGGTTGACGAGACATTTACCGTTTTCGGATTGCCTGAGTAACTAACATCTCCCGAACCGATTATGGATGCAGAAATGCTCTCAACAGCAAATATGTCAACATCACCAGAGCCTGCAATGCTGACACTTACGTTAACGGCTTTAAGGTCATGGGCATCCACATCGCCACTTCCGGCAAGGCCGATAACCATATTTTCGGTACTTCCTTTCAGTGTCATATCGCCGGAGCCTGCAATTTTTATGCTACAGTCGCTTAAACGCAAATTACTTGCATAAACATCGCCGGAACCACCGACGGATATTTTCAAATCACCGTTAATACCTCTAAAACTTGCATCCCCCGAGCCTGAAATATAAATTTCGAGTTTTTTAAGCTCTAAATCGCCATCAAAATCGCCTGAGCCGTTAAGCTTGACCTTTAAGCTGTTGCCTTTAAAATTATTCTTCACTATCAAATCACCTGAACCGTTCAAGCTTGCTTTATCAAGCTTCGGAAGCTGAACATATACCTTTGCCACTTTAAAAGATTTTCGGTACGACTTTATGCCAACAGATAAAACGCCATCCTCAACTTCTGTCCTCAAATGCGGGAGCAAACCGGCATCAGCCTCAACAACAACAGTTTGAGCATTGCCCTGCGTAACGATAATGTCAACCGAGCCATTGGATTGAATTGAGGAAAAAGAAGGAAGCTTTCGTGTCTCTTTCAGGATTTTGCCACTTTGTGCCGCAGTGAGCATAGTGAAGGGGGAAAACAAGATTGCTACAATAGTCGTAAAATAAAGTGCCGATTTAATTTTCATGATTTTATATTTTTTTTGATTATCAATTGTGTTTGGGACGTATAGCCCCAAGAAAAGTTACTTTTATACGGTATTTTTTAAAAATGAACGTATGGAATTGAACGAATTTGCCGAAACCGGGATAATGCCCGACAATTGGCCGTAGCAAAACGAGGTGGATTTGTTACATTTTAATGGAGCAGTGGGCGAAAACCAAAAACGCTTGCTACTGCCTTATCCTCACCGACTTTCATGGGATAAGCGGAAGATTGTCAAGTCATTTTTCGGTAACGGAAAATTCACGAAAGCTTGTTGAGGGTACATACAAAAGCCTTGGAAACTTACGGTATCGAAAAAGCAAAAGGGGGCTCAAGCTGGATTTGGGCAGGCTGTCTGAACGTTAGGGGAATGCGTGGCGGCAGTAAATGGTCAACACACGGCTGGGGAATTGCCATTGATTATGATTCCGATGGGAACCAGCTTAAGTGGGGTAGCTGCAAGGCTGCTTTCGCCAAAGCACAATACGATGATTGGTGGGGTATCTGGGAGGAAGAAGGCTGGTTGAGCCTTGGGCAGGCTAAAAACTATTATTGGATGCATATATAAGCAGCCAAACAACAGCTGGGCAGCAGAAGTTTATTTGTCGATCATCCCCTGCCCAACCTTCTTGACCTTCCCTTCTTTTTTAAAGTCTTTTATAAGTATGTCCAGAACGCCGTTTATAAAAATTTTGCTCTTCTCGATGCTAAAGTATTTCGACAGCTCGATATACTCGTTTAGGGTAACCTTAACCGGCACCTCCGACATATACAAAAATTCGGTAATGGCCATTTTAATTAATATCAAATCCATAAGGGGTATGCGGTCGTATTCCCAGTTCTTGGTTTTAGGCTTGATTATATTATCGTATTCCTCGTTATTTAGGACAACCTTGCGATAAAGTTTCTTAACGAACTCCAAATCGGTGTTTATCGGGTCGTTTTCCGTTTTCAACAAGGGGGGAAGAAGGCTGTCCTCGTTGGCCCTGGCATTTAGGGTATCGGCAAACTTAATCAGAAGGATATTTACAAGATCGTAAGTATCAGTAAAATACACGCTTTTTTCTTCATAAAAAGAACTCAACAGATCAAATTTAGACAAAACTAAGTCAATAAGCTTTACCATAAACTTCTTATCCTCTTCAAGGGTGTTTTCCCCCGATTTCATATAAGCCTTATAGAAATCGAATTCGACTAGTTTTTTATAAAACCTCCTAATTATATCTTTTTCATCGGCCCAATTTATCTTATAAAGCTCCTCTTTCTTCCTGAAATCAATGTTGTTTCCTATGTACAGGAGAACCTTGTTGTTGATAAACTTCAGGTTGGGGTTGAGATCTTCTTCCGTGGGGATGTATTTCTTTTTGCGATCCTCGAAAAGGTCCGCCGCAAATAATTGTATTTGGTTCAAGAAAGAAAGTTGATATATAAAAAGTTCATAGACTTTATTGATACTGAGCATTAACTGTTTTTCACCAATAACAAGGTTTTCCTGACCAGATGAATAATGAGCGTATAATGCTTGAAGGGCCCTTATCCTTAAATGTCTGCGATATAACATATAGACAAAATATCTTAATGAACTTTTCTTTATTTATTAGTCGGCAAAATTAGAAAAAAAAGCGATTGATAATCATCCTTTGAATTATATTTTGCATGTACTTGAAAATGTGCATATCATAAAACCTTAAGGACCTATTGAGCTTAGATAGATGAATGGGATCAAGTAATTGCCATTGCGCCCGATTAGCATTCGCGGTCCGGCAGTCGCAACCAATAAGCCTTACTTTCCCAAATCGCGGAAAGCGTAAAAGATGATATTGATATCCTTCCAGACGCTATAATCGCGGGCATACAGCAGGTTGAGGTCGTCGGTTATACGCTTTTTGTAGTTTTTCGATTTCATGCCGTCGATAGTGTTCAACACCGAAGGTTTTATTTTCGGCAATTTGTGTGAT
Source organism: Chlorobiota bacterium (assembly GCA_013151215.1). GTDB lineage: Bacteria > Bacteroidota > Bacteroidia > Bacteroidales > F082 > BM524. The sequence goes on along the minus strand of JAADIS010000005.1, from coordinate 25,744 downwards.
ATACCCGATGATTTATAATAGCCGACCCACGATTTCGCCCCAAACAAAACACCAAATACATTTCTTATAAAGCCAAATGGCTTTTTCTGGACAAATATTAATATGGGTATTAGCGGCAACATTATAAAGCTCAGGGCAAAATCGAGCAGCCTTTTATTCCGTTTATTCTCAACCTTGCCAATAGCATTGATCCCAACGGTATATAGGTCGCCACGTGTATGTATTGAGTTTGAGCCTATTATGGACAGCCCGTCCTTGGGGGCGATTTTGAAGTCGATATGGGCATTTTGCAATTCCGCCATTTTATCGATAATTATTTGATGTTTTACATCTGCCGAGCAAAATATCACTTCATCTATTTCATAAATTTCGATAATATCCCTGACCTGGCTAATATTTCCGATGAACTCGTCATCTGCCGCTTTATTTCTGTCAGGGAAAACCAATCCTACATATTCGGGTTTTAACAATGAGGTTTTCAGCAAGTCCTTTACCCTGCCGGCCTCCTTTTTATTACCAATAATTATGAATCGGCTTTTTTCCTTATCGCCCATTTGAATCCAGGAAACCTTCAGGTGATGGAGCAAATAACGGGCAAAGGGGAGTGTCAGGACCCCCCAGAGGGTACTCAACAATATCAAGGCTCTTGAAAATCTCAGGTTCTCGGGCAGAAGTGCGTAAAGCACAAGAATGATAATGGTTCCGACCAATAGGCCGCTCACCGACTTGCGTATCTTAACGGGTCGGTCGTAGCCTCCGGTAAAATAAACCGACAACAACCAGATAATTACGTAAGACGGCAATATTGTAGTTACCAACAAAACCGGATAGTTGCCTCCTTCGGAATATATAAAGTTTCTTCCCCAAACGACTTTTAAAAAATAAGCCCCTCCATAAAGTAGTGCGCCGTCGATGAAAGGCAGGCTCAAACGGCCGAAGAGCCGTGAAATTATTGCCAGCAATGCCCTGAAATAAACTGCTACCTTGATAAGCCCGGCAAAAGCCCTAGCGTTATTGTCGGTGAAATGCTTGCGCGCAAAGATTACCATGGCATTATAAAACACAAGCACATAATTTACGCTCGACTTTTTAGTGCTCTCCCCCTTATAATGTATAATACGTGTTTCGGGGAAATAATAATTAAAGTATCCGGCTTTTATAACCCTGTACGACAGGTCGATATCCTCGCCATACATAAAAAAGTCCTCGTCAAGCAGTCCTATCTCGTCCAGCACTGACTTCCGCAAAAGCATAAATGCGCCTGCAAGTATTTCAACTTTATGTATCTTGTCGTGATCGAGATAACCGAGATGATATTTTGAAAACCTCTTCGACCTCGGGAACAGTGCCGATATGCCGGACATTTTATAAAATGCCGCCGAAGGAGTTGGAAGCCCGCGTTTAGATTCGGGCAGGAACTTCCCTGAGCCATCCAGCATTTTAACTCCCAGCGCCCCGGCATCAGGGGTTTTGTCCATGAAGTTCAGGATTTTTGCGAAAGTATCGTCCTCGACAACGGTATCCGGATTCAATATTAAAACATATTGGCCTTTGCTGATTTTTATCCCCTGGTTATTGGCTCTCGAAAAACCTTTATTATCGGTATTGGCAATTAAAATTACTTCCGGGAATTTTTTGCGAACCATTGCACAGCTGCCGTCAACGGAATTGTTGTCGATTACAATAACCTCGCCCTGAATATCTTGCATGGCTTTATAAACCGACGAAAGACATTGCTCCAGGAAATACTCAACATTATAATTAACAATAACTACGCTTAATTTCACGGCTCAAAAATAATAATTTAGCATTATCGGTGTTCGTAATATCGCTTTTATAGCACTTGGGCAAATTAAATTATTTTATTGATGCGATTAGTTTTGTGATATTATTATTATCAACAATTTATAAGTTTCACCTGTCTTGTTTGAAAATTATATTTTCAATACTTCAAAATTCATATTTTAGCCAATGTAAATATTATAATATGGGCATAAGTGATAATTTTCCCGAAATTGCCCCAATAATTAAATATGATAAATAAAATATTAGGGACAGCCCTTAGCAGGATTCTTAATGCAATCATCAATTTGGCTGTTATCATACTTATTAGCAGGTATATCGGCAGGGAGGGCTATGGTATTATCGGCTTAGTTGTCGTTGCAATAAGCATTATCCAGATTTTTGTTGATTTGTTGGGTGGCGGGGCCTTGATATATTTCAGCCCCCGGAAAAACCAGCTGGCGTTGTTGGTCATATCATACTTATGGATATTAATAGTCCTTCTTTTGTTTGCAATGGCTATTTATATCTTTCAGGATTTTTCCCCTGACTTGTTTCACAGGCTAATACCTCCGGGAGAAGAAAAGAGTGTTTTGGTCCTGGCAGCATTGAACGCATTTATGCTCACACACTATAATTTGTTGATTGGAAAAGGAAAGATTAAACAGTATAATATTGTTTTTGTCGTACAGATACTCAGTTTTATCTCTTCACTTATTTATCTGCTTTTTGTAGCGCGGCATCAGGATTATACTTCATATATCAGCGCTCTTGAGATTTCTTATGGCGTAGGCTTTGCCTTAAGCACTGTTTTTACAATAAGGTATTTTAACTTTGGAGGCAATCTACATCCCGGGGAAATTGTCAAGGAGATGTTCAGTTTTGGGCTTATAAGCCAGATAGCCAATGGATTTCATATCCTGAACAAAAGGATTAGCTTTTATTTTATTAGTTCGATGGCTGGCTTGTCGTCGCTTGGGGTCTATAATGCCGGCGTTCAGCTTAGTGAAGGTTTGCGGCTCATAGGTCAGAGCATTTCATTGGTGCAGTTTAGCGCGATCTCAAATTCCGACGACAGGATATATGCTGTTTCGTTGACCGTTAAATTGATGAAGTTGAGCGTTTTGCTTACTTTCATAGGTCTTGTGGTTCTTTTGGTTATTCCCGTTGGGGCATACGAGTATTTATTTACCAAGGAATTTGTGGGAATAAAATATATCATCCTTGCATTGAGCCCCGGGGTTCTTGCCCTCTCTGCAAACACTATTTTCTCGCATTATTTCTCGGGGCTGGGAAATCCAAAAATCAGTTTATGGGCTAATATAGTGGGGTTTGCTTTCACTATCACCTTCGCATTAGTCTTAATTCCTGTTCTCGGATATCTCGGAGCAGCACTAACGGCCTCAGTAAGTTACTCATCAACTGTGGTGTACCAGTATTTTGTTTTCAAGAAACAAACAGGTGTTATGTTCAGGCAGTGGCTGCCCGAAAAAAAGGATTTCATTGATTTTAAGATAATCATCCTAACTTTAATAAACGATAAAAACATTGAAGACGAACACTAAGGGAATTTTTCTGGCTTTGGCAGCGGCTTTTGCCGTCAGCAATGTTTATATCTTCAGCAAATCGGCGCTGAACGAGGTCCATTTGGCCCAGTTTGGCACCTTATGGTTTGGTTTGGGCATAATATGGAATTTGATATTTATAATAGCAACCAAAAAGTATAAGAAAATCATATTTCTTGAAAAGCGCAGCTGGGCGATATTAAGCCTAATCGCATCGCTGGAAATGTTTGGCACCATATTTTTCTTTTTATCGGTCAACACCGTTGAAAATCCCGCTACTGTTTCTTTTCTGGCAAATATCAATCCTCTGTTGATAGCAACATTGGGATTTGTCGTCTTAAAGGAGCGCTTTAACATTTTGGAAGGAATTGGCATGCTGGTTACGCTAACAGGGGCTTTTATCATATCTTATAAAGGTGGAGGGATTAACAACTTTTTCATAGAGGGCAGCCAATACGTGTTTATTTCCGGAATTATTTATGCGTTCTCAACGGTCATCGCAAAGAGGAATATCAAAAAACTCGACCCTTCGTTTCTTGCATTGGCAAGGATACTATTTCTTTTCACTGCCTCTGTTGCAGCACTCTTTTATTTCGGCCTCGGTTTGAGGATCCCGTCTTCAGCATTGGTGAACATAGGCATTGGTTCTGTCTTGGGGCCGTTTTTAACAGGAACCCTCGGATATTTTACCTTGAAGTTCATAGATGCCTCAAAGGCATCCATGATTGGCACCTCGCGTAGTTTATTCGTGCTTTTGGGGGCTTTTGTCATTTTTGACAAAGTGCCTGCCTCCATTCAGTTGATTGGCGGGAGCTTTACCATATTGGGCGTAATCCTTATATCCACAGGAAAATTAAAAAATAAAGCCAATGGATGATCTGGGGATTTTTCTTTCCAAGCTTTTCCCTAACAAGGAATTGGTAATAGCACTTGAGAATCAATCTTCCGTTATGGAAATACCAAATAACGTAATGATTTTGCGCAACAACGAATATGTTAAAGTTGTACCCTTGGTAATCGAAGGAAGAATAAAGGTAATGAGAAACGACGAGTCGGGGAAGGAAGTATTGTTATACTATATTAACCCGGGCGAAAGCTGTGCGCTCTCCATCTCGGCAGGCTTAAACAACAAAAAAAGCGTAGCTTATGCCTTGACGGACAAAGACACCAGACTGCTGGCCATTCCGGTGGGCAAGCTAGACAAAATGATCAAGCAGTTTCCGTACTTGAATAAATTTGTGCTTGAACTTTTCAATAAGCGCTTTAATGAGCTGATAGAGTTCATAGATGCCATAAGCTTTAAAAGTATCGATAGCCGCTTGTTGGAATATCTAAAGAAGAACGTTAGCCTTGAAAATGGCACCAAATATGTGTTTGCAACCCACAAACATATCGCCGAAGAGCTGGGGACGGCCCGGGAAGTAATATCACGCCTTTTAAAACAACTTGAAAAACAGGGCATTATAAAAAACCACCGGGCCAAGATAGAGATTTTTGACGCTTTGTAACCCAAGTCACCAAGATTTTATATCGGACAAGCTATTTTTGCTCACTAACAAAAAAATAAAAAGATGAAAAAGAACGTAGGAAAAATTGATGCGGCAGTCAGGGTTTTATTGGCAATCATCATTGCCGCGCTGGGGTATTATTATCAAACGTGGTGGGGCTTAGTGGCAATAGTACCAATAGCAACAGCGTTGATGGGCTCGTGCCCCCTCTATCTGCCTTTCGGGGTCAGTACCAGAAAAGAGTAGAAGAAAACTACTGAAAAAAGCCATTTACTTGAACAATGGCTTTTTTTTATGAATTAATCAGGCTAAATACCTGAAAGCCTTTATTTAAGGTTGTTTTCAACAATTTCTGTTTAAAAACTAAAACAAAATAGTGTAATTCGTAAGGCACAAGTTGATATTTTTGTGTCAAATTAAGAATAAATGACGGCAGATTACAACGAAGATAGCGTAAGGTCGCTCGATTGGAAAGAACATATCAGGCTTCGCCCGGGCATGTACATCGGCAAACTTGGTGATGGAAGTTCACAAGATGACGGGATTTATGTGTTATTAAAGGAAATCATCGACAACTCCATAGACGAGTTTGTAATGGGGCACGGGCAGACAATCGAAGTAATCATAAACGAGGGGGAGGTGAGCGTCAGGGATTTCGGGCGGGGCATGCCCCTTGGCAAGGTTGACGCTTGTGTGAGCAAGATAAATACCGGTGCAAAATACGACTCCAAGGTTTTCAAAAAGGCTGTCGGCCTCAACGGCGTTGGCTCGAAGGCGGTAAATGCACTTTCGGAATACTTTAAGGCACAATCGATTAGGGAAGGCAAGACCAAAGTCGTTGAATATAATAGAGGCCACATGACCAATGATGCCAAAATTGTTGACTGCTCGGAGAAGCAAGGTACTCTTATATCCTTTGTCCCCGATCATGAGATCTTCGGGAACTTCAAATACATCTTCGACTATGTTGAAGAGATGCTATGGAATTATGTCTTCCTGAACAACGGGCTTACCATAACTTTTAACGGGCAAAAGATGCAGGCAAAAAACGGCCTGATAGATTTGTTGGAACATAACTTAAACGGAAACGGCCCTCTCCTCTACCCTATCATCCACATAAAGGAGGGTGATTTTGAATGTGCCTTCAGCCACAGCTCGCGAACCTATAGCGAAGAATATTATTCGTTTGTAAACGGTCAGCACACTACCCAGGGCGGAACACACCAAACTTCATTCCGCGAGGCCATAGTCAGGGCGATAAGGGAGTTTTTCAATAAGGATTTCGAAACCAGCGATATCCGCACATCTATTTTTGCGGCAATGTCGATAAAAGTTTCCGAGCCTGTTTTCGAGTCGCAAACGAAGACAAAACTTGGTTCGCAGCATATAGAACCCGGTGGCCAGACAATTAGGAACTATATTAATGATATAATCAAGCGCAACCTCGATAATTACCTCCATATCCATAGCGAGGATGCCGATGCGCTATACCGCAAAATACTTCAGAGCGAAAAAGAGAGGAAAGATATGGCGGGTATAAAGAAACTTGCTCGCGAAAGCGTTAAGAAGGTAAGCCTCCACAACAAAAAATTAAGGGATTGCAGAGTCCATTTCGGCGATAATCACGAAAAGCGGCTTGAAACAACATTGTTTATTACCGAGGGTGATTCGGCAAGCGGATCGATCACCAAATCGCGGGACGTTCAAACCCAGGCGGTTTTCAGCTTAAAGGGCAAACCCTTGAACAGCTACGGGCTCAGCAAGAAGATTGTTTATCAGAACGAAGAGTTCAACCTGCTGCAGTCGGCTTTGAACATCGATGAAAGCATGGAAAACCTCAGATACAACAATATTGTAATAGCAACCGATGCCGATGTTGACGGAATGCACATAAGATTGTTGTTGCTTACGTTTTTCCTGCAGTTTTATCCAGATTTGATAAAAGGGGGGCACTTATATATCTTACAGACGCCGCTTTTCAGGGTCAGGAACAAGAAAAGCACAATTTACTGCTATTCCGATCATGAGCGCAACAACGCCATCAACAAACTGAAACCGAATCCGGAGATAACCAGGTTTAAGGGCCTGGGAGAGATATCACCATCGGAATTCAAGCATTTTATAGGCACCAACATACGCTTGGAACCCGTTGTGCTTCGCCGCGACACCACGATTAACGAGACTTTGGAGTTTTATATGGGTAAAAACACACCTAAGCGCCAAGAGTTTATTATTAACAATCTGCGCATTGAGGAAAACGTAAACGCAGAAGACATACTGGTGGCCTAAAAAACATATATGGCTTACAGTCCGTGTTTACGGTTTATAGAAAAGATTTCATAAGAGCATGAAAAAAACCGTATTGCCAAGGCAGTTAACGATTATGATTTAATTGACGAGGGCAACATCATCAATCCTTTTGAAGGCATAAGCCAAGAAGCACGACAACTTTATGTTTTCGCTGCTTAACATTGATTATAAATTATAGATGCTTAAGAAAGGCTTAAATTGAGATGAAGAAATTATTCAATATATTATTAACACTGGTAATTGCTTCGAGCGCCCACGCTCAGCTGAACCTTGATGCCGGAATTATCCTCCCGCTTAACATCAACGCAAAGATGACAGTTAGCTCCGGCGTAAACGCCGAATTTATAAGGGATGGCAATACAGATACCTTTTGGGAATCGGACAATCCCTTACCCGCTAATTTTATAGGGGCTAAAGGGCAAAATTTATTTCTGGACGACGGGAATTTCGAGCTGCCGGGCAACAACAACAAATATATGATGGCTTTTGACGGGAACACCGACACAAGAGTTGAAATAAACCAAAAGGCATTACACATCAAGCTATATAATAACAGGCCTTTGAAATTCCTTGTCTTGAAATTCAATACTACCGATGATTTAAATATAGAGCTTAAATTCTCCGATGGCAAATCACAAATGAACACTTTCGGGCCGCAACAAAACTACAGCTTGCAAACCATAAACCTGGAGAACAACAGTGTTGTAAAAGAAATAATCCTAAAGAGCGGGAGCTTATATGAGTTATTTGAGTTGGCGGCGGTTGACTCGGATATTGCGGAGTGGATAAGCTTTGAATTTCCGCAAACAGTTGAGATAGGAATAATAATGAGCAATCATTTAAACTGGGACGGGGTTGACTCCATCAGCCTGCTATATTCAAATGATTCGGTTAACTGGTTAAAACTAAAAAACCTCAGGCCGAAAGCCGTGGCCACTATTGCCTTGAGAATCGACCCGGCTATTTATGCCCGCTTTTTGATGATTAAGGTTTATCTCAGGCCATTGCCTTACAACAAAGCCAGTTATCGCGAGTTCGCGGTTTACGACCGTTACGGCCTATTCGGGAAAGCTCCCGAAGCAAGCTCATCCAACAATAGCTGGGGTGATAGTTTTGGTGTTAATGGGATCTGGGGTTGGGGATACGGCCTGCCATCGTCGAAACTGAACGCACGTCAGGGGTCTGCGAAGTTCAGCAAAATCACCTCCCAGGCAAGAAACTATCACCGTATCGACTGGGACATCGACAAGCCGGGCAGCACTCCTGAATTTATTTCGAGGGAGAAGGGGACTGATAGCCTGAACAACAAATGGCTCAGCTGGAAAGAAGAATATGGTGTTTGGCGAAAAAACGGGATGGACATTGATGCATGTATCTTATTTAACAATGAATATTTCCCTGAAAAAAACTGGACATCGCCATATAGTCAGGGAAAACTTTATGCCGGGCAATTTGCCGGCTTTTTTGGCAAAAAAAGCACTATCGCCCTAGTTGAGATAGGGAACGAACCCTGGGACTATTCAAAGGATGTATATTCGGGCATACTCAGGGGAATGGCCGAAGGCTTTTCCGAATCGCCTTATAACATTAAAGTGTTGCCGTGTGGCTTGCAGGCATTTGATAAATACTCCTACTCAAATAACTATCTTCCTGATTTCGTCTTGCCCGGCACAAAAATCGATGGTTTGAACGCCCATATATATTCATATATTTTCGACGATGACGGTAAGCGCAGTACTATTAACCCGGAAGATCCCCGTTCCGAGACCTGGTCGGTCAACAATTTGAGAGTGTGGGCTTTATCTAATAACTTCCCAAACAACATCTATGTTACCGAATTCGGTTTCGACAGCGACGGGGGCGGTGAGGACTGCACTCACCCAAACTGCATAAGTGAATTTGAACAAGCAATTTACGCTTTCCGCCAGGCGATGATCTTCTATCGTCTGGGCGTTGAGAAATTCTATTGGTATTTTTATGCAAATGTCGATTGGAACTCGATAATGCACAACCGCAGCGGGCTGTTGTCCAGCTATTCTGCCGGTTTTCGCGAAAAACTATCCTTCAAAGCATTTAAAATGGCATACCCAATATTAAAAGACTTATATTTTAAGGAGGTAGTAACTGAAAACGATGAGCTGTACTGCTATGCCCTTTCCGATAAAAATGGAACTACGAGGGCTTTGGTGGCATGGCGTCCAACTTCCGATAAGCACAATATCCTTAAATGGGTTGAAATACCGCACAACTATATGATTAAGAATGCGATAGACATAACTAAGCCATCAAGAAGCGTTTCTTATAAAAGAGAGGTAAATAAAGTTAAGATCTCCTTGAGCGGGGCGCCGATAATAATACAATTGAGGGGCATACAATAATCCATGACCAAACAGCAAATGCTATTGCGACAGCATAACCGGCATAATTAGCATTAGTATGTCCTCGTCTTCATTATCCTTATCATCGGGTAAAAGAATACCGGCACGGTTCGGTGCCGACATCTCAATAATAATATTCTCGTTGTCGAGCGTAGAAAGCATATCCAGCATGAACTTGGAGTTAAAACCAATTTCGATGTCCTGTCCATCGTAGCTACAGGTAAGCCTTTCTTTTGCCTCGCTTGAATAATCAATATCCTCGGCAGTGAGCAGTAACTCCTTTCCCGACACTTTAAATCTAACTTGATGTGTTGATTTGCTTCCAAAAATAGAAACGCGGCGCAAGGCATTTAAAAGGCTTTTGCGTCCAACACTAAGTTTAAAGGGGTTTTGTTGCGGGATAACAGCCTCATAATTAGGATATTTCCCCTCTATCAACCTACATATTAGTGTAATATTGTCAAAAACAATAATCGCATTCGACTCATTATACTCCAAACTAAGCTCTGCATCGTCATCTTCAGGAATAATATTCTTAAGGTGGTTTAGTGGCTTTTTAGGGAGTATGAAAGAGGCCGGTTGCTCGCTTTTCAAATCATTCCTTCTGTAGCGGACAAGCTTATGGGCATCGGTAGCTACAAAAGTAACGCTTTCAGTGTCAAGTTCGCAAAGCACACCAGACATAACGGGACGAAGCTCGTCATTTCCCGTCGCGAACAAGGTCTTGTTGAAAGCATTGACCAACTGAGTACCGTTAAGCTTTAATTTACTGGTGTTTTCCAGGACTGGCACTTGCGGGAACTCGTCGCTCTTATGGCCAATAAGCTTATACTTTCCCTCGCCGGCAAATATTTCGACACCCAGGTTGTCCAGGTTTACCGAAATTGTAACAGGGATTTCAGGGAAGGTCTTCATGATGTCGAGCAACATTTTGGCAGGAATGGCGATAGCACCCTCATCCTCAAACTTGTCAACATCAAGTTCCACACTTATAGTAGTCTCCAGATCTGATGCCGTTATCGTAACCTTGCCATCGGCCAGGGCGAATAAAAAGTCTTCGAGTATTGGTAATGTATTGCTTGTGCTCAGCACCCCGCTTATCTTTTGGAGGCTCCTGAGCAATGCTGTACTTGATATGATAAACTTCATTTTCTTGAAATAAATTTTGTTCAACAATTTGAGTAAAAATAGAAAAAAACTAAATTACACAATTAGTCTGTATAAATTAATTATCAACACATTATTTTATAAAATATTCACAATAACTCCCCCGCTATATGCTGAATTCCACCCTTTTATATATTTACTCCACATAAAGCCCCATTTTGCGGCACAATATTTTTATGGTAAACCACCTTTGGATCAAGCACGGCATTACAAAGGTAAAGCAAATTATTGATTATTATAAGCGTTTGCACGATAAACAATATCACCCCATAAGATTAGTTTATTTCGAGCTTATCGGGGATATCCTTATAATGCAGCTTCTTATACACAACACCGTTTTTGAGTATCACTATGCCGGGATTCGACCTTATCATCGCTTTCAGCAAGATATCGTCGGCAAAATACACCTCCATACTGCTATACTTTTTAAAAACCATAGCTGCCAGATCGAAGGAAGACCCTGTGATGACAGCAAAATATGCATTGCCGTCAATATTTTCGATTAAAGCCATTGCTTTGGCAAGGCCTTGTTTATCAACTGTATATAGATCGGGGGATATGATAAGGATTTGAGTTCCGGGGTTTTCTATCAAATCCTTCGTAAAATCGTTCCCAAGGCTATCCTCAATTATCAGATCGTGCTTTTTTATAAGAGAGGAATTATCGAAACGCTGCCCCAAGAACTCCCATTTGCTCAACCAGGCACTATCGCCCCATGGATAATCAGGCGACAGAAACTCTTTGATCTCATCTGTTTGCTTATTTTTATAGATTACATAGACCTTTACCTTATCCTCGCCCAGGGTTTTCATATCCTTGCCCACTTTCCAATTCCGGAAATCCAAAACCGGAAGATGGTTTATGTTGTAGTACATAAAAACAGAGAACAATGCAACAAAAACAAGCAGTACTGCCATCTGCGTCCCTGAGGTCATATTTTGCTTGGCATGTTTTCGCCATGCAAACAGCAGGATAGCCATAATTATGAGAACTATGTTCTTATAGAATGTTTCCCAGTTGGTAAGCTTGACGGCATCGCCAAAACAACCGCAGTCGGGCACCAGGTTTAATTTTGCATCGAAATAGGTTACTATGGTGAAGAATGCCATTATCAACAAAACCCCGAGAGATGCCAATTTCAGCTTCAATCGCAAAAACAAAGCCACGCCCAATAAAAACTCGACAAGAATTAGCGTTACGGCAAGCCAAAGCGAGAAATTAACCAAGGAATACCAAGCATAAGCTTCCAGATAATCTTCTACCCTATATGCGGTCCCAAGAGGGTCGATACCTTTGACGACGGCGGAGAATATAAAGACCGAGCCTACTATCAGCCTAAGTATCAGAACGATTACTTCTTTAATGTTATTTGTTTTGGCCATCTTCCTTTTCGATTATAAGTTTGATCAATGCGAATACCGAATAGTTGATAATATCATTATAGTTGGCATCCAGTCCCTCGGAAACCAAAGTTTTTCCTTTGTTGTCCTCTATTTGCTTTATCCTCAATAGCTTCATCAATATAATATCCGTCAGTGAGGAAATCCTCATATTGCGCCATGCTTCGCCATAGTCGTGATTTTTATCCATCATCAGGTCGCGGGCGGCGAAGATATGTTTCTTATAAAGGTTTACCGCATCACCGGCAGCCATATCAGCCTCCTCGGCAACGCCTTTTTCCAGTTGTATCAAAGCCATTACGGAATAGTTGATAATTCCCACAAACTCAGGGACAATTCCCTCGTCAACCTTGCTGAAACCCTTGATCTGTATGCTTCTGATACGGTTTGCCTTGATATATATCTGATCCGTCAGGCTGGAGGTCCTCAATATCCGCCAAGCAGTGCTATAATCTTTCTGTTTGTTCTCGAATATCTTAAGGCAATAGCCGATTATTTGGTTAAACTGTTCGGGTGTATCTTTATTCATATATAAAATCCTAACTTTGCTCTTTTAAAACCAATAAATTTTGAGCAATAAAGATACATCTTTTACAAATATTCCAAAGGCTATCGACTGTAATGGCAAAATGCTTGATTTTGAGCATCCAAGGGTAATGGGGATACTGAACCTTACACCGGATTCGTTCTACGACGGAGGGAAATATGATAGCTTGGGGCAGAGCATGCGACATTGCGAATTAATGGTCGAACAAGCCGCGGACATAATCGACATAGGAGCTTTCTCCAGTAGGCCCGGCGCCAAGCTTATAAGTCTTGAGGAAGAAAAACACAGATTATTGCCGGTCTTGCAACAAATAACAAAAGAATTCCCGGATGTAATTCTCTCCGTGGATACCTTTAGAAGCGAAATTGCCAGGGTGAGCCATGATATGGGAGCAGGAATAATAAACGATATCAGTGGCGGGCAAATGGACGAAAACATGTTTGCCACAATAGCAGAATTAAATATCCCATACATATTGATGCACATGAAAGGCAAGCCTGAGATTATGCAAAATGCGCCCATTGTTAAGGATGTTGTTGAAGAAGTCAAGGCTTTCTTTGTGGAACGGGCAAGTAAATTCAAGAAACCGGGGTTTGAGAAACTGATTCTGGATCCAGGCTACGGATTTGGAAAAAGCCTGGAAAGCAATTACGAATTATTAAGGGGACAGGAAAACATAAGAATCATGAACTTGCCTTTAATGAGTGGCTTGTCCAGAAAATCAATGATATGTAAAGTATTGAACGTCAATCCTGAACAGGCACTAAGCGGGACTGTTGCTTTAAATATGCTGGCACTTCAGGGCGGGGCTAATATCCTTAGGGTTCATGATGTTAAGGAAGCTGTGGAAACCGTTAAGCTATTTGAGGCTTATAAAAAGAATTAATGTGGCATGCGGCACCGCCCGCGAATTGGGAATCTTGGTTAAGACAGTTTTCAGATAGGGCAAGAAGGGAAAAGTTTGGCTTCACGGGGGAAATGATGGTTGGGTGTCACAGAGGTGCACGGAGAAAACACGGAGTTTCACAGAGAAAATGATGGTTGGGTGGCACGGAGGCGCACGGAGAAAACACAGAGTTTCACAGAGGAAATGATGGTTGGGTGTCACAGAGGCGCACGGAGAAAACACAGAGTTTCACAGAGAAAATGATGGTTGGGTGGCACGGAGGCGCACGGAGTTTCACGGAGAAACTTATAATTAAACCCACATACATCAAAACTGATTTTAAATCCGCAGGCAGGCAAGCCAATGCGGCTGGAGCCGGAAAGTACTGACAATAATAATTTCCGTTTAAGCACACATTTTATCATTGATTAAAGCGGGAATTGAAAACTAATTCATATTTTTACGCAAAATATTTGATTTGACGACTTTATTTATTGAATTCAGGATTTTGGACATTGTGGATATAGTGTTGGTGGCAACGCTTTTATTTGCAATATATCAAATAGTAAAGGGCACGGCGGCAATAAACATCGTCTTGGGCCTGATTTCCCTTTTCCTCATGTGGCGACTATTCTCCTTTTTGGAAATGGAACTGCTTTCGGAAATATTAGGAGCCTTTATCAGCGTTGGTCTTGTCGCGCTTATAATTATTTTCCAGCCGGAGATACGGCAGTTTTTGTTCGCTTTGGGAACCCCAACATTCTTCAACAAATACGGTACGCGGTTTAATTTCCTCAAACCGCTTCTTGCTACTTCGGTTGAGCTGAGCATCGATTCGCTAATAACTGCATGCAGGAAGATGGCTGCTATAAAACAAGGCGCCTTGATAGTCATTACTAAACAAAACGAGTTAAAGCAGTATGTAAATACAGGCGATGTGCTTGATGCAATGCTTACGACGTCCATACTGGAAAACATTTTTTTCAAGAACAGCCCATTGCACGACGGGGCCGTAATAATTACCAACAACCGTATTGTTTCGGCAAAGTGCATACTTCCCGTGTCTAAGAAAAGGCTTGCCGATGCTGCCGGTTTAAGGCATAGGGCGGCTTTGGGCATCACGGAGATTTCCGACTGCATGGCCATAGTAGTTTCGGAGGAGACCGGTCATATATCCTATTCCATTCAGGGCCAGATATTTTATAACGTTAACCTTACCCAGCTCCACGAAGTTATTGTTAATGAGTTTAATATGAAGGATGCTGATAAAGAGGACAAAACTAGTTCTTAATAAACTTCCCTGTCGTTTTTTTCTTGGACACCATATTTTCAATCGAGTAAAAATAAATTCCTTTCGGGAATGATGACAATTGAATTGAAGTATTCGGGCTTTGCTGCAGTTTATCCATTATCATCCGACCATGAACATCAAAGATAGTGATCCTTCTAGCCAGGTCGTTATCGAATTTAAAATTTATCCGTGAGCTGCACGGGTTGGGATAAACCAGGAAAGCATCCTGGGCATTATTATCGACACCGACTGGCAGCTCACTCATATATTCCACGCTTCCAACGGTTTGGCTTGCCGAATCATATTTCATGCTTACCAAATAATACCCTATATTTACATCATCGGTCATCCATTTATATTTTAATGAAGCAGTCTGGCTGTTTTCAACAGGTATCCATATTCCGAAAATCTTTGCCCAGACGCTGTCGGAAACAGTTCTGTTTTCTTTTACCCGCAAGACATCGTAGGTCCCTATCGCCAGGCTTAAACTTCCCCAGGCATCAACAAAGCTTGTTTTAAAAGTTGTCTGCCGATACAAAATTGAATCTGCCGGAGGCGTATCGCTTGCGAACTTGGATTCCACGACAAAAGACTCGCTTCTGCTATTTCCGTATTCGACCGGAAAGTCCATAAATATTTCCTTAGGGCTTATTGCCGCCGACACAGAGTCGAAATCCTGAAATGGGCCTGCCACTCCCAAGGCCGAAAATTCATCGTCGTTTCTAAGAAAATAAGCAAATGCGTCGTTATCCACTAGATTGACAGCAAAATTGGAAGCCGGGAAATTATCCGGGTATGGTGTCCAGTCAGGCAGCATAAACACAAGGGTATCAACGTAATCGGAACTTAGACCCATGAAGTTCCATGTTTTGCCGGCTCCCGGGCCGCCAGGAACTATGCTCGGTTCCACAATGGTATCCACCGAATTATAGAATGTTGTCCCGGCCGGTGCCAGGTTATCGTTGGTAACTGTTATCTGAGCATCGACCGATGCAATGAACATCGCCAAAAGACTAATCAATAAGTATTTCATAATTTAAAGTTTAATTAAATTCAAATATAATAATCCACAACAGCTGATTTTTCCAATTTTCCCTTTAGGAAATCCAGGACTTTAATATGTTCCGGATGCTCCCTATAAAGGTTCAGGCCGTTCTCGTCATCAAAGTCGGCTATCAAAACAATGTCGTGAGCTGCCGGGCGAACGGAGAAATTAAGCCCGACCTCAATTTTATTCAATGTGGAAATACTTGATTTCAAACCAATTAGCATTTCCTTTAATTGTGCGGAATACGCCTTTGCCTTCTTTTTGTCGGAGAACGCAATCATAACTATATGTCGTAACATCGTTAATTATTTTAGATATATTTTAATAATTCCATTATTCCCAGATACAAAAACAAAAGTAAGTTAATTATTAATAAAACATTAATGACTATGCCGTTCTTTTTAGATTTCAGCAGACTTTTTTTATTGTTTAGCCATAGGAGGGTAAAGGCCAGGAACGGCATGAACAAAGATCCTGCCACCGCATAAACAATGATCAGCCAAACAGGTTTGCCCATAAAGAGCAACACATACGGCACTATTGCCATAAACAAAAGGAAAAGCCTGTAAGCCTGTGCATTACTTAATTGTTTATTGTTTTCCACGGGATTATCACCTTTCAATTGTCGGGTGAAATCGGCAAAAATATAGGGCACTCCCTGCCACACACCAATCATAGAGCTGAACACCGCTGCCCAAAAGCCGAAAAGGAATATCCACCTTCCGGCACTGCCTGTGAGCCCGCCGAGCTTATCTGCCAAGGCAAGGACAATCCCGCTTCCGCTGACTATTTCAGGTTTCAGGTCGGCGGCGATAATAATTACCGCGATACCGAACAAGCCTGTCAACAAATAAGCCAGCGCCAGATCAACCTTCATTTTGGGCAGGTACTCCTCGCCTTCCCACGATTTTTCCTTTATCCAATAGCCATAACTCAGAATTGTTACGCTTCCCCCTACCCCGCCAATAATAGCAAGGGCATATTTAACACTATCATGCGGCAATATAGGGTTCAGGATGCCATGGGCAATCAAATAGAAATCCGGTTTCAGCAAAACAACGCTTGCAATAACGACCACGAACATCATGGCGATTATAATTTTCATGATGTTCTCGAAATACCGGTAATTTCCAGGCAGCACTAACAAAAGTGCAACAACAGAATGTATCCCGCCCCAAATTTTCACTGAGAACATCCCCGTAAGGGCATAAGCGGCCAATCCGCTTGCTGCCATCAATGCCGCAAAAACAATGAAGCTCCAGAGCAATAGATATATGAGGAAATAATATGCGACAAACTTTGGCAGATATATAATCCAAGCCTTGGCAAGGCTCATATTATTGACAAGCTGCCATCTGCCGACACCTTCATTCAATACATATTTCAAAACAGCCCCCAAGACAACTGCCCATATTATCAGATAGCCATATTTAGCGCCACCAACGGTTGCGGCTATCATGTCGCCAGCCCCTATTCCGGTTGCGGCCACAACTATTCCCGGGCCTATTGATTGAAGGATTTTTTTCACGGCCGAAAGATAATAAAATTGTGTCGGCAACAAAGGCACAAAGCAATCAGCTTGTTTTAGGAAGGACTAATATTGATAGGGCTTTATAAGGACAACCAAACTACTACAAAATCTAAGGTGGACATCGAGAATTTCCTTAATTGAACTTCCCGGGCAAAAAAAACCCTTGTACATTGTTGATGCACAAGGGCTTATTAATTTTATGAATCCTCATCTAAGAAGTTCCAGCATTTTCGCGCCAATTTGTGCCGGGGAATCCACGACATGGATACCGCAATCGGTGAGTATTTCTTTTTTAGCCTCGGCCGTATCCGACTTGCCGCCAATTATGGCACCTGCATGCCCCATCGTCCTGCCTTTGGGCGCCGTTGCCCCGGCTATAAAACTAACTACGGGTTTGTTTCCGTGTTCTTTAATCCAATAGGCTGCATCGGCTTCCATATTCCCGCCTATTTCGCCAATCATAACAATACCTTCTGTTTCGGGGTCGTTCATGAAAAGCTCGACGGCATCGCGTGTAGTTGTCCCGATAATCGGATCCCCGCCGATCCCGAGTGCCGTAGTCTGGCCCAGGCCTGCTTTTGTAAGCTGGTCAACGGCCTCATAAGTAAGGGTTCCTGATCGCGACACTATACCTACACGGCCTTTTTCGTGGATAAAACCCGGCATAATACCAACCTTAGCCTCACCGGGAGTGATAACGCCTGGGCAGTTGGGGCCAACCAGTCTTGCGTCCCTGCCTTTAAGATATTCTTTCACTTTTACCATATCCTCTGTAGGAATGCCTTCGGTAATACAAACAATCACCTTTATTCCGGCCTCGGCTGCCTCCATAATGGCGTCGGCGGCGAAAGCGGGCGGGACGAAGATGACCGAAACATCGGCGCCGGCCTTGTCAACAGCATCTTTAACGGTATTGAAAACCGGTTTTTCAAGATGTGTCTGACCACCTTTTCCAGGGGTAACACCCCCAACTACATTTGTTCCGTACTCTATCATCTGCCCGGCATGAAAAGTACCTTCACCACCGGTAAACCCCTGAACAATAACTTTAGAATCCTTGTTAACTAAAACACTCATTTTACAATTTTATTTATTCGCTTTTTTAAAGATGCCAAAGTTAATATGTTTTATCAAATATTATTTACATTTGAGATTAATTTATCTTATTTATCACCTCTTATAAATAGACGCATGACAACCTCATCCTCAATGGTTTACAACAATGACACGATTTGCGCCCCGGCAAGTCCCGCCGGTAGTGGCGCAATAGCATTGCTTAGATTGTCGGGCAGGGACAGCTTAAGCATCGCCTTGAGGCATTTTAAACCCCGGCTCAAATCGCTGAGCGCCGAGACCATTGAGAGCCATAAACAATATTTTGGGGATTTTGTCGATGGCGAAAGGATAATAGACGAGATTTTGTTAAGCTATTTCAAATCGCCGCATTCATATACTGCCGAGGATGTCGTGGAAATAAGCTGTCATGGCTCCGTTTATGTACAGCAGCTGATAATTGAAATATTTTTAAGCGACGGCGCCCGCATGGCCGACGCTGGGGAGTTTACGATGAGGGCTTTTCACAACGGACGTTTGGATTTGTCGCAGGCCGAAGGCGTGGCCGACCTGATAGCAAGCCGCGGCAAGGCTGCCCACCAGATGGCCTTAAACCAGATGAGGGGAGGCTTCTCGGATAAAATAAAGGAACTCAGGGCCGAGTTGCTTGACTTTACATCATTGATAGAGCTGGAGCTCGATTTTGCCGAAGAGGATGTGGAATTTGCCGACAGGGAGGATTTTCTGAACCTGGTCCGAAAACTAAAGCAGGAACTAAGTTCGCTGATCAACTCCTTTAAACTGGGCAACGTGATAAAGCACGGCATACCTGTGGCGATTATCGGCAAACCGAATGCCGGAAAATCGACATTGCTGAATGCTTTGCTAAACGAGGAAAGGGCAATAGTCTCGGAAATCCCCGGCACTACCCGCGACAGCATCGAGGACACCATCGTAATCGATGGATATACATTCAGGTTTATCGACACGGCCGGTTTGAGGGAGTCGAACGACAAGATAGAAAGCATGGGGATAGAACGCACCTACGAGAAAATGGAGCAAGCCAGGCTGATATTATACGTTTGCGACATATCCCGTGCCAGCAAGGAAGATATCGAAGAGGTTTTTGAGGAATTCAAGAAATACATGGAAGACGGGGACAAGCATTTTATTTTTGTCGCCAACAAAATTGACCACCTTGACGAAACGCCGCATAAATTAACGGGATTGCTGGATTGCGAGACTGTTTTTATTTCAGCCAAGCGTAAGGAAAACATACATTTGCTGGCCAGCACCCTGGTAGAATACGTTAAGGGCATGAACCTTGACGACAATATAATAGTAAATAACTCAAGGCATTACGAGGCTTTAAAAAAGTCGTTCGAGGCTTTGGCAGAAGTTGAGCAAGGCTTCGGCAACAATATACCCACCGATTTGATATCCGTGGATATCCGCTCTGCGCTCCACCATCTGGGCACCATAACGGGGGAAATCACCAACGATGAGGTCTTGGGAAATATTTTTGGGAAATTCTGTATCGGGAAGTAAACCGCACAAGGCCTTTAACGGCCTGATTCAGTTAACATAGGTCGTACCTGCTACAAACAGCCCTAAGCCTTTGCGGGCCATTGCCCAGGGTTCGTTGTAAAAGAAGCGGGACGCTTTGCCACCCCGAATATTTTTATTACTTTTACACAGAACTAATTATTATGCAAAGCCTGTTGCGACATGAATTGGCTAAAGCAGCCTAAACCAACAGATGCACAATAATGCCGAACTTGAAAAAACGCATGAAATACACCAAGGACATCAATTGATCAAAATTCCAAAATATATGATTATCCACAGGATAAGGTATTTAAGGTATGTGAAAAGTTGGGTTATAAGGGAATTGGTATTCATTGTGAGACATGTACAAAATGAACTTTAATACATCAAATAAGAAAGAAAGAAATAATTAGCCGCAATAGTAATCGGATATATTGGAATTGGAAAACTACATTTATTTAGAGATTATACAAAAGAAAAACATTAAATCATGAAAAAATTAATTACATTTTCCCTGCTCGTGATAGGACTTATTAATTTGAATGCTCAAATTCCATCAAGTTGCATAATACCATCTGAGTTAAAGAGTTCTTATGACAAAGACGTGAAACATTTAGCCCTCCAACGAATTATCAGTCAAGACTCACCGTATATGGACTCTATTGACATTCCATTTAGCTATCAAGATACCATTTGGAGTGGCTTAGCCGCAATCTTTAATGTTTCATCTATTCCTGAGAGAGATTCTGCGTTTGACATATATTGCATTCATGAAGAATCTACCAACAATACCATATATAACTACATAGAAGTTGGGGTTGATCTTTCATACGACTGGACCCATAATTGGCAAAACTATAATATAGTTACCGGCATTCCTTCATTAGACACATTACTACTAACTTATGGATTTTCAGTATATGATTTCACAAGCGTTCTAGGATATCATTATGCTATATTATCGACAGATCAAACTATCAATATCCAACCTGTGTGCGATAGCATTAAAACATATAGTGGTGTGACATATAGTATAAAAGTATCATATACATTTGATGGAAATACTATTAGTTACAATAAAACTGGTGATGAAAGAACATATCAATTTGAGATTGCCTGGGGGGATTGTCCATCCGGTTGTATTTGTTATCATACCTATAATTTCAAGGTTTATGACAATTGTTCTGTAGAATATCTTGGTACTTCTCATTATAATATTGGTTATCCATTTCCGTTGCCGGTTAATTGTAACATTACAACAAAGGTGGAAAACAACAACTTTCCAGTACAATTTAAGGCCTACCCTAATCCTGCACAAGGATTTATAAATATTGATGCTAATTATAATAATATTGAATTTGAAATTATAAATATTTTTGGGCAAATCATTAAAACTGGGACACTATCTAATCATATTATCTCACTCGAAAATATAGATAAAGGATTATACATATTAGCTTTATACCCGGAGAATGATAATGCTATAGAATTTATTAAAATTATTAAACAATAACTACTGCCAACAATTTATATATTGCATGCCGCAAATCGTATTAGTTAGAAAAAAATTAGTAAAGTTTGAAAAATAGCGAAACCAAAGACAATTATTGAACAAATTGCGGCACTCAGCATAGCCAAACCGTGAACTAGAATAAAAAACCTTACACAATGAAAAATATAATATTGATACTTTTTTACTTCCCGGGCATATTATTATACCCCCAGAACACCTTTGAGAAACATTATACAATAAACTCACTTTCAATTTCCAGCGCCGTGTTACAATTATCTGACGAAAGTTATGTCCTTGTTGGTAGCGACAGAAAACCAGCCCCAAGCATTGACAAGGATGTGCTATTGCTTAAACTGAATAAGACCTAAGTACATGACAAAAACCCACAGCACACTTTAAGTTTAGTCAAGTCATTACTAAACAAGATATTAGATATATAGTCTAGTCCATACACCATTAAGCTTTTATATCTTCTTCCATGTTTTTTGATTTTAATAGGCTTTATCTTGTCTAGTGCTATTCCAACAATATAAGCCCAAGTAAATGCAATTATTACTAGAGCAAACAGTTTTTGTACCCTATCAGGATCTGTTAAGTGTGTGTGTTCAAAATTAAAGCCACTTGATTTTAAACCTTTGAAAGCAGATTCTATTTGCCATCTTTCTTTATATAAAGTATTGGCCCTTTGTGGATTGTTAAATGAAATTATTATTTGTAATTCGGGTTTTCCATTTTTGTCAAATACTTTTGAGCCAGAAATGTAGCATAATGCATTATTTACCATAACAATATTCTCATGAAATTTAAACTGGTTTATTTTCAATTGGTTGAATAGCCAAGATGCCTTTACCCTGCGCCCTGTTCTTGGAATTATTACCCAAAAGTTATTTCTAGTTCTAATGTGGTATCTAATACGGTTTATGTTCAAATATTCTATCCACTGTTCTCCAACAAATTCCCTGCCTGCTAATAGGCAATCAATTGTTTCCAAGCCAAATAACTTAATATATTTATTGATAATATTAATGCGCTGCTGTGTTAAAGAGTTTCCCGCTTTGGGTTCAACCTTAAATAATAAAGGAAATGCAATTCCTTTATAGGTAATTGCTAATACTAGGATATTTATGTTTTTCGAACCGAATTCCCAGTTGGTCCGATCCATTGATAAACGATAGGGAGGCTCGGCTGGCAATAAACTAGATACAAGACTGGCAATCAAATCATATTGCAGATCGAAATTAGCAATAAAACGCTGAATCCCACGTAATGAAGAATCCTTTTTAGCACTATGATCGAATGCGATTGCCAACCTCTCAAAGTTAACCGTTCTGACTTGATTTAAGGCTATTATAAACAGCGCAGTTAATTTTACTCTTGCCTTGTCGATCTTGTTTTCAAAAACTTTATCTAAGGCGTCAAATAAAATGCTACTTTTGGTATCAACTCTGGTATTCATATCGATAGAAGGATTTGTGGTAAATACATCTAAGATATTGAATACCAGGGTATTAATTACATTCTTTTTAAAGAGTTATCAACATAATATATTGAATATCAGCTAATTCAACTGATGTTTTTAAAAATTGTCATGTACTTAGCACTTTGGCAGTAAATTACTGGTTTGGGAACTGGAAAGTTATATTAAGCCAATTGACTTCTTTTTTTGAAGACAGAATTCATCCATGATATTATGAATCCTGATTTTCATCCGATGGCTATCGGGTTTACACACTTTATAGGACAGTGCCTCATACAGATATAGCCTAATCAAACATCTTCTCAGATCCGCAAGTTTACACCTTACTGACCATTAGTAATTAGAAGAAAGGACTATTGATCAAGAATAATATATAAATTTTCAGTATTTCTATAGCCAGTCTTATCTTGAAACCAATCCTCAAAATCAATACCTGAGGTTGATGCCCATTCAATAAAATGCAAATAAGAGTTATCAATGCTAACTTTTTCAATCGGCCATGTATATGTTTCAGTTATATCAATCACATAAGGAAGGTTATTGCTTGTTTTATAATATTTACCTATTAAAGGATTTGTATCGTCATCAGCAGTTCCAAACAATCCCAGATTGGCAAGGTCAGTAGGTAAATGATTGGATAAATGCACCTCTATTCCCCTATCATGATTTACTATCATAAAAGGATTCCAGGTTTCCAACGAAAAATCGCTGGCAGTTAAGCTGCTTGAAGCAGGTATTATTGTTAATCTTAAAGTGTCGTATGGAATAAAAGGAGCAGTTAATACAGTATTTACTCCAGTTCCGCCTCCTGGAGGCTCTAATAAATTAAATATATCATCAAATACAATAATAGTTGGTTTTGATTGGGCATTCTCCCACCCTTTTGCGTTAAGGCTAACATAATTCTCATGTTTATCAAAACCAGATACAGTTACATCGCCAAGGCCTGAGATAAGCTTTTGACTGGCATCAGGTAGGTTAAAACCAAAACCATTTTGCATAGAAGCACCACTGGCTTTTAAAACAAATGTTGCTTTTATTTCTACAACTTTGTTTGTGGCATTGGTAATAGTTTGAAACTTATAACCTACAACCAAATCGTTAAAATCATAGTCTCCTTTTGAAGGCCATAAGTCTTCAAATCCCAAACTTCCAAAACTTGTGGCTGGAAAGTAATTATCAAATGCCATTGTTGCATTACCTGGGTAATCATCCATATCATCAGTTATGCCATCGCCATCACTATCATTAGTACCCCAGCCGCAGTCTTCCGAATACGAAGCAGTTGCATCTTTGTTTAGCCAGTTAGCTGTTGACCATGATGCGTTATCTACCTGGATACAGGTGAGGTTGGGGTTATTAGTAGCATTAAAACTTGTAATGTTGGTATTGTTTCCATTGTTTAGATTCAATGCTATCAGGTTATTAAATCCACAATTAAAATAAAATAATGCAGGATTATTAGTTATGTCAAGACTTGTTAATTGATTGCTCTTGCAAATAAATAATTGGAGTGCTATATTGTTGGTAATATTAAGACTTGTAAACAAATTCGTTTCACAATTTAAATAGTTTAAATCAGGGCAATTTGAAACATCCAAACTAATAAGTTGGTTGTTTACACAATTAACGTATTCTAAATTGATGTTATTAGAAAAATCCAAACTGGCAAGTTGATTGGAAGAGCAGTATAAGTCTGTTAAATTGATGTTATTAGAAACATCCAAACTGGTGAGTTGATTGTTTCCACACATTAATTCTTGTAAATTGATGTTATTAGAAACATTCAAACTGGTGAGCTGATTGTAATCACATCTAAAGATTTGTAAATTAGTGTTATTAGAAATATCCAAACTGGTGAGTTGATTGTTTTTACAAATTAGAACAGTAAGTGAAACAAAATCCTCTATACCTGTTAAATCACTAATGTGTGAATTACCGAGCATTAATAAAGTAACTGGATTTATATTAGATGTCAGAACATAATCATCCAAGACATCATCATAACCTAAATCAATTAAGGCCTGTTCAAAGTTATCATCGGGCACATAAGTTAATGCTCCTCCTCCACAGTTTTCACTATATGTTGCTGTGGCATCTTTATTTGGCCAGTTTGCGTTTGACCAGGCAGCATCATCAACCTGGATACAGCTTAGGTTGGGGTTGTTTGTGGCATCGAAAACGAAAATGCCAGTATTGTTAGTATTTCGAATATTTAAACTTGTCAAGTGATTATTAGTACAACCAAATTGTGATAGAGCAGTATTCATAGAAACATCCAAAAAGGTAAGCATATTGTCATTACAATATAAGTCTGATAATGCGGTGTTTAACGATACTTCCAAATTTGTGAGTTGATTAGAATAGCAAAATAAGCCAAGTAATAAGACATTGTTAGATACATCTAAACTTGACAAAAGATTGTTATTGCACTGCAAAGTAACTAATGAAGTATTATTTAATAAATTTAAATTTGCAAGATAATTATCATGACATACTAATCCCTGTAAACTTGAATTGTTAGAAACATCTAAACTTGTGAGTAGGTTACTATTACAAATTAAGGTTTTTAATTTTGTATTATTTGAAAGGTTCAAACTTGTAAGTTGATTGTTTGCACAATTCAAATTTAATAACTCAGTATTTACTGACAAATCCAAAGTATTAATTTGATTCCTGGAGCATTGTAATTGAGTTAACCATGAATTATTTGACACATCAATATTTGTGAGATTATTAT